>JBDLVU010000073.1:0-13696 GCA_039804665.1 Pseudomonadota bacterium | reverse complement strand
TCCTTTCATTTATTCTTTTGAGAGTGACACGGCCGTGATAGCGCAGGCGGTTAGAGCAACCGGACGCTGAATCGTCCGCAAAAACAGCAGGGACAGGATCGCACCGCATGACCACGCCCCGTTCAGGATATCGATCGCCATTGTCTCGATCCGCCTTGGCTCTGGGGCCGGCAACCATCGTGCGTGCGCTTGCTGCGCTGATGCTTGGGTCTGCCGTTCCGGCAATGGCTGATCCGGTCATGGTGGATGGCGGGCAGGTCGATGGCGTGGCGCTGCCTTCGGGCGTTTCAGCATGGCTGGGCGTGCCCTTTGCCGCGCCGCCCTTGCGCGATTTGCGGTGGAAGCCCCCACAGCCGGTGGTGCCGTGGCAGGGGGTGTTCCACGCCGATCGCTTTGCGCCCGAATGTCTGCAACCACTGCGCGGATCGCGGCAGAACCACTATTTCGGCAACGAAGCCACCAGCGAGGACTGCCTCTACCTGAACATCTGGGCGCCGAAGGATGCCGCAAGGGCGCCGGTGGTGGTGTGGATTTATGGCGGGGGCTTCACCCTCGGTTCGGCTTCGATGGCCAATTATTCGGGCGAGCCGCTGGCACGCGATGGCGTGGTCCGCGTCAATCTGGCCTATCGCGTGGGGGCGTTGGGGTTTCTGGCCCATCCCGAACTGACCGCCGAAGCCGGTGCGCAAGGGACGGCCAATTTTGGCCTGATGGACCAGATCGCCGCGCTGGAATGGGTGAAGCGCAACATCGCCCGCTTTGGCGGGGATCCGGCGAATGTCACCGTGGTTGGCCAGTCGGCGGGTGCCATGTCCATTTCGTTGCTGCAAGGCAGTCCGCGCGCCCGGGGCCTGTTCGCGCGCGCCGTGGCGATGAGCGGCAGCGCATTTGGCGGCATGCTCGGCCCGGTGCCGCTTGCACAGGCCGAAGCGCAAGGGCTGGCGTTGCAAAAGGAACTGGGTGCCGCCTCGCTGGCCGAAATGCGGACACTGCCGGGCGACCGCATCATCGCGGCCACCACCCGCCGTGATCCCATCGTGCAGGATGGGCGCGTGGTTACCGGTCCGCTTGAACAGGTCTTTGCCGCCCGTGCGCAAGCCGATGTGCCGGTGCTGATTGGCTATACGCGGGACGAAAGCTTTCGTCCCTTCGGCCCGATCAAGACGCGCGCCGAGCTGGAAGTTGCCGTGCGTCAGCGTTATCCGCAGCAGGCCGATGCCTTGCTCAAGGCGTATGCCGATCCGGACCCGGCGCGGGCGGCGGCGGACATCGCCCGCGATGGCACGGTGGGCCGGCAGATGGCTCTGTGGGCGCAGGCGCAGGCCCGCTATGGGACGCAGCCCGTTTACGCTTACCAGTTCACGCGTCGCCAGCCGTATGCGCCGGGCATTGCGTTCAGCGATCACGACCCCTCCAGCGTCGGCGCCTATCACACGGGTGACGTCCCCTATTGGCTGCGGACGCGCGATGCGCTCAACCTGTTTCGCCCGACGCGCGCGTGGGAACCCGTGGACGCGGTGCTGGAAGAGGACATGGCCGGGGCGTTGCTGGCCTTTGCCAGAACCGGCCTGCCAGCCAGTGCAACGATCGGCAACTGGCCGGCGTTTGGCATGCGCAAGCCCAAGCTCGTGCTGCTGGGCGAACGATCGCGCATCATCGCGTGGCCGCACCTGCCGGACATGCCGTTGCTGGGCGGTTCAGCGCCTGAACAGCGCGCTGCCGGCGCAAAGCCACGGGACTGAGCGGTGCCCCGGCCGGCAGCCAGCCGCCGCTCCACCTCGTGATTGAGCAGGCGGTAAGGCAACACGGTTGAAGGCCAGCTTGTCCCGCCCACAATGCCGATAGGCTTCATGCCATGGAGAACTCCGCCGCCGGATGATCGATACAGACGCCTACGGCAAGCGCCTCCGTTCCTTGCTCTGGCAGTGGTGAACGGGATTCTGCCGATCCGCGCGCGGGATTCAGGGGAGAGGGGGCGGTAAGCTAGGTTGAAGTTGCCGCCGCGATTTCTGCCGCAAGCAGGCTGGTCTGTTGGTCACGGGGCCAGCGCTCCGGATCGTGGACGGCCTGCACCGAAATGCCCACCACAGCCGCGAACAGGCGGCGGGCAGAGGCGTCTGGATCGGGCAGGCGAAACCCATCGCGATCCATCAGGGTGCGCAGGGTGGCGATCAGCAACTCGGTCCGCTCCACCTGCACGGCGCGAAACCCCTTGTCGCTGACGGTCAGGCTCCAGAACGCAAACCAGGTGCGCCACACGTCGGTCAGCTCCTCGTCGATCGGCAAAAGGCTCGACAGGCATTCCAACAGCGATTGGCCGGCATCGACATGAGCGCGAAAGCGCTGCTCGGAAATCGCCAGCGCTTCCTCGAAGACCTGCATCAACAGGTCTGCCTTGTCCTTGAAATAATACGAAACAATCGCCGTGCTGTATCCGGTCGCCTTGGCGATGGCGCGCACCGTCATCGCCTCAAGGCCGTCGGTCAGCGTGATGTTTCGCGCGATCCGGATGACCTGCTGGCGGCGTTCGGCATGATCGGCAAGGCGTGACACGATGGATTCCCGGCATTGTGGATATGGCCTGCCTGATTGGCATGGGCTGGCCGGACAGTCCCCGCCACGCGGCTTCACCGTTCCACACCAACCGCTTGCTTGTACAGGGCAGGCTGGATTATAACTAAGTCATAATTTGCTGGGCGTGTCTCTCCGGCGGCAGAATGAAGGGTGTCCATGACTGTCAGGCAACAGCTTATCGCGGCGGCGGAAGACATGCTGCATTGCGTGCAGACCGGCTCGATCCGGCAGGCCGAAGGCATCGCCACCCTGCCGACTTCGATCTACAGCGATCCCGACAACTACGCGCGCGAACAGCAGCGACTGTTCCGGCGGGTGCCGTTGATGCTGGCCGCTTCGTGTGAAGTGCCCGAGCCCGGCCGGTTCAAGACGCTTGAGGTCGCGCAGGTTCCGGTCCTGATTACCCGGGGCAAGGACGGCCGGGTGCGAACCTTCCTGAATAGCTGCACGCACCGCGGTGCCCGGCTGGCCGACGGTTGCGGCCATGCGCAGCGATTTACTTGTCCCTATCATGCCTGGAGCTTTGGCGCCGACGGGCGCCTGCTCGCCGTCGCATCGCGGCAGGATTTTGGCGAGGTCGATTTCGCGCAGCAGGGGCTGGTCGAATTTCCCTCGACCGAACGCGCCGGGCTGATCTGGGCGATCCTGAACCCGGATGCGCCGCCGCAATTCGATGCCTTCCTGCATGGGATGGACCAGATGCTGGCGGGGTTCGGTTTTCAAGACTGGTCCCATTTCCGCACCCAGTCCTTTCAGGGAGCGAACTGGAAGCTGGCGTTCGACGCGCACATGGATTTCTACCACCTGCCTGTTCTCCACCGGAACACGTTTGGCGCGCAGATCAGCAATCTGGCGCAGTATTACTACATCGGCCCACACCAGAGGCTGGGGCTGGTCAATCGGGAACGGCATCCGCTGGAAATGGATGACATTGCCGGTCTGGCCGATCTGCCGCAGGACGAATGGCCGATGAATACCCTGCTGTTCGGCGAGTGGATCATATTCCCCAATATTTCGATCAACTGCTTCTACAAGGGCGGGCGCGGCGTCATCATTTCGCAGATACTGCCGGGGCCCACGGTGGGCGAATCCACCACAGTGCAGATTTTCCTGCACGAAAACCCGCCCGTCGGCGCGATGATCCACGAAGCAAACGACATGGCGGACTTTCTGGGCCGGGTGGTGGGCGAGGAGGACCTGCCGATGTCGCGCGAACAGCAGAAGGTCATGGATACGGGTTTGCTGCCGCGCGTGACGCTGGGGCGCAACGAAGGCGGGCTCCAGCATTTTCATGCCTGGATCGATCGTTTCCTGGCCGCGCCAGAAACGGCTTCGCTCGATGCGATCATGGCCCAGAGCGTTCCAGACCCCTCTTAGGTCGCTTTAGGTCGATCTCAACTTTCCGCCGGTTCGCGCCCGTCCAGCCGGTGGTAGAGCTGTGCCCGGGTTATGCCGAGCAGACGCGCGGCCTTGGCCTTGTTGCCCCCGGTGCGGGTCAGCGCCTGTTCGATCAGCCGCCCTGCTTCCCCGGTGCCTTTCTGGTGCCGGGTCCGGCTAAGTATCAGATTTGACACAGAACTGCATTAAACGCGCGCCAGCCGATGGAGCGCGTATGCATTTGCTTGTTGTCGAGGATGATCCCGTCATCGCCGGCCATATCCTGGGCGGCCTTGCCGCGGTGGGGCGGTCGGCCGACCATGCCGGGTGCGGCGCCGACGCGCTGACGCGTTTCAAGGCGCAGCGGTACGATGCGGTGGTGCTGGACCGCCTGCTACCGGATGTCGAAGGCACCGCGCTGCTGGAAATGATGCGCAGGTGCACCGACGCGATGCCGCCCGTGCTGGTGCTGAGCGCGCTGGGCTCGCTTGCCGATCGGATCGAGGGTCTGGAGGCCGGGGCAGACGACTATCTGGTGAAGCCGTTCGCCGTTGCCGAACTGGTCGCGCGGCTGAACGCCATCACGCGCCGGGGCCCATCCGCGCGCGGCGACGATGCGGCACAACTGGCGGTCGGCGCTCTGGCGCTCGATCCGTCGAGCCATTCGGCCGGCTACCGCACGCGGCGGTTGCAGCTCAATCGCAAGCTCTATTCGCTGCTTGCCCACATGATGCGCCATGCCGACAGGGTGGTGACGCGCGACATGCTGCTGGAACACGTCTGGGGCTATTCGTTCGCGCCTTCGACCAATATCGTTGAAAGCAACATGAGCCGGCTGCGCGCGCGGTTGCAGGATCTGGGGATCGATCCGATCGAGACCGTGCGCGGCAGCGGCTATATCCTGCGGTCGCAAGGGTGCGCCTGAACCTGCGCGTCGGGCGGCTGGCCATCCAGTTCGGCGGGCTGTTCGCGCTGGCCATGCTGGCGATGGGCCTTGTGACGTTCGAAGTGGCCGAGCAGCGCATCTCGATGCGGATCGACGACGCGCTCGAATTCCACAGCACCAAGTTTCTTGCCGGGCCCACCGGCCCGCGCACCGCGCAGGTGGCCGCCCGCATCCGCGACTGGCAGCGGCGCAAGGTGCTGAGCGAGCGGACCTACATGCTGTATGACAAGGCCGGGAGGGTGATCGCCGGTCGGCTTGACCTTGCCCCGCCGCCCTCCGGCTTTTCCGAAGTGACGTTCCGGGGTGGCGGCAAATCGCTGCAAAAGGGGCGCGCACTGGCGACGCGCCTGCCCGACGGCGCTTTGTTCGTGGTGGTTCAGCACAGCGAGGCGGCGGAGAGCCTGCGCGCGGTGCTGCCTGCGGTGGTTCTGGCGATCTTTGCCTCGGCGCTGGCGGCGGGGCTGGCCGCGACCGGCCTGTTCGCGCGGCAGACCGCGATCCGGCTGGCCGAGACGCAGGCAGCGGCCGACGCCATCGCGCAAGGCGATCTTACCCGGCGCATTTCCACGGCCCGGCTGGACGGGATGTTTGCCGAACAGGCCGCCAGCCTGAACCGGATGCTCGACCGGATGGAGGATCTCGTCACCACGCAGCGCCATTTTGCCAGCGCGCTGGCGCACGACCTGCGCACGCCGCTGGCGCGCCTGCGCGGGCTGCTGGCCGCAGGCAACGCGATGCCGCAGGAGGCGCTGATCGAACGCGCCGAACGCGAATGCGCCAGTGTCATCGCGATCTTCGATTCGCTGTTGCGGCTGGCCGAACTGGAAACCGGACGGCATCCCAGCGCGATGGCGACGGTCGCGCTGGATGAGCTGGTGGAGGACGTGGCCGAGACGATGGAGCCGGTGATCGCCGACGCGGGATGCGCGCTGGTCACAGGGCCGCTGGCGTCAGTGGTGATCAAGGGCGATACCGGGCTGCTCAACCAGTTGCTGGTCAACCTGCTGGAAAACGTGGCCACCCACACGCCCAGCGGCACGCGCGCCATGCTGTCGCTACGGCGCGAGGCGGGCGATGCCGTGATTGCCATCGCCGATGACGGACCGGGGCTTGCGCAAGAGGATCGCCAGCGCGTGCTGCGCCCGTTCGAACGCGGGCAGGCGGCAGCAGGCCGGCGCGGCAGCGGACTGGGATTGTCGATCGCGCAGGCCATCGTGCGTTTCCACGGCGGGCGGCTTGACCTGCGCGACCGGGCGCCGGGGCTGGAAGTGCGGATGATCTTCCCCACTGTCGCCTGAGCCGCACATTCTAAATTTGCAATGTTTCCCGCTTTCTTTCGCATCTGCGAAACCTGTAGCGGAACTGTCACCCGGCGACCGTAGCCGAGCCGTGTCGCCGGCGGAAAAGCTGGCCAGTTCAAGGCTTTCACACGATGCGTACCAACAGGTTCGCGGCGGCGCTGTCCGTCGCCTGCTTCCTTGCGCCCGGTCTTTGGGCACCGAATGCGCTTGCCCGCGTAGCAGACAAGGCGGAGGCCGGTCAGGCTTCGCCTGACCCGGCGCCGCGCTGGCTCGATCCCGCAACATTCGCACCGCAGCGGGCCTTTGCCCCACCGCCCACGGCCGGTTCGCTGGAAGAGCGGCTCGACCTCGACCGGCTGCGCGCGCTCATCGCCGCGTCCACGCCGCAACGCCGCGCGCGCGCCGATTGGGATGGGCAGCACGAAGAGGTGATGGTCTTCAGCGCGGCCGCCGGGCGCGACCTGACCGCGCTGCCGGCGACGATGGACCTCCTGCTGCTGGTGCAGGACGAAGTCGAGCGCGTGGTGGTGGCAGCCAAGCACCATTACCGCCGCCCGCGCCCGTTCATGGTAGATCCCGCCCTGCCGCACTGCGGCAAGGGGGAAAACGCGCTGAAGGCCTATCCCAGCGGACATGCCGCCTTTGGCTGGTCGGTGGGCTGGGTTCTGGCGAGCTTGCTGCCCGAACGCGCGCCCGCGCTGCTCGAACGCGCGCAGGATTATGGCCTTAGCCGCGAGATTTGCGGCGTCCACTACGCCACCGACATCGCCGCGAGCCAGAGCATGGCCACCGCCGCCGCCGAGGCATTGCTCAGCGATCCGCGCCTTGCCGCCAAAGTCGCGGCGGCCCGCGCGGAACTCGTCCGCCCCTGAATTCACAAAGCCGTATCGTTCCATGAGGGAAACCATGACCAAGCTTCACTTCCGCGCCGGCCTGCTTGCGGCCGCCAGCCTGCTTGCCAGTGGGCATCCGGCGCTTGCCGCCGACGTGCCAGAAGCCGCCGCGCCTGCTGCCGGCGATGCCGCAGACCAGTCCACCACCGCCAATCAGGCGGGGCAGGCCAACGATCGCCAATCGCTGACATCGTCCGACATCCTCGTGATCGGTTCGCGCGCTGCCGAAGCCGCGCCGATCACCGCTTCGCTGACCACCACGCAGCCGCAGGCCGCCGTCAGCCGCGAATTCATCGACAATGCCAACGCCGCATCCGACTTTAACCAGCTGATCGCAATCACGCCCAGCGTTTCGATATCGGGCAGCAACAACGGCACGGGCCTTACCGAGTCCAAGGCCACGATCCGCGGTTTTCAGGATGGCGATTACAACGTCACCTATGATTCGATCCCGTTTGCCGACACCAACAACCCCACCCACCATTCCACCGCGTTCTTTCCCACGACCACGATCGAAACGGTGGTGGTCGACCGTGGCCCGGGCAACGCCAGCCAGCTGGGGCAGGCCACCTATGGCGGCAACATCAACATGTATTCGCGCGCGGTAAAGGACGAGATGGGCGGGCAGGTCGAAGGCCTGCTGGGCAACTGGAGCACCTTCATCGGTCGCGCCGAATTCCAGAGCGGCCGGATCGAACGGCTTGGCGGGGCGAAGTTCGTTGTCGCGGGGCAGTTCCTGCGTTCGGACGGGGCGCTCACCAATTCCCCGGTGAACTCCAAGAACCTGTTCTTCAAGGCGGTGGTGCCGATCGGCACGGCGCATACGCTAACGCTGCTCAGCACGTGGAACCGCAATTTCTACTACCAGTCCGACGTGATGAAAGGGTCCACCTGTGGCACCGGCGGCACCGCGCTGGCCGCCGGCACGCAGCTGACCGCAGACAATTGCACCGCCGCCTCGCAGATCGGAATGTACGGGCTGAACTATGGCCTCGGCAACGATCCCACGAAGCAGGATTACTGGAAGTACAACCGCACCGACAAGACCACCGATTTTTCCTATATCCGCCTGCAAAGCGATCTCGGCTCGGGCTGGTCGATGGACAACCGGGCCTACATGTACGGCTATACCAACAACACCCTGTCGGGGAACACCGGCACGGTGGTGACGGGTTTTGCGGGCGCTGGCACGGCCGCGTCGCCCTATACTGCGGTAAAGGCGCCCGCCGACGTGCTCGGCTACAACAAGATGAACAAGTACCGCGTGCTGGGCTACATCGGCCAGCTCAACTATGAATTCGCGCTGGGCAAGGTGCGGCTTGGCGGTTGGTACGAATATGCCGATACCGATCGCCATCTGGTCGATCTGGACCGGACCACCGGCCTTGCTTCGTACAATGAAAAGTTCGCGCCGGTCACGGCAACGGCGACGCTGCCCGATATCTCGCTGGCGAACGTCGCCTACCTGCAATATTCGAAGTGGAAGCAGTACCAGCTGTTTGCCGAGTTCGAGTTTCATCCGGTTGAAGGCCTCGCGATCACGCCGGGCGTGAAGTACGTCCACTTCAACCGCTCGATCAGTGGGCCGGTGAACCAGAAATCGCGCAATCCGATCGATACGGCGGCGACCTGGACCAAGACGCTGCCCTTTGCGACGATCAACTGGCAGGTGAACCCGGCGTGGTCGCTCTATGCCCAATATGCGCAAGGCATGTACGTGCCCGACCTGTCGAGCTTCTACACCCCTTCGAACAGCGCGACCGATCAGGCCGTGCAGCAGCAGAACCTGGCAGCGCTTCGCCCGCAGACATCGACCAACTATCAGGTCGGCACGGTGTGGCACGGCGCCAATGTCTCGGTCGATGTGGATGGCTACATCATCAACGTCGACAACAAGATCGCGTCGGATACGTCAGTGGGGGCGCCGTCCAACTCGCTCGTGAACATCGGGCAGGTCCGGTACAAGGGCGTTGAAGGACAGGTGAGCGTCATGCCTGTGGCGGGCCTCACGCTGTTCGCTAACGCCTCGTACAACTATGCCCACAACGTGACGACCGGCGCACAGATTGCCAAGGCGCCGTTCTCCACCGCGGCGGCGGGGGTGTTCTACAATCACAACGGCACGCGCGTTTCCTTCAGCCAGAAGGTCACAGGGCCGCAATACGCCACCGAAGCCAGCGGTGTGGCCGGGCCGCGCAGCTATCGCATGGCGCCCTACAGCATCGGCGAATTCGCGATCAGTCAGGAGATCGGTGAGCGCTTCCGCATCGGCGCGACCGTGTCGAACGTGTTCAACAGCCGGGCGATCACCTCCATCGCCAACGGCAAGACCTATGGCGTGGACGACCAGTTCCAGTTCCTGCCGCCGCGTTCATTCATGGTGGATGCGCGCGTGAAGTTCTGAAGCCGGCGATCGAAGCGGGCAGGGGCCGGGCGAACGCCGCGCGGTCCCTGTTCGCACTTGATGCCCATTGCACGAATGTAACTATGCGCCGCGCGGTCACGCCATTACCAACGGGACGGGCAGGAGATCGGACAATCGGTGTGGGGCGTATCAAGGCGGCAGGTTTGATCGGCGTGGCGATGCTGGGCGCCTGCGCGCACGTGCCGCTTGCGCCCGTGGACCTGCCCGCCCGCGCGGCGGCCCGCATTGCTGCGCAGATCGATCTCCCGCGCATCCGCGCCACCGCGGAGGCGATTGCGCCCACGGTATCGCCCCCTGCCGAAGGGCTGGACCGGCTGGCGTTGTTCGCCGCCATTCTGGTGCACGATCCGCGCGTGGCAGAGGCGCGCGCAGCGCTTGATACAGCGCGGCGCGATGCCCGCGCCGCGCGCAAGGTGGGATCGCCCACCTTCACCCTGACCAGCGAATACGCCAACGATCCGTCGACCAGTTCGCCATGGCTGCTGGGCGCGTCGGTGGATCTGCCGCTCGATCTGGCGGGGCGCCGCAACGCCCGCCTTGCCGGCGCTGACCTTGCGGTGGTTTCTGCCCGCCTCGATCTGGCCGAAACCGTCTGGGCCGAACGTGTCGCAATGCAGCGCGCGCTGGTGGACGCGATGGCCGGGGCCGAGCAGGCGCGGCTGGGCGATGCCATCGTCGCCCTGCGCGACCGCCAGCTTGGCGTTCTGGAAGATCGCGCGCGGCGGGGCGAAATTCCCGGCCTCGATCTTTATCCCTACCGGGCGCAGCGCGCCGCCGCTGCGCGGGCGCTGGCCGACGCTCATGCGCGCGCCGCCTCAGGCCGGGGCGCAGTTGCGGGCGTGCTGGGCCTATCCGTTTCGGCGCTGGGCGATCTTGCGCTGCGCTGGCCTGACTTTGCCGATGCGCTCCAGCCCGCAGCCCCCCTTTCCGCCGAGGATCGCGCCCGCGCCATCGCCGCGCGCAGCGACGTTCTGCGCGCGCTGGCCGCCTATGACCGGTCCGAGGCTGACCTGCGCGGTGAAGTGGCGCGGCAGTATCCCGCCATCAGCGTGGGGCCGGGCTATACGTGGGAGCGCGGGCTGGTGAAGCTGCCCTTCGCGCTCAACCTGTCGCTGCCGGGCTGGGACCTGAACCACAGCGCAATCGCGGCGGCCGAAGCGCGGCGCAGCCAGGCGGGAGCGGCGCTGGAAAGCGCGCTCGCCGGGGCGCAGGCCGCGCTGGAGGCGGCCCGGACCGAGCGCATCGCCGCGCTGGCTGCGGCCCGGCGCATCCGCGAACAGGAACTGCCGCAAGCCGTCGCCACCGCGCACCGCGCCGATGTGCAGTTGCAGATGGGCGCCATCGGCCGGTCCGAATGGGCGGCCGCGCAGATCGCCGCGCGTGAAGCTGAACTGGCGGCGGTGGATTCGCTGGTGCGCCTGCGCCTTACCGTGATTGCCGAGGAAGACGCGGCGCGAAAGCCGCTGGACGGGCCGGAAACCCGGATCGAACCGGCCCTGCTGCAAAGGGTCATGCTGGAGAAATCGTCGTGAACATGGTGGTCCGCAGGTCCATGCTGGTGCTGGCGGGGGCCGCGCTGGGGGCGCTGGGCGTTTATGGCGTCATCGTCCTGCGGGGCGCGCCCGACGACGAAGCGCCCACGACCGCGCCCGCAGCTGCGCCGAACTCCGGCACTCTGGCGCTCGATGCGGCCACGCTGGCGCATGCCGGTATCCGTCTTGCCCCGCTGGCAGCCGCTCTCGAACAGGGCCGGCAACCGGGCTATGCCCGCGCGGTGGACCTTGGCCCGCTGGCAGCGATTGCTGCGGAGGTCGCATCTGCCTCTGCCGCAGCCAGTGCCTCTGCGCGCGAAGAGACGCGTCTCGTGGCGCTCGCCCGCGCCGATGCCGGCGCGGCTGCAAAGGATGTGGAAGCCGCCCGTGCACAGGCTCGGGGCGATGCAGCCCGGCTGACGCTGGCGTGCCGCCGCGTGGCGTTTGAATATGGCCCCGGGCTGGCACGGCTGGGCTGCAATGCGCTCGAAGGGCTGGCGCAGCAGGCCGCGCAAGGGCGGATCGCCATCCTCAGGCTCGATTTCCCCGGTGGCGCGCCACGCGCCGGCACCGTTGCCACGGTCGATCTGGCGCCGGGCATGGCCCCGGTGCGCGTGCTGGGCGCTGCCGCCGCAGGGGATACCCAGTTGCAGAGCCCCGGCGTGCTCGGCCTGCTGGCAGGAGAGCCCGCGACGCGCGTCGGCGTGGGCCGCATCCTTGCCGCCCATGTGCCGGGCGGGTCGCCAAGAACCGGCGTCATCGTCCCGCGCGAAGCGATCGTGCGCGCCGATTCCGGCCTGTTCGCCTGGCGGGCGGTGGCGCCTGACCGCTTCGAACGCGTGCCTCTGGATGGCGCCGCGGCCGAGGCGGCGGGCTGGTTCGTGCCCGCCAGCCGCCTGCATCCGGGCGATCGCGTTGTCGTGTCCGGCGCAGGAACGCTGCTGGGGCTGGAGCACGCCGTACCCGCCGCCGCAGCCGGCAGCGACGACTGATGCTGTCGGGCATTGTTCGCCAATCCCTGCGCCATCCCTGGCTGGTGCTGTTGGGCGCCGTGGTGGTTCTTGCGCTGGGTGCCCTCACGCTGCGCCGCGCGGCCTATGACGTGTTTCCGGAATTCGTGCCCCCGCAGGCGAGCGTACAGACCGAGGCGCCGGGCCTTTCGCCCCAGCAGGTGGAAATGCTCGTCACCCGCCCGCTCGAAGCGGTGATCAACGGCGCCAACGGGGTTGAGGCAGTCCGCTCGGAATCGATTCAGGGCCTTTCGGTGATCAACGTCACCTTCCGTGAAGGCAGCGATGCCTATCGCGCCCGGCAGCAGGTGTCCGAGGCGCTGGCCGATGCCATCCCGCGCCTGCCTCCCGGCGTGGATGCGCCCCGGCTGACGCCGCTGGTGTCCTCGACGATGGACGTGCTCAAGATCGGCCTAGTTTCTGACCGCATGACACCGATGCAGTTGCGCGATCTGGCCGAATGGAACGTGCGGCCGCGCCTGCTCGCCGTGCCGGGCGTGGCGCGGGCCAACATCTTCGGCGGCGAACAGCGCCGGATAGAGGTGCGTGCCGATCCCGGCCGGCTGTTCGCGCGCGGGCTGGCCTTTGCCGATCTGCGCAGCGCCGTGTCTCAGGCGGTCAACGTCAACGGCGGCGGGTTTGCCGATACGCCCAACCAGCGCATCCTTGTCGATCCGGGCCCCAGCGCCAGCAGCGCGACGCTGATCGCGGCGGCCGTGCTTTCCTCTGGCCCGGGCGGAACCGTGCGCATCGGCGATGTGGCCGAAGTCACCGACGCTCCCGCCCCGCCGGTTGGTGATGCGCTGATCATGGGGCGGCCGGGCGTGCTGATGACGCTGTCCAGCCAGTATGGCGCCAACACGCTGGACACCACCCGCGCGCTGGAAGCCGCGCTGGCCGAGATCGCCCCCGCGCTCAAGGCGCAAGGGGTCACGCTGTATCCCGCGTTGCACCGCCCCGCCAATTTCGTCGAAGTGGCGCTGCGCGGCATCACCGGGGACCTCGTCGTGGGCGCGGCGATGATCCTGCTGGTGCTGATGGTATTCCTGCGCGACATGCGAGTGACCCTGATCGCATTCGTCACCATCCCGCTGTCGCTGCTGGCCGCGCTGATCGTGCTCGATTATGCCGGGCAGACGATCAATACGATGACGCTGGGCGGCCTTGCCGTGGCGCTGGGCGTGGTGATCGACGATGCCATCGTCGATATCGAGAACATCGTGCGACGGCTGCGCGGCGTGGCCGACGATGATGATCGCCGCGCCATCATCGCCGCCGCCTCGGTCGAGGTGCGCGCGCCGGTGGTCTATGCCACCTTCGTGCTGGCGCTGACGATGCTGCCGGTCATCCTGCTCACTGGTCTTCAGGGCGCGTTCTTCGCGCCGCTGGGGCTGGCGTTCCTGCTGGCGACGCTCGCCTCGCTGGTGGTGGCGCTGACGGTCACGCCTGCGCTTGCGCTGATGCTGCTGCGCGATCGCAGGCCCGCGCCCGAACCGGCGCTGCTTGAACGCTTCAAGGACCGCCACGCCGCGCTTGTCGCGCGCATCGCGCGGCGCCCGCGCGATGCGGCCGTCGCCATTGCGCTGCTGGCGCTGGCCGCCGCTGGTGGGTCGGCGCTGTTCGGCAGCGAGCTTTTGC
>JBDLVU010000072.1:0-13981 GCA_039804665.1 Pseudomonadota bacterium | reverse complement strand
TCGCGCCATCGGCCACCTTGGCCGGGGCGGCCACGGGCATGGCAGGGGCAAAGCCTTCGGACGGCTTCATCTTGGCCGCATGGGCCAGCCCCGGATAGGCAAGCGCGAAAGCGGCCAGCGCGGCGGGGACCATGATGACGGCCAGCGCGCGCAGGCCCAGCGGTTTTTCCCTCTGCGCCGCGCGGGCGGCGGGAAGGTCGAAACGGGTGTCAAAGGGGGAAAGCATGGTCAGCCTCACAGCGTCTGGTTGGCGTTCTTGAGCATCTCGTCGACGGCCGAGACCATCTTCGAGTTGATCTCGTAGGCGCGCTGGCATTCGATCATGTCGACCAGCTCCTCCACCACGTTCACGTTCGAGGCTTCGAGATAGCTCTGGCGGATATGGCCCCGGCCGTTTTCGCCGGGGATGCCGATCTGCGCCTGCCCGCTGGCGGCGGTTTCCTTCAGGAAGTTGTCGCCTGCCGATTGCAGCCCGCCGGGGTTGGTAAAGCTGGCCACGGTGATCTGGCCCAGCTGCGTCGGTTCGGTGGCGCCGGCCACCACGGCGGAAACGGTGCCGTCCTGCGCCACGGTGATCGAACTCGCGCCTTCGGGAATGGTGATCGCGGGCTGCACCGGATAGCCCTGCGGCGTCACCAGCTGCCCTTCGGCGGACCGTGTGAAGTTGCCGGCGCGGGTATAGGCCAGCTGCCCGCCGGGCAGCGTCACCTGAAAATAGCCGTCGCCGTCCAGCGCAAGGTCCAGCGCGTTGCCGGTGCTTTGCAGCGTGCCCTGCGTGTCGATCCGGGTGGTCGCCTGAATACCCACGCCGGTGCCAAGGTTCAGCCCGGTGGCATAGGCCGTCTCGCCCGAAGACTGCTGCCCGGCCACGCGTGCGTCCTGATAGGCCAGCGTGGCAAAGTTGGCGCGGTCGCGCTTGAAGCCTGTGGTGCCCACGTTGGCCAGATTGTTGGCTATCACGCGCATGCGCGTGTCCTGCGCTTCCAACCCGGTGCGGGCGACGTGGAGTGCGGATGAAGGCATGGGTTTTCAGTCCTCTTCAGGAAATGCGCATCAGCGCGGCGGACCCTTCGTCCACTTCGCGCGCGGTGGCGACGAGCTTGGTCCGCATGTCGAACAGGCGCTGCGCCTCCACCATCTCGACCAGGACCGCGGTGGGATCGACGTTGGATTGCTCCAGCGTGCCGGTCTGGATCTTGGTGTCCTCGTTGGCGGGCAGCACGCCGTCTCCGGCTCCATTGGCACCCACCACGCGGAACAGGCCATCCAGCCCTTTTTCGATGCGGCTGCCTTCGGTGCTGGCGATCTTCAGCGTCGCCACCAGCGTTGGCGCCTGCCCGGGGTTGTCGGGATCGGCCACCACCACGCTGCCGTCAGGCCCGATGGAAACCTTCGATCCCAGCGGCACCGTCACCGGCCCGCCATCGCCCACCACCGGACGGCCATCGCCGTTGACCAGCAGCCCGGTGGGGTCGATCGAAAGATCGCCGCGCCGGGTATAGGCCTCGGTTCCGTCGTCGGCCTGCACGGCCAGCATGTCCTTGCCGGTCATTGCGATGTCCAGCGGATTGCCCGTCTGGGTCAGCGTGCCCTGCTTCATGCTGGCGCCGCGCACTTCGCCCTCGGTCATGGCGCGGGCTTCCAGGCTCGGGCCTTTCAGCGTCATCGGCAGGGCGTTGAGCATTTCGGCGCGAAAGCCCACGGTCTGGGCGTTCGCCATGTTCGACGCGATCACGCGCTGGCGCGTGGTCGATCCGGTCATGCCCGAATAGGCGGTGTAGATCAGGCGATCCATCGGACGGTTACCTTATCAAGTCCGCAGATTGATGATGGTCTGCGAAATCTGGGTGGCGGTATCGATCGCCTTGGCGTTCGCCTGAAAGTTGCGCTGCGCGGTGATCAGACCGACCAGTTCCTCGGCGATGTCCACGTTCGACCGCTCCAGCGCGCCCGAAAGCAGCGCGCCATACTGGCCGTTGCCCGGCTGGCCATAGGTCGCCGCGCCCGAAAGCCCGGTGGCGGTCCAGTTGGACGATCCTTCCTGCTTCAGCCCGTTGGGCGAAATGAACGTGCCCAGCGCGACCTTGCCGATCACGGTGTTGCTGCCGTCGGCATAGGAGGCCGTCACCGCGCCGTCCTCGCCCACGGTTACCCCGGCAAACTGTGCGCTGGCGCTGTTGGTGGCCGGGATGGAGGCATCGATCAGCGTCGTGCCGGTCACGTTGCCCACCGCGTCGGTGGGGAACACCTGCAGCCGGTTGTTCGATCCGTCCTGGATATAGCCGTTGCCGTCGACCGAGAACGACCCGTTGCGCGTGTAATAGGTGTCGCCCGTCGTGCCCGACTTGGTGGTGAAAAAGCCATCGCCGTTCACCGCGATGTCCAGCGCCGATCCGGTTTGTTCGATCGCGCCCTGCGCAAAGTTCTGGGTGATCGCTTCAACCGTCGCGCCGATCCCCTGGATCAGCTTGGGGTTCGAAAACGCACTGCCCGCCACGATGTCGGCAAAGTCGGTACGGCTCTTCTTGAACCCGTTGGTTTCCGAGTTGGCGATGTTGTGGCTGATCACGCCCAGATCGGTCTGCGCGTTCTTGAGGCCGTTGAGCGAGGTATAGAAGGACATGCGCTAACCTTTCGAAATCAGGCGGAGGTCTTGCCAAGCTTGGCGATCTGGTCGGAGATGGATTGCAGCGTGTCGTTGGTCTTGTTCGCCGCCGACAACGACGAGAACTGCGCCAGCTGCGCCACCATCTGCGCGTTGTCGGTGGGGGCGGTCGGGTCCTGGTTGTTCAGCTGCGCGGTCAGCAGCTTCAGGAAATCGCTTGCGCCCATGTTATTCCAGCTCTTGTGGGCGGCGATGCCGTTCAACGATGTGCTGGAGGTGCTGGTGGTGCTGGATACGGCAGTGGTCATCACTTCATCCTCATGGTTTCGAGCATCAGTTGCTTGGCGGTCTGCATCGCCTCCACCACGTTCTGGTATTGGCGGCTGGCTTCCATCATCTCGATCATCTCGGCGTTTTCATCGACCGGCGCCCCCCAGGTATCGCCGTTGGCGTCGGCCAGCGGGTGGTCGGGATCGTGCGTGCGGATGGGCGTGGCGTTGGATTGATAGACGCCGGTCACCTTCACGGTCGAAAGGCCGGTTGCCTGATCCAGCTGCGCGGCAAAAACCGGGCGCAGCGGGCGATAGGCTTCCTGTTCGCTGGCCGCGACGGTGCCCGCGTTGGCAAGGTTCGATGCCGACGTGTTCATCCGCACCAGCTGCGCCGACATGGCGCGGCCGGCCACGTCGAACAGGCTCATCGGGTTGTTTGAAGGGCCGGCCATCGCCTCAATCCCCCTTCAGCGCGCGGGTCACGGTTTCCACGCGGCCCTTGAGGAACGAAAGCGTGGCGGAATATCCCACCGCGTTTTCCGAAAAGGCGGTCTGTTCGGTGGCCATTTCCACCGTGTTGCCGTCAAGGCTGGGCATCACCGGCACGCGATAGCGCGTGGCCGCGCCCACGGCCTTGTCCTCGCTCGCGCCGCCATCAACCGCCTTCAGCGCGGCGGCAAAGTCGATGTCCTTGGCCTTGTACCCCGGCGTGCCGGCATTGGCGATGTTCGAGGTCAACAGCCCCATGCGCTGCGAACGCAGTTCCAGGGCCACGCCGTGGATGCCGAAAAGGCTGTCGCTCATGGTGCCGAATGCTCCATACGGTTTTTCCTGCCCCTGTTTCAGCAAGAGCCGTGCCAACCCGTGCATTTCCGCCATTCCGCCCCACATGCGGCAGGCCCGGCGGCAAGTGCTTGCCGGATGCGGCAAAGTTCGTCCGCAATGCGCGCGTGCCCTGAAAGCCGCGCCGCCGCCGCCGTTCTTGTTGCCAGAGGAGGCGTTCGCAGCAGGCCATGGATTTTGCGCACCTGATCGATCCGGCAGCGGCCGCGATCGTCGTCGGCGGCACGCTTGCCGCCACCGCCCTTCGCGCCGGACGCGAGGATTGCGCGTTCACCCTGCGTGCGCTCGCCGATCTCGTGCGTGCGCCGTTCCCGGCCGAAACCGTGCGCGGCGAACTCGCCGGCCTTGCTTCGCAGATCCAGCGCGACGGCATGTTCCGCGCCCGCCCGCGCAACCTGGGCGATGCCGCCTTCGACGAAGCGACCGACGCGATGATCGAGGCGCGCGCCCTCGAAGCCTTGTTCGAACACCACGCCCGCCATGCCAAGGCCCGCACCCGCCGGGCCATGCATGCCATCCGGACGTTGACGATGGGGGCCGATCTTGCCCCGGTGTTCGGCCTTGCCGGCACGCTGATTTCGCTCAGCCAGCTTTCCAGCCAGGGCATTGCGCGATCCATGTTCATGGGCGCCATTTCGATGTCGGTGCTGACCACGCTGTACGGCCTGTTGCTGGCCAACTTCATCCTTGGCCCGCTTGCCCGCGCGGTGGAGCGCCGCAGCGACCGCGAGGAAGCCGCCCGGCAGGACATCGTCGACTGGCTTGCCGCGCAAGTCGGCCGCGCCCTGCCGCACGCCGTCCCGCTCCATGCGCACCCCCATGCCCACGGGCGCGAGGCGGCATGATCGCGCGCGTGCCCGCCTCGTCATGGCAGACGATCCTGGCGGACCTTGCGCTGATCCTGTTCCTCGTCACCGCTTCGGCGCTGGCGAACGCGCCCGATGCGCCGCTTGGCCCTGACACGTCGCCGCCCCCCGCACGCCCCGCGCCCAAACCCGCCGCCCCATCCCCCCGCGCCGAACCCGTGGGCGTGTGGACAGATGGCCCCGGCGCCCCGCCGCTGGCGCAATGGCTTGCCGCCAGTGCGGCCGATCCGCGCCTGCGCGTGACCATCGCGGTGCGCTATGCGCGCGACAGCCGCGCCGCCGCGCTGGCCCGCGCCGCCCGGCTGGGTGAAGCCGCCGGCCCCCGCGCCGCCACCGCGCGCATGGTGGTGGAACCCGGCAGCACCGATGCCGCCAGCGTCGCGCTCGGTTATGATGCCGAAGCCTCTGGCACGGCTCTTGCACTTACCGGGGCATGATCAACCGCCTCGCTTTTGCCCCGCTCGCCCTGCTTGCCGCGCCGATGGCGCATGCCACGCCCTTTGCCGATCTTGCGGCGATAGACAGCGCGGTCGCCTCCTTCACCGGCCAGCCCATCGGCGTGCCGGGCGGCGCGGCCACCCCGGTGGACCGCCGCCTGCGCCTTGCCCGCTGCGCCGGGCCGCTTGCGCTGTCTTGGCGCACCGACCGGCACGACAGCATTCTGGTGCAATGCCCCGATACGCAGGGGTGGCGGTTGTATGTTGCCGTTGCCGATGCCGGGCGGCAGGATTTTTCCGGTCCCGCCGTGGCGCGCGGCGATGCGGTGACCATTGCCGCCACGGGCGATGGCTTTTCCGTGTCCCAGCCCGGCGAAGCGCTCGATTCCGGCGGGATTGGCGCATGGATCCGCGTGCGCACCAATGCCAAGGCAGACCCCATGCGCGCGCGCATCGTGCGTCCCGGCCTGGTGGAATTGCCGGTCGATTGACCCGCGATTATGACAGGTGCGGCAAAAAATCGCCGTGCCCTCTTAAAACCGGCTGACATCGTCCGTTCTTCCTCCTGAGCATCTCTTAGGAGCGGACCATGTCATCGTTTGAAATCGGAGCACCCCGCCCGGTTGGCGCGATTCAGGTCAAGACCGTCGCCGCCACACAGGCCCCGTCGGCCCCTGCCGAAGCGCAAGCCACGCCGGCCTCTACCCCGGCCTCCACCTCTGCCGCCGCGCAGGTTGAAACCAGCGACGCGGTCAAGGCGGGCAGCCCGCCCATCGATACCGACCGGGTCACCAAGATCCGTCACGCCATCGAAACGGGCACCTATCCCGTCCTTCCCGCCAAGATCGCCGACGCCATGATCGCGGCCGGCATGCTGCTGAGGAGCCCGCAATAATGGCCCACGCCACTGCGTCCCTGCAACACCCCCAGGCCGAACCCGTCATGCACACGCTGCATCTGCGCGATACCTTGCGGCAGATGCTTGCCGTGCTCGAAGACGAACGGCACGCGCTTGCCGGGCTCGACGTGGACGCCATCATGGGCGCTTCGGTCAGCAAGACCACGCTGTGCGGCCGGCTGGAAGGCACCGCCACCGATCTGGTGGACGAGGAATGCCGTGGCCTGCTGGATGCCGCGCGCCGCCTGAACGAGGCAAACCGCCGCGTTCGCAACCTGATCGCGGCGAATGTCTCGGCCCGGCTTGATGCCATGACCGGCCAGCCTGCGGTCTATCGCACCCATGCAGCGGCGGCCCGGATCGGCCGCGCGCGCTGATTTTCAACGAAGGGCGGCCGTTTTGGCACGCGCCTTGCTGAACCCCTTTTTGTCGCGCCGACGGTCGGTGCGCGGGAAGGGGTTTTCTGTGTCTTCAGTCCAGCCAGGTTTGAGCGCCGCCATCGCCGGGGTTTCGCCGCGCGGCGATGTGCACGCCGCCATCGCGCAGGCCGCCGAGGCAACCGGGGTCAACTTCGATTACCTGCTGGCACAGGCCCGGCTCGAATCCGGGCTGAACCCTTCGGCCCGCGCCCCCACCTCCAGCGCGCGCGGGCTGTATCAGTTTACCGGCGCCACATGGCTGCGCACGCTGGACCGGCACGGCGCCGATCACGGCATGGACTGGGCGAGCGAGGCAATTGCCGGCGGCACCGTGCGCGATCCCGCCACGCGCGCGCAATTGCTGGCCTTGCGCAACGATCCCCAGATTTCCGCGCTGATGGCGGGCGAACTCGCCAACGACAACCGCGATTACCTTTCGGGCGTGCTCGGGCGCGAACCCGATAATGCCGAGCTGTATCTCGCCCACTTCCTCGGCTCCGATGGCGCGGGCCGCTTCCTCACCGCGCTGTCCAGCGATCCTTCGCAAAGCGCAGCGGCGCTGTTGCCAAAGGCGGCCGCCGCCAATCGCTCGATCTTCTTCGATGCCGCGGGGCCGCGCTCGGTCGGCGCGGTGATGGACCTGCTGCGCGGCCGTGTCGATGCGGCGATGAACGGCGCCCCGGCCTCCGGCTTCGACGGGCTGGACCTTGCCGGTTCCGGCCAGTTCCTGCCGGCCGCCGCTGCCGCCCCGTCCGATAGCCCGGCCTTCACCGGTGGCCCCGTGGCGCAGGAATTCCAGGCCGCCGCCGCGCAGGTCGGCACCGCATCTATGGCCGATACCCTGCGCGATACCTTCGGTCTGGCGGATAACTCGGCCAGCCCCGCGCATGTCCGCGCCGCCTATTCGGCGCTGCGCGCGGTGGGGATGTAAGCCATGCTGAAACGCTTCGGCTCCCCCAGCGCGCTGGCGCTTCCCGCCGGCATCCTCACGCTCATCGTGCTGATGATCGTGCCGATCCCTTCGGTCCTGCTCGATGTGTTCTTCGTGGTGAACATCGCGCTCTCGGTCGCCATCCTGATGGCGGCGATGAACGCGGAAAAGCCGCTGGATTTCTCGTCCTTCCCGTCCGTGCTGCTGTTCGCCACGCTGCTGCGCCTGTCGCTCAACGTCGCCTCCACCCGCGTCGTGCTGGTCAATGGCCACACCGGCGGTGCGGCGGCGGGCCACGTGATCGAAAGCTTCGGCGAATTCCTGATCGGCGGCAATTTCGCGGTCGGCCTGTTCGTGTTCATGATCCTGATGATCATCAACCTCGTGGTCGTCACCAAGGGTGCGGGCCGCGTGTCCGAAGTGTCCGCGCGCTTTACCCTCGATGCCTTGCCGGGCAAGCAGATGGCCATCGACGCCGATCTCGCCGCCGGGCTGATGAACGCCGATGAAGCCAAGGCCCGCCGCCGCGAAGTGGCGACCGAGGCGGATTTCTACGGCTCGATGGATGGCGCCAGCAAGTTTGTTAAAGGCGATGCGGTTGCCGCGCTGCTGATCCTTGCGGTCAATATCATGGCCGGCTTCGTGCTCGGCATGGTCAGCCACGGCCTTTCGGCGGGTGAAGCCGCGCAGAAATACGTCACGCTGGCGGTGGGCGATGCGCTTGTCGCGCAGGTCCCCTCGCTGCTGCTGTCGATCGCGGCGGCGGTGATCGTCACCCGCGTGTCCGATACGCGCGATCTCGCCGGGCAGATCGGCGGCCAGTTCGCCGATCCGCGCACGTGGCTGCCGGTTGCGGTGATCCTTGGCGCCATCGGGGTGATCCCGGCGATGCCGCAGATGGTGTTCCTGCCCGCGGCCGGTCTTGTCGGCTGGCTGTGGTGGAGCCTGAAGCAGCGCGCCGAACGCCTGAAGACCAAGGTTGCCGTGGTGGAGGAAGCCGCGCCGGTCGATCCCTCGCGCATCACGCTCGACGATGTGTCGGACCACACGCTGGTCACCATCGAACTCGGCTATGGCCTTGTCCATCTGGTCGATGAAAAGCGCGGCGCGCCGCTCGTCGCGCGGCTGACCGGGGTGCGCAAGCAGCTCAGCCAGGCGTTCGGCTTCGTCGTGCCGCAGTTCCGGGTGCGCGATTCGCTGGAACTGGCGCCGGGCGATTACCGCATCCTGCTGGGCGGCGTGGTCATCGGCGCGGCCAGCCTGCGGCCCGAACGCATCCTTGCCATCAACGTGGGCGAGGCGAACCCCGATCACGGCCTGCGCGGGCAGGAAACGCGCGATCCCAGCTTCGGCTGCCCGGCGATCTGGATCGAAGCGACGCAGCGCGATCAGGCCATTGCCGAAGGGTTCCTGACGGTCGACGCCGGCACCGTCATCGCCACCCATCTCAACCAGTTGCTGGGCGATCGCCCGCAGATGCTGCTGGGCCCGGACGAGGTCCGCGCCATTCTCGACAACGTGCGCGAACGCGCCGCCGGGCTGGTGGAAACCATCTATCCCAGCCCGCTGTCGCTGGGCGCGGTCACCCGCCTGTTCCACGCGCTGCTGGAAGATGGCGTGTCCATCGCGCATCCGCTGCCGATCCTGCGCGCGCTGGGGCAGGGGGTGCTGCAAAGCACCGAGCATGATCGCCTGATCGATCTCGTCCGCGCCGAACTCGGCGCGCAGATCGTCGGGCGCGTGTGCGGGCCTGCCGAACGCCTGCCCGTGCTGACGCTCGAAGCCGGGCTGGAACAGATGATCGTGAACGGGATGCACGATCCCACCACCGGCCAGCCGGTGATCGAACCCGATCTTGCCCGCGCCATCGGAGAACGCGTTGCCGATATCGTGGCCGAGCGCGGCCCCGCGATGATCCCGCCGGTGCTGGTGGTCCAGCCCCGCGCCCGCCGCGCCCTTTCGGCGCTGCTGCGGATGCGCGCGCCCAGCTGCATCGTCATCTCGATCAGCGAGTTGCCGCCCACGCAACCCATTGAAGTCCTTTCCGTAATCGGCGGAGATGCGCCCGAGCCGCCCGCCCTGACCCACCAGCCGAACCCTGAGGTGCTGGCCGCATGAGACATGACCACCGTTCGTTCGCCGCGTCGCGCGCCTATCGCGATGATGCCGCCGACCGTATCCGCCGCTTCCTGCCGATGGTGCGCCGCCTTGCCTGGCACGTGCACGGATCGGGCCGCGCGGGCCTTGAACTCGAAGACCTTGTGCAGGCGGGCCTCGTCGCGCTCACCGAATGCGCGCGCAAGCATTCCGGGCCGACCGAGGATGGCTTTGCCGCTTATGCCAAGCTGCGCGTGCGCGGGGCGATGGTGGACCTTGTGCGCCGCACCACGCCGCTATCCCGCGCTGCCTCTGACCGGCGCAAAACCCTGCGCGATCAAACGCATGGCCTGTCCACCACGCTGGGCCGCGATCCCACCGAGGCGGAACTGGCCGAAGCGATGGGCATCACCGGCAACGAACTGGCGGACCTGCGCGCATCGAGCGAACCCTTGCGTTTCGAAGCCATCGACGAGGCTTATTCCGACAGCGACATGGCCTTTGCCGACGAACGCCCGGATTCCTTCGCGCTGCTGGCCGACAACGAAACCCGCGCCGCCGTTGCCTCCGCCGTCGCGGATCTGCCGGAGCGGTTGCAGATGGTCATCCAGCTTTATTTCGTCGAGGAACTGAACCTGGCCGAAATCGCGCAGGTTCTTGAGGTCAGCGTTCCGCGCGTCCACCAGCTGAAGGCGCAAGCACTTGAAAAGCTTAAGGCTTCGCTCGGCGATGAGTACGATGTGCTTTGATTTGGTGCGGAAAGCCCATCCGGTGCCGAAGGCCTCCACGGAGGTGGAAGCCGCACCTAAAAGTTCAGAACGACCTAGAGCGACCTAGAGGGGGTCTAGATCGATCTGACCCTCAGGAGGCGTGGTCTGGGCCGGCCAGGATGGGGTCACCCACGCCGATGCGTTTGCCGTCGGTGATGATGACCTTGTCGCCCAGCTTGGCCTGCGCGAACAGGCGCCGGGCGAACGCGTCGGGCACCCCGATGCAGCCGTTGGTGGCGTATCCCTTTTCCACCTTGCTGCCGTGGATCGAAACCCCGTCGTTGGTCAGACGCATCATGTAAGGCATTGGTGCGTCATACAAATTCGAAACGTGATCGGCGTCCTTTTCGCTGATCGGGAACACGCCGGTGGGCGTCGGCTTGTCGCCGTATCCTTTGAGGATCGCCGTTGCGCCGATTTCGTGCCCGTCGCGGAACACCGACAGCGTGCGCGCTGCAAGGTCCACCGTCACCACCAGCGGGCCGGGGGTGGCTTTGCTTTCGTCCCAATAGAATTCGCCGAAGCGGATCGGGCCGTCGATCTTCAGGATCGAGCGGACCACGAAGGGGCTGTCTGCCGCAGCCGGTGCCGGAATCGCGGCCTTTGCCAAGGGCTTGGGCGCCAGCGCATGCATCGCCGGCGCGGCTTCGGCGCGGGATTCGCCGAACAGCACCTGCGCCGCATCGTGCCCGACGTTGAACGCCAGCAGCGAAGCGAGGCCCATCGCGGCGGTGCCGGCAAGGGTGCGCAGCCAGCGGTTGCGGATCAGGTCGAGGGGCGATTCCATGTGTTGCAATCTAGCGTAAACGGATTGCAATGCGAGCCGCCCGAAACCCGCGTCCCGCTGCGGGACGCTGCGGCTACAAGTGCCTAAGAAACAAAGTTAATAGACGTTGATCGCGATGGAGACGAGATCGGCCTGGCCATAGCTGGTGAGGAAGCTGGCATCGGCCGCATCGCGCCCCACGGCGATCCGCGCAAAGCCTTCCGCATCGGCCATGCCGGTGGCATCGACCACCCGCCAGCCGCCGTTTCCGTCGGCGTCGGCCAGCCAGAGTTCGGCCACCGCGTGGAAATCCTGGGGCTTCACCTTGGGCGCATAGCCGCTGGCAAAGCGCGCGGGGATCGCGGCTGCGCGGGCAAAGCAGATCAGCGTGTGCGCGAAATCGCGGCACACCCCGCGCCGTTCGACGAAGGAATCGATGGCGGTGGTGCTGGCCGTGCTGGTGCCGGGAACGTAGCGGTAATGCGTGGCGATCCAGTCTCGCATCGCGCGCACCAGCACGCCGTCGGTCAGGCCGTCGAACTCTTCGGCCACGAACGGGGCGAAGCGGCTGGCCGGGCAATAGCCTGAATCCATGAGATAAGGCACCGCTTCCCCGGCCAGGCGATGCGGCGGCAGCGCGCGCAGCGTGGACAGGTCCACCGGCGGGCGGCTGACCTCAACCTCCGCCGAATAGCGCACGCTGAACGGGCCGCCTTCGTGATGAATCCAGATCCGTTCGCCCACGCCATCCAGCGCCGGAACCCGCGCGAAATGCGCCGGTTCGCCGCAATCGAAGCTGGCGGCGATAACGCGCTGCTCGTCATCGTCGGCGGCCTCCACCTGCAAAAGCATGTCGGTGGGGCCGGCCATGTGCCAGCTGAGCGAGGTGGTGATGGAAAGGTGCATGAGAGGGGTGAATACCTAGTCTGCACAGCCGTTCCCGTCCAAGCCTTTCAGCCCCATCTTTCAGGCCCCATCTTTCAGGCCTGCGAAAGCTTGGATGTGGCATGATGCACAAGATGGATGCCTTTTACCGCCCGCTGGAAACGGCCAGCCCCTATCTGGCGCACCTGCCGCCGTTGATCGTGGCGGCGCTGGCGGCCATCGTGCTGACGATGATCGGCGGCATGGTGATGCGGCGGCTGCCCGCGACGGGCGGTGCCTTACGCTTTACCGGCAACGTGGTGCTGGTGGCGGTGTTCTGCCTTGCCGCGCTGCGCTTTGTGCGGATGGACCCTTCGTTCGATGCGCTGGGCACCAACATCGCGCTGCCCGCGCAAAGCGTGTCGGGCGGGGAAACGCGCGTGCCGCTGTCGGCCGACGGGCATTACTGGGTGGAGGCGAACCTGAACGGCACGCGCCAGCGCTTCATGGTGGATACCGGCGCCACGGTGACCACGCTGTCGCAGGATGTGGCCGACGAAGCGGGGATCCAGCCCGATCCGCTGCGCCTGCCGGTGGTTGTGCGCACCGCCAACGGATCGGTGGAGGCGCAGATGGGCCGCGCGGGCGAATTGCGCTTTGGCTCGATCGTGGCGCGCGATCTGGATGTGATCATGACCGGGTCGACCGGCGGGCTGAACGTGCTGGGGATGAACTTCCTCAGCCGCCTGAAATCGTGGCGGGTTGAGGAAGGCGTGCTTATTCTGGTGCCGCGCCACCCGGCCGCCGCCAGTTCCACCACGTGAGGGCACGCCACAGCGCTTCCATCGGCCCGGCGCGGTGGTGGGCGAGCCACAGGCGCGGCCACGCCAGCATCGCCATCCAGCCGAGAACCACGAAAGCGGGCAGAAGCGCGCGCGGCAGTTCCGGCCCCCAACCGAGCCCCCATCCCGAGAAGATCGCGGCCATCACCGCCGTGCTGCCAAGGTAGTTGGTAAAGGCGCAGCGCCCCGCCGCCGCCAGCGCCCGCCCGATGCCGGTGGAGGACAGGCGCGGCCACAGCAGCACCAGCGCAGCGGCATAGGCCAGCGCCATGATGAGGTGTTCGGGCGCGGACAGCGTGCCCACAATCGCGAACATGGCGCGCGGCGGAAAGCCGTGGCCCATTGCCCAGCCCAGCAGCGCCGCCGCCATCGCCCCGCCCGCCAGCAGGCCCACGGCGCAGGTCCGGCGCAGAGCGCGCGGGCTCCAGCCGCCGGTGAAGAACCCGCTGGCGTGCATCGCCATGCCGATCAGCATCAGCGGCAGCGTTTCGGTGAGGGTGGACAGGAACGTCTGGAACGGCAGGAACGGCGCGATGGAAAGCCGCAGGCGCAGCGCATCCAGGAATCCGGCGTTGAGGATGGCGGTATCGTCGGCCATCGAGGCGGCGATGCGCTGCATCATGCCGGCCTGTTCGGCAATTTCGGCGGGCGAGCCGTGCCCCGCCAGCACGCGCTGTTCGGTGGCGATGCCGATCACGTCGCCCGCCGCATCCAGCCCGTGCGACAGGCCGAACAGCAGCAGCCCCGCCATCGCGAGCGCGGCGGGCGGCAGGCGGCGCAAGGGCAGCGCGATCAGGCCGCACAGCGCATAGGGAAACAGGATATCGCCCCACCACAGCAGCAGGTAATGGGCATAGCCGAACAGCGTGAGCCAGCCGAGCCGCCGGGCCTGCGCCCAATCCGGCCGCGCCCCGCGCCGCGCGGCGGCATCGGCAAACAGCATCATGCTGGCCCCGAACAGCAGCGTGAACAGCGCGCGCATCTTGCCTTCGAACAACAGGAAGCTGACGCCGAACCATGCATCGGCGCCGGGCGCGAAAGCCGGCAGGCGGGGGGAAAAGCTGGCGAGCGTCGGCCCCCAGAACCCGGTGATGTTGATCGCCAGAATGCCAAGCACGGCCACCCCGCGCACGAAATCGATGGTGGCGATGCGTTGCTGCGTGGTCACCCGCCTGCGATGGCGCAGCGCGGGGGGAAGATCAGGTCGATCAGGGGTTTGGCGCTCATCTGGGGGATTGTAGAGGCTGGGGCGTGGGCGGCAAGAGGCTTGCTTCGCGCCGCGCTTGGCGGCAGGAAGCGGGCATGACACAGCCTCCGAAGATTTTTGCGCCGCAACGCCGTTTGCACGCCCGCCGCCGGATGATCGCCCTG
>JBDLVU010000071.1:0-14808 GCA_039804665.1 Pseudomonadota bacterium | reverse complement strand
CCGCTGAGCGTGGCGCAGTTCAACGGCGGCCAGTCCAACCCGACGTATTGCCTGACCACGCCCACGGCGCGTTATGTGCTGCGCCGCAAGCCGCCGGGGCCGCTGCTGAAAGGCGCGCACGACGTGCTGCGTGAAGCGCGCGTGCAGCAGGGGCTGGCTGGCACCGACGTTCCGGTGGCGCGCATCTTTGCCGTGTGCGAGGACGAAGCTGTCATCGGCAGTGCGTTCTACGTGATGGACATGGTCGAAGGCCGGGTGATCTGGGACGCGACCTTTGCCGAAGTGCCCAGGGAAAGCCGCGCGGCCTATTTCGACGAGATGAACCGCGTGATCGCGGCGCTGCATTCGGTCGATTATCAAGCGGTCGGCCTTGGCGATTATGGCAAGCCGGGCAACTACTTCGCGCGCCAGATCGGCCGCTGGACCCGGCAGTATCTGGAAGACGAACTCGCCGGCCGCGATCCCGACATGGACGCGCTGGTGGAATGGCTGCCCACCGCGATCCCGCAAGGCGATGAAACCAGCATCGTCCACGGCGATTTCCGCTGCGACAACATGATCTTCCACCCCACCGAGCCGCGCGTGCTGGCGGTGCTCGCGATGATGTACCGCATGCCGTCGGACATCGTGGCGGGCCTTTCGGGCCAGGACCCGGTGCCGCTGGGCCTGCCGACCGAGGCGGAATACATCGCCGCCTATTGCCAGCGCACCGGGCGGACGAGCATCCCCAACTGGGATTTCTACCTCGCCTTCAACTTCTTTCGGTTGGCGGCCATCTTCCACGGGATCAAGGGACGCGTTATCCGGGGCACCGCGACCAATGCGCAGGCAAAGGACCGGGCGGAGGCTTTCCCCCGCCTTTCGGCGCTGGCCCGCGAGGCGATGGAGAAGTGTCGATGACGAATGTACTGGTCGAAACCGCGAATGGCGTGGCCACGCTGACGCTCAACCGGCCCGATCAGGGCAATGGCATCGACATGGCGTTGGCCGACGATCTGCTGGTGGCGTGCGAGGCGGTGTCGGCCGACCCGCAGGTGCGCTGCGTGGTGTTGACGGGCGCAGGGCGGATGTTCTGCGTGGGCGGCGATGTGGGCGCGTTTGCGGCGGCGGGCGAGCAGGCCGGTCCGTTCCTGAAGGCGCTGGCCGACAAGATGCACGAATCCGTGCTGGTGATGGCCGCGATGGCCAAGCCGCTGTTGACGGTGGTAAATGGCCCGGCGGCGGGCGCGGGGCTGAGCCTTGCGATTACCGGAGACGTGGTGCTGGTGAGTGAGGCGGCGCATTTCACAGCCGCCTATACCGCCATCGGCCTGACGCCCGATGGCGGCATGAGCTGGACGCTGCCGCGCCTTGTGGGGATGCGCGTGGCGCAGGAGATGATCCTGACCAACCGCCGCGTTTCGGCCGCCGATGCGGTGACGCTGGGGCTGGCGACCCGGGTGGTTCCGGCCGATGCGCTGGCGCAGGAAGCGGCGGCAGTGGCGGCGAAGCTGGCCGATGCGCCGACGCGGGCGCTGGGTGCGGCGCGCTGGTTGCTGGGCGAAGGGCAGACGCACAGTCTGGCCGTGCACCTTGACCTTGAAAGCCAGACGATCGCCACGGCGGGCGCGGGGCCGGAAGGCAGGGAAGGCGTTGCGGCGTTCCTTGGCAAGCGCAAGCCGGATTTCCGTTCGGTTTGAGCCGGACGGCGCGGATCAGCTCGA
The DNA here is from genome assembly GCA_039804665.1 of Pseudomonadota bacterium. GTDB lineage: Bacteria > Pseudomonadota > Alphaproteobacteria > Sphingomonadales > Sphingomonadaceae > Novosphingobium. The sequence continues at coordinate 13,105 of JBDLVU010000071.1, read as the reverse complement.
TTCGCGTTGCACCAGCGCCGGGGCGAACTGCACCGATTGCGTTTCCGCCCCGGCCATGCGGCGCAGCAGCAGGTCCACCAACGTGCGCGCGCCGCCTTCGATATCCTGACGGATGCTGGTGAGCGCGGGCGTGGCGATGCGGGCCAGCAGGATATCGTCGAAGCCGACCAGCGACATGTCCTGCGGCACGGAAATGCCCGCGTCGGCGGCGGCGGACAGGATGCTCATCGCCACGATGTCGGACGCGGCGAACACGCCATCGGGGCGGTTGCCCGCGGCGAAGTATTCGCAGGCCGCCTCGTACGAGCCTTCCGGGGTGAGGTGGATCGGCACGAGCGCGGTTTCGCGGCGGATGTCGTCGGGCAGCGCGGCGAGGAAGCCGGCCTGACGCGCGACGAATTCGGGTGCCTCGGCATTGCCGAAATAGGCAAGGCGGGTGCGGCCACGGTCGAGCAGGTGTCGCGCGGCGAGCACGCCGCCGGCGTAGTTGTCGGTACCGACGCTGGTGTAGCGGTTGGCGGGGTCATAGGCGCCCCAGACCACCATCGGGCGATAATGGCTGGCGGTGCGATTGAGCACCGCGCCCTGATCCGACTGGCCGATGATGATGACGCCATCGGCACGGCCCGAACGGACGAAGGAATCCAGCCAGTCTTCGCGTGAGGGCAGCACGCGGCTGAGCAGAAGGTCATAGCCGCGTTCAGCCAGCATGTCGGCCAGGAAGCCGAGCATTGCGGTGAAGAACGGGTCGGAGAGGTGCTGGCCGCGTTCGTGGCCAAGCGGCAGCAGCACGGCAATGGCGCCGGTGCGGCCAAGGCGCAGGTTCTGCGCCGCGACGTTCAGCTGGAAGCCGTGGGAATCGGCCAGCGCGCGGATCTTGTCGCGCGTTTGCTGGTTCAGCGTGCCTTTGCCGGTCAGCGCGCGCGAGACGGTGGAGACCGAAACCCCGGCGATGCGGGCGAGGTCCGCGATGCTGCGGACAATCTGCGTTTCACCGTCCATCGGACTTGCCATCCCCCTTGTTTTGATCGCGCCGGGCACGGCAACGTGTTGCCGCAATTTGCGGTGCTAGCAGGAAAATCCCGGGGTGCACGCAAATTGTGTGCAAGGGCAATGCTTTGCCTGACGTCAGAGGATGAGGCTGCGGTTGGCCCGGCCCGCCAGTTCGTTGATGTATTGCCATGCCACGCGGCCCGAACGTCCGCCGCGCCGCTTGGACCATTCGAGGGCATCGGCCGGTTCGAAGATCAGGCCGAAATGCGTCGCGTACCCCGCGATGATGGCAAGGTAGTCGTCCTGCGTACAGTTGTGGAAGCCGATCGACAGGCCGAAACGGTCCGCCAGAGCAAGGCGATCGTCCACCGCATCGCGCGGGTTGATCGGATCGTCCTGTTCGCTGGAATGCCGTTCCACGATGGCGCGGCGGTTTGAGGTGACGGCAAGCCGGACGTTGGCCGGGCGCGCCTCCACCCCGCCTTCGAGCCACGAGCGGAGCGCGCGTGCGGCCCCGGCATCGCCCGCATCGAAGCCGAGGTCGTCAAGGAAGACGAGGAAGCGCCGGTCATGCCCGCCCAGTTCGTGGAAGAGGTCGGCAAGGCCAGCCTCGGGCGTGGCCTGCACCAGCGCGATGGCGCCCGGGTGGGCCTGCTGCGCAGCGAGCACGGCGGCGCGCAGCAGTGCGGACTTGCCCATGCCGCGCGATCCCCACAGCAGCATGTCGTGGGCGGCGGCGCCGCGCGCGAGCCGCGCGACATTTTCCACCACGATCTGTCTTTGCGCTTCGATGCCCTGCATCAGCGCTAGTGCGGGTGCCTCCAGCCGGCCAATGCCGCGTGCACCGCGTCCGTCCCAGACATAGGCGGGAAAGGCGCTCCAGTCTGCGGTCGCCGGGCCGGGGGGTACAATCCGTTCCAGCGCGGCGGCGATCCGGGCGAGGGCGTCTGTCTGTTCAGGGCTGTTCATCGCCCGAGGGTCCAGCAAACAGGCGCGCGGCTGTCAATGCCGCGCGCCTGTTTGCGGCTGTCAGGCGCGGCGTGCGTCGGCGCGGATCAGGCCGGCGGCGTGCCATGCGAGGGCCATCGCCGGGGCGTTGGTGTTGCCCGAGACGAGACCGGGCATGATGGAGCAATCGACCACGCGCAGGCCTTCGACGCCATAGACGCGCGCCGACGGATCGACCACGGCATCGCCCTCGGCGCCCATGCGCGCGCTTGCCACGCCGTGGATGCCGCACAGCGACATCTTGCGGAAGGCGCGGAGCATGTCCTCGTCACCCTGCACGTGCGCGCCGGGGGCGAGTTCTTGCCCGGCGTACTGCGCGATGGCCGGCATCTCCATGTAGCGGCGCATGTAGCGGAACAGCGCCAGCGCGGTTTCCTGATCTTCGGGCGTGGTCAGCCAGTTCGGCGCCACGGCCAGAGCTTCGTCAGCGCGCGGAGATTGAATCAGCAGCGAGCCTTCGCTGGTGAGGTTCAGCACCTGCCCGTAGATGGTCATGCCCGGCTCATCGTCCACGCTGGAAAGCTGGATCGGGTTCTTTTCGTCGCTTGACCGGCCGAAGTTGAAGCCGCCCATGAACAACTGGCTGTCGGGGCGCGTGGCCTTGGGATTGGCGCGGACGAACGCGCCGATCTCGAACGGGCCGGTGGCCATGGGGCCGCCGCGGGTGAGGTAGTATTGCGCCACGCTGGCGAGCAGGCCGATGCCCCGGAAGCGGTGGTTCAGTCCCTTGTCGCCCACCAGCCGGTGCGGCAGCGTGAAGCCCAGATGTTCGAGCATGTGCGCGCCGACGTGGGGATTGTCGGCCTTTACCGCGATGCCCAACGATTGCAGGTGCGCGGCCGGGCCGATGCCGGACAGCTGTAGGATCTTGGGGCTGGCCATCGCGCCGGCTGACAGGATCACCTCGCCCCGCGTGCGCCAGGTGCGCGCCTGCCCGTGGTGTCGGCCTTCGACACCGACAACGCGCTGGCCTTCGAACACCAGCCGGTCGATCTCGGCATGGGTGACGACCTTGACGTTGCCACGGCGCACGGCGGGGCGCAGGAATACCTTGGACGCGCTTTCGCGTCGGCCATTGCGGATGTTGTGGCAATAATAGCCGACGCCTTCCTGCGGCGCGGCGTTGAGGTCTTCCTTCACCGGCAGGCCCATCTGGCGCCCGGCTTCGACAAAGGCTTCGGCGATAGGGTAGCGGAACTTGCCCGTGGAGATGTGCAGCGGGCCCGTGGTCCCACGGTCGTCGCCCGCGCCCAGTTCATGGTCTTCGATGGCCATGAAGGCCTGACGCATGGTCTCCCAGTTCCAGCCGGTGGCGCCGCGCCGTTGCCATTCCTCGTAGTCTTCGTGATGGCCGCGAATATAGATCATGCCGTTGATCGCGGATGAGCCGCCAAGCCCCTTGCCACGCACCCAGATTTCGCTGGGCGCTGCGCCCGGTTCGCGGGGCTGCTGCACGGGATAATGCCACGCGTGGACCGGGTCGAGCGAGAGCTTGCCGATGCCCTTGGGCATTTCGATCAGGAAGCTGGAATCGCTGCCGCCGGCCTCCAGCACAAGGATGCGCAGCGCGGGATCTTGCGAAAGGCGGTCTGCCAGCACGCAACCGGCCGAACCTGCGCCGACGATGATGTAGTCGAAAATTTCGGACATGGCAGGTCTTTCGCGTGTTGATCGGCGGGGCGTGAGCGTGGGTTAGACAGCCTTGGCGCAGCGGTGCGCAACTCGCTCTATGGGCAGGGGCGCGCGCCGATTTCTGGACGATTGGACAGGTTTGCGACTGTACGCGCCCGTATAATTTGGTGCCAGCCGCCCCGGAACATCGGGCCGAAATCGAACTGCGCATCCGCCGTGAGGACCTGCGGCACGCGGTCGAAATCGAGCCAGTCGATGATCGAGGCATAACGGCCAAACAAGCGCACGATCGCGGCCGACGGCGCCGAGCCGGGGCGCAGGCACGCGCCGCCCGCGTTCTGAAGGCGGGCGGCGTATGCGGCAACTGCGGCTTGCGCCCCCGGCAGCCAGCGACCACAATGCGGCTGATGGGCTCTCCTGCTGTCGAAAGGTGTGTCGCGTGGACGGAGACTGGATGAGCGCGGCGGGCTCGCCAACGGCATCGTGCTGGTTTGCGTTACGCGGCCGATTCCGGCGACATCCGGCCTTGTCGTTGTGCCTTGCGCTGGGGCTGGTCGGAGCGGCGGTGGCGGTGCGCTTTGCGATGGGGCCGGGCTATCCGGCGCCGTTCATTCCGTTCTATCCGGCGATCCTTGCCAGTACGCTGCTGGGCGGACGCCCTGCCGGCTATGCCGCGCTCGTCGCCTCGATGACGAGCGCGGCCTATCTGTTCTTTGCGCTGCCCGGATCCATGCCGCCGACCGCCGTGCCGGTGGCGGTTGCGCTGTTCGGTCTGGTGGCGCTGACCGTGATCGAGATCCTGGTGGGGCTGACGTCCCTGGCCGATCGGCTGCGGGACCGCGAACGCTTCCTGCTGCAGCAGGCGCAAGCGCTGGCGCAGCGCGAGGTGCAAACCGCCGCGCGGCTGGGCGAACTGGAGGCGATCTACGAACAGGCGCCGATCGGGCTGGGGTTCCTTGATGCCGACCTGCGGTTCGTGCGCATCAATTCCGCGCTTGCCGAAATCAACGGCCATAGCGTCGAAGCGCATCTTGGCCAGTGCGTGTGGGATCTGGTGCCCGATCTGCGTGCAAACGCCGAACCGCTGCTGCGCGGCGTGCTGGAGCAGGGGACCATCGCGCGCGATGTTGAGCTGAGTGGGGAAACGCCTGCGCTGCCGGGGGTGGAGCGGCACTGGAAGGAGCTGTTCTACCCCGTTCTGGGCGCGGATGGGCGGCCGGACGGCGTGGGCATCCTGTGTGAGGAAACGACCGATGTGAAGCGCGCGCAGGAGCGCGAGGACCTGCTGATGCACGAGGTCGACCATCGCGCGAAGAACCTGTTGGCGGTGGTGCAATCGGTGGTGCAGCTGACCCGCTTCACGGGCGATCCGGATGCCTTCAAGGCGTCGATCACCGGGCGCATACAGGCATTGGGGCGCGTGCATGCGCTGCTGTCGCGCAACCGCTGGGAAGGGGTGCGGCTGGACGAGATCGTGCAGCAGGAACTGGCCCCGTTCGAAGGCGCGGTCGGGTTGGCGATGCTGGACCATCCCCTGCATCTGTCACCCGGTGCTGCGCAGGCGATCAGCATGGTGTTGCACGAACTGTTCACCAACTCGGTCAAATATGGCGCGCTGTCGGCAAACGGGCGCGTGGAACTGGCGTTTTCGGAAAGCGGGGATGGCGAAAGCGTGATCGGGCTCGACTGGCGCGAGCATGACGGGCCGCCGGTGACAGTGCCGCAAGCGGCGGGTTTTGGCACCAAGCTGATCCGGACGGCGGTGAAGGGGACGCTGGGCGGGGAACTGGACTATCAATTGAAGCCCGAAGGCCTCCATTGCACGATCCGGTTCCCCCGGAGCGCCTGCGCCGCCGCCTGAAGGCGCGCTACCAGCCCCCCCCGAGCGCGAGGAACAGGTCGATCTGGCTTTCGGCAACCGCATCCTGCGCGGCGCGGGCCTTGTCCTGCGCATCGATCAGCAGGATGCGGCTGCCCAGCGCCCCTTGAAGATCGGCCTTGCCGGCCTGATGCAGGCGCTGCGTCTGGTCCGCCAGCGTGGCGGCCTGTGCGCGGGCGTCGTCCAGAGCAACCGCGCGGTTGTGGTTTTCGCGGTACCAGACGAGCGCGGTTTCAGTTTCACGCAAGGCGCGCAGCACGGTGCCGTCGAAGTCGGCCAGCGCCCGATCTGCCCCTGCATTGGCGGCATCGACGCGGGCGTGGGCGGCGCGGGTGGGGAAGGCCCAGCTGATCATCGACCCCAGTGCCCAGTGCCCGGCCATGGCGGTGGCGAGATCGCCGATCAATCCGAGCGTGCCGCCGCCCATGCCGATCGACACGTGCGGGTAGAGATCGGCCTTCGCGGCGCCGATGTCGGCGGTGGCGGCGGCCAGCTTGCGCTCGGCGGCGCGCACGTCGGGTCGGCGCGCCAGCAGCGCGGCACCGTTGCCGATGGGCAATGGATGTTGCAACCGGGGCAGGGCGTGGCAGGTCTCCGCCTCGCGCGGGTAATCCCCGGGCGCGCGGCCAAGCAGGAAGGCCAGGCGATAAAGCCCCGCCTGTACCTGCGCCCGGGCGCCGGGCAGGCGGGCCTGCGCATCAAGCGCCAGCATCCGGGCGCGGGTCACGTCGGTGGCGCCGGTCTTGCCCGCAGCCTGCAAGCGCTGCGCCGCGTCGGCGATGCGGCCTTGCGTGTCGGCTGCGTCCTGCGCCATGGCGAGCGCTTCGTTGCCGCCGCACACCGAGACATAGGCACGCGCGACTTCGGCCGCGACGGTGACGCGCACCGCGCCGACCAGCGCCTCGGTGGCTTCGTGTTCCGCCTTGGCGGCTTCCACGCGGCGGCGGATCTGGCCGAACAGATCGACCTGATAACTGAGTTCGGCGCTGCCTTCGCCCAGCGTGGCGACGGGGATCGTCTCGAACTTCAGGAAGCTTTCGCCGGAAAGGCGCGCGCGCTGAACCGCCGCGTCCACCGCCAGTTGGGGATCGCCCGCGCCTTTGGTCGCGCGCACCATCGCCGCCGAGCGGGCGAGGTTGGCGCCGGCGATGCGCAAGTCGGTATTGGCGGCGAGCGCCTGTTCCTCCAGCCCGTTCAGGACCGGATCGTCATACAACGCCCACCAGCGCGGGGGCAGCGGATCGGGTGAGGTGAGGGAATCCGTGCCCGAAAGCGCGCCTTGCGCCGCAGGGCGGTTGATCGCGGCCTGCGTGGGCAGGTGGTAGTTGGGCCCAACGGTGCAGCCAGCCAGAGCCAGTGCGGCGAGGGGGGCAGTGAAGTGCCTCATTTCCGTATGCCTTCGTCCAGCGACACCGAGGCGGTGCGGCCCGCGATCAGCGCAACGTTGCGCGGGGGATTGTCGAGCCGGATGCGGACCGGCACGCGCTGGGGCAGGCGAACCCAGCTGAACGAGGGGTTGATCTGGGGCAACAGGTCGCTGCTGGCGGTGCGGTCGTGATCCTCGATCGCGGCGGCGATGGCATAAACATGGCCGTGGAGCGGGGTGTCCTCGCCCATCACGCGGATCGTGGCGCGCTGGCCGATCTTCACCGAAGGCAGCTTGGTTTCCTCGAAATAGCCTTCCACACGCAGGCTGCCGGTATCGACCAGCGCCAGCACGGGGCTGCCTGCGGTGACATAATTGCCCACGCGCAAAGCGACATCGGACAGTGTGCCATCGACCGGGGCGACGACCCGTGTGCGCGACAGGTTTAGCCGGGCAAGCGCGACGGCGCTGTGCGCCGCCTCCAGCCGGGCGCGTGCCTGCGCCACGGCGGCGCTGGCAGCGGCGACGGCGGCTTCACCCTCGATCGCCTTGGCATCGCTCTGCTGCGTTGTCTCGCCGGCGACCAGATCGCCCAGCCCCCTGTTGCGCGCTGCCTCGCGCCGTGCCTCGGCAACGGTGGCTTGCGCGCCGGCAACGCCCGCCTGCGCCGCAGCAAGATCGGCCGCCGCGCGCTGAACGCCTGTTTCAGCGTCGTTTAGCGCGAGGCGATAGCGCGCGGGGTCGATCTCGAACAAGACGTCGCCGCGATGGACGGGCTGATCGTGATCGAAGTGTACTGCCGTGACGAGGCCGGACACGTCGCTCGCCACGCGCACCACGTCGGCGCGGATGCGGCCGTCACGCGTCCACGGATCGTCCTGATAATAGCGCAGCAGGGCGAGCCCGCCCCAGATCGCCGCCAGCACAAGCAGGCCGGTGACGCCAGCGCCGATGGCCTTGCGCGCGGGGGAATCGGGGGGCAGCGTCATGGACGGGCTCCTGAAAGATAGGGGGGGGCGACAAGGAGCAACAGCGCCCAGATCACGACGAACAGGGCGGTGTCGAACAGCACCGGGTGCCAGACCCAGCGATAGACGCGACACGCGGCGAGCACGCGGTGCGCGACAAGCGCGACGGCCAGCGCGATGCCGCCCTGCACGGGGGCCGCAGCCACGAGGATGTTGCCGATCAGGTAGTCCGCGATCATGCCGGGGCCTTTGCGGTGAAGTCTGGAGCGGAGGGGAACAGGTTGCTGCGCAGCGCGACCAGCGCGGCCAGACCTTCGGCAGGGCTGCCATCGAGGATGTGGTCGGGCAGGTCGGCCCAGCTTTCGGGCCGCGCCTGCATCAGGCGGATCGTGGTATCGATGCGAGGCAGCAGGCGCGCAGGGAACTGGCGATCCGGGCGTGCATAGCCGGCGGCAACATCGCGCAGCACGCGTTGCAGCGCCAGTTTAAGCCGCCGACCGACATGCACGCGCAATTGCTGGATCGTCACGATGTTCATGGTCACGCGCACGTCGCGCAGTTCGGCGGCGGCGTCTTCGGCGCCTTCGCCCAGGCGCTGGGTGATGAGCGCGAGCTGGTCGGTGGCGCGGCCGAGCACGGCGAGCCGGTCGGGCGGCGACGATGCGCGCGCGATGCGCACCATGTCGCGGCGCAGCGTGCGGGCGAGCCGCGCCACCGCCGCATCGGCGCCGATGGTGCGCATGCCGGCGGTGACGCCAGCCGCCACCAGCATGCCCAGAACTTGCCCGACGTTGGCGTTGAAAAAGCGCGCGTAGTCCGGCTGGAAGGTTTCCTGAAGCGCCAGCGCGTTGAAAAAGCCCATTGCGGCGGCCGCGCCGATCGCGCCCCAGCGGGGATGCGCCATGATTAGCCCGGCGACCATCGTTGGCGGGATCAGGATCACCGCCAGCGGAACGAAGCCGTCGATCCCGGGCATCAGCACGAAGACATAAAGCGCTGCGGCGGGCAGCGCGGCCAGCATGGCCCCGCCAAAGCGCAGGATCATCGGTGCGGGATCGTCCAGCGCGGCGAACAACGCGCAGAACACCCCAGCCATCATCGTGGCAACGGCGCCATCGGCCCAGCCGGTGCCGATCCAGATGGCGGCGCAGACCCCGATGCTGATCATCGCGGCAAGGCCGGACAGCAACGCCGAGGCGCCATCGGCGTGGAGCGCGATGGGTCGGGCGCGTTCGGCTGCCGTCATCGGCGTGGGCAGCAGGGGGTTGTCGAGATGCGCCATCAGCGCTTCGCATTCACGCAGGATGCGGTCGGTCTGGCGTGCGCGCACTGCATGGCTTTCACGCAGCAACGCGGACCATGCATCGTTGTGAAAGCCGCGCGCGGCGCGTTCGTCCAGGCTGGCGCGGCGGTCGGCCAGGCCCGACAGCGACGGCAGCAGCAACAGCATTCGCCGCAGCAGTGCCTGCACCGAGGCGCTTGCTTCGCGCCAGTGCGAGGTGTCAAACGGGATGTGCGTGGCAAGCAGTGCGCAATCCACGGTGTCGAGTGCCAGCCGCCGCCGGTCGCGCTCGGCCAGCGTCGGCGGCGCACCGTCCAGCGCGTGGTCACGCCACTGGCGCGCGTCGGCCAGCCATGCGCGCAGCCGGGGGGCCAGCGCCTCACCCACGGATTGCGGCCAAAGCAGGCTGTGGGTCAGCGTGGCGCAGGTGATCCCCAGCACGATCTCGGTGACGCGGGCCGCGGCCGTGTCAAAGATCGCTTCGGGACGGTCAACTGCAGGGAAGCCGACCATCAACGCGGTGTAGCCCGCCAGCATCATCGTATAGGCGCGTGGGCTGCGGTCGAGCAGCGACACAGCCAGCGTGCCGCCCACCCACAACGCCAGCGCCAGGCACAGCAGCACCGGCCATTCGACCAGCGCGGGCACCAGCGCCACCGCAACGCCCGCGCCCACGGCGGTGCCGATAACGCGATAAATCGCCTTGGACCGTGTGGCGCCGGACAGCGGGCTGGCGACGATGAAGGTGGTAGTCATCGCCCAGAACGGCATGGGCAGCCCCGCCCACAACGCGATCCACAACGCCATCAGCGAAGCGAGCGCGGTCTTGGCGGCAAATGCGAGCGCCGGGCGGGTGGGGACGAGCTGTGGCATGGGGGATCCCGCCAGCCATAGACGCGCGCGGGGATACTGGCTTGAAAGCAGTTTTGCAGGAAGCCATCATTTTGTTTATGGCTCGCAGCCATGTCGCTTCAGCAATTGCGCACTTTCGTCGAAGTCTTTCGCCAGCGTTCGCTGAGCGGCGCGGCGCGGGTGTTGGATCTGACCCAACCGGCGGTGTCGCAGCACATCGCCGCGCTGGAAGCGATGATCGGCCGACCGCTTTTCGAACGCCATGCCAAGGGTGTGGTGCCAACCGCCGCCGCGAGCGAACTTGCCGCCAGCCTTGGCGACCGGCTCGAAATGGCGGAAGCCGCACTGGCGCAGGCGCGCGCTCGTTCGCCCGACCTGACTGGCGTGGTGCGGATCATGGGCCACGGCGATTTCATGGCAGAGCTGGTGGTGCCGCGCCTGATGCCGTTGTTGCAGAGCGGGATGCGCGTGCGGATGGTGACGGGCGACCGCGATGCCATTCGCGCCGCGCTGATGGCCGACGAATGCGATCTCGCGGTCTCGGCCTATCCACTGGTGGATCATCGCCTGCGCAGCCAGATGGTGCACGAAGAACGGCTGCACGCGGTGGCCGCGCCCGAAGTGGCGCACCGGTTGATGACCGCGCCCGATCTGGCCGCCGCGCTGGAGGCGGAGCCGGTGCTGGCCTATGACTTCGAGCAGCAGTTGGTGGACGAATGGCTCAACACCAACCGGCTGGCGCGCGGGGCCGTGCGCGCCGCGCTGATCGGGCAGGACTTGCGCAGCCTGCGCGGGTTGTTGACGCGCGGGTTCGGGTGGTCGACGCTGCCCGGCTATCTGTGCCGGACGCAGATCGCGAGCGGGGAACTGGTGGAAATTCCCGCGCCGGTCGCCACGCCACGCAACCGTTATTTCCTTGTCTGGTCGCCCGCCGCGTTGCGCGAACCGCGCGTGGCGGTGGCGCGCAAGGCCTTGCGCGCATTGCTGGAAGGCCTGCCCGCCGTGTCCGCTTAGCGCAAGGTGGCTTCGACACCCGCGCGAAGGCTTTCGCGCAGACGGGCGAGCACCGCCGGATCAAGCCGGGGGGAATAGGCGAGATGCGCAGGATAGGGGAATTCGGGGCTGTCGGGCACGATCTCCAGCGATCCATCTGAAAGCGAGGGCCCAATGAAGCCTTTGCGGAACCACGCGCTGCCGCCATTGGCCATCAGGTAATCCAGCGCCAGCGGGCCATAGCTGATGGCGACGAGCGGTTCGGCCTGATCGGGGAAGGCGGCGCGTCGGCTGGCCTCGAATGCCTCGCCCCAATCGACCGCGACATGGGTGGCAGGATCGAGCGGCACAATGTTTGGCCCGGTGCGGACCAGCACCAGCCGTTCCTCTACCAGAAGTTCAGCCGCCACGCCGGGGCGCTGGGGCGGGCCATAGACCACCGCCGCATCCAGGGCGCCGTCCTGCACCTGCTCCACCAGCGCGTCGGCGGCGGCGATCCGCACGCGCAGTGCGATATCCGGGCTGATCTGGCGCATCCACGCCAGCCAGTGCCGTAGCAGAGGGTTCCACAGGCTGAGTTCCACGCCCAGCGACACCACCGTTTCGCTGCCCGGTGGCAAGGCCACGGCGCGGCGTGCGTTTTCCCACGTCTGCACCAGCACCGTGGCAAAGCGCAGGAACTGTTCGCCGGCGCGGGTCAGCGTGGCCCCGGTCTTCGAACGGACGAACACCGGATGGCCCAGCTGTTCTTCCAGCACGCGGATACGCGCGCTGATCGCCGTCTGGGTGAGGTTGAGCGCGGCAGCCGCGTTCACGAAGCTGCCGGTGCGTACCACTTCCAGAAAGGTTCTTGCTGCCGCGATGTCCATGCGGCGGTCATATCCCGGAAAAGCTGGTTGTCCTAGGAGTGCTGGTCGGTGGTGCGGGCAACACGGACGGCGCCGACCTTGCTGTCGATTAGGCTGAGCGTGACGTCCCACGTGGCATAGGTGCGCAGGTAATCGTCGACGGAGAGCTGTTCGCGGTAGTAGCAGCCAAGTTCGCCGCTGGATTGACGCAGGCGCTCGCAGCGGGCGCCGGCCTGGCGCAGCACCGCGACGGCCTGCGTGGCTTCAAGACCATCGGGAAGCGCGCTCTGCACGCGGGCATAGCCATCGGCCAGCGCGTCAGTGCGGGCATAGGCGGCTTCGAACTGATGGAAATCGAAAGGCGCCGCCGAGGGCGCGGCCATGGCCGCAGGGGCCATCGCCAAGGCGGTGGCGGCCAGAAGCGTCGAAGCAATGAAATTCATGGGTAACTCCCCGGTCTGGCAGCGGGCGTTGCCCGTTTTTCCTGCGATTGCGGGGGAAATAGCGGATTATGGTTGGCGAAAATATGGCATTATCTTGCTGGCATCCATGCAAAATCATGCTGGATGGGCGTGTTCATCAGACCAGGCTTGCGGCCATTCGGGCGGCATCGGCTTCATGCCCCGTGATGATCCGGAACGCGCGTGCCGCCTGTGACACCACCATTCCCACCCCGTTGATGGCCTTGCAGCCTTTGCTTCGTGCGACCCGAAGCAGCTCGGTTTCCGGGGGGAAATAGATGATGTCGGCCAGCCAGTGCTGGCTTTGCACCTTGTCGGCGGGCAGGGGCAATCCGGGCTTTCCGTTCATGCCGATGGGGGTCGCGTTGACGATGCCGTCGGCCCCGTGCGTATCGAGTGCGTCGGGCATCGTGACCTTGATCGCACGATGGGGGAAGCGCTCGCCAAGGTCGGCGCGCAAGGCCTCTGACCGCGTGGCGTCCACATCGACCAGTTCCAGCGTCTGCACGCCCAGCGACAGCAGCGCGCTGGCGACAGCAGCGCCGGCGCCACCCGCGCCCATCTGGACCACGTGGCGCAAGGATGCGCCGGGCAGGCCCTGTTTCACGGAATCGCGGAAGCCGGCCATGTCGGTGTTGTGGCCGATCAGGCGGCCATTGCGGATGGCGACGGTGTTGACCGCGCCGACCATCGCGGCGCTCTCGTCCAGCTCGTCGAGCAGCGGAAGGATCGCCTGCTTGAACGGAAACGTCACGTTGAAACCGGCAAAGCCATCGCGCTTCAACTGCTCCAGCACCGCGCCCAGTTCGCTGTCATCCAGAGC
>JBDLVU010000070.1:0-14388 GCA_039804665.1 Pseudomonadota bacterium | reverse complement strand
CTCAACCTTTTTCAACTCGCGCTCTCAGGCCCGCAACTGTGGGCCACAATCAAGCACATCGAGGTCAAGTGGCACCGGCGGTTATGGCCGAAGTGGATCAACGCATGATCGGTGAACCGCTCGATACCGAGGAGGCCGGTCAGCCCGGGAAGGCGATTTCGGTCGCGCCCCTCCCTGCGCCTATTGCAGACTGATCCCGCCATCCATTGTCAACGCGGCGCCCACCAGATAGCCGGCAGCGTCGGATGCAAGAAACAGGATCAGGTCGGCCACCTCTTGCGGCGTGCCCATGCGGCCCGCAGGGACAGCCGCCGTCAGCCGTGCGGCCATCCCTGGATCGGCGGCGGCTCCGGCCAGCAACGGAGTATCAATAATGCCCGGGCACACCGCGTTGACGCGAATGCCATGCCCGATCAGGTCAAGCGCGGCGGCCTTGGTCAGCCCCAAGGCGCCATGCTTGGCCGCGACATAGCCCGCCATGCCCGGCGCAGCCAGCTGGCCGGCCAGCGATACAGTGTTGACAATAACACCCCCACCCCGGGTCTTGAGCGCGGGCACCTGCGCCCGCATCGCCAGGAACATGCCGGTGAGGTTGATCGCAATCTGCCGGTTCCAGTCGTCGATCGCCATCTCTTCGAACACGGGCGCAGGATAGGAAACCACACCCGCGTTGTTGATGGCGATGTCCAATCCGCCCACCGCCGCCACCGTCTCGGCAACGGCACGCAGCATGTCCGCCTCAACCGAAACGTCCGCGCCGATGGCCACCGCACGGCCGCCCGTGGCACAGATATCGGCGGCGGCCGTGCTGGCCGCGTCCCGGTGACGGTCGACCAGCGCCACCGCCGCGCCTTCGCGCGCAAAGGCCTGTGCCGTCGCCAGCCCGATCCCGCTGGCTGCCCCGGTCACCATCGCGACCTTGCCTGAAAACCGCATTGTCCTCTCCCTTTGGCTTGCGCCGCCCGGCTCAATCCTCAAAAACCACCAAGGCACGAATTTCCACGCTATTGCGAGCCACATCGCCGCCGACGCCAGCCGGCAAGGTAATCGCGCCGTGCGGAACGCGACCTTTCAACGGGCCGCCGCGCGGATCGAACCCCGAAAAGATCAAGGCATCGCCCGGTTGCATGCCGGGAAAGGCATACCAACGCTGCGCGGGATTTTCGCGATAGAAGGTCAGGGAAAACTGGGGGGCCCCGCCGCCGGACAGAATTTGCTCCGCGCTTTGCTCAGGATCGGCAAAGTACCCTCGCCCCTCGATCACATCGGCCGTAGCCACACTGTCTAGCGCGCACAGCGCCAGCGTGGAATCCTGCGGTGGCGGGGCGATCATCTGCCAGATGTTGAAAATCGCCCAGCGGCGCGGTTCGGCCGAGCCGTACCGGGCACGCAACTCTGCCTCCGCAGCTTCGGCCAGAGGCTGACCGCCAAACTGGTCGTAGGTGAAATCTCCCGCAAGATCACCATGGATCGACCGGGCGGGCGCCGAAACCGCCGATGCAAAGGCAGCGGCGTTCGCTTCGGAATAGCGCAGCAGCGGTCCTGCAAACAAAGCCGCAAAGCTGCCCCCCGTTGCCCGCAGTACCATCCGGCGCACCGCCGGTAACCACAGTTGCGCCACCTGCTCGGCATCGCTGAAATCGACAGATGGGCCATCAACGCGGTCGGTCACGAAGCCTTCGCGCGCGAGCGTGAATTCTGCGACGCAAGCGCGGCCATCGATAACGTCCACCTCCACCGCGCGCTGGCGGGTGCCGGTCCACGGATTGTCCAGCACAAAACGCACCTGTCCGTCATCGCCGGGCGTGACAAAGTGCATCTGCGTCCGCATATCTCTCTCCACCACCATGATGGATTTCAGGCTATCCGTATCTATTCCGGCCGAATAGACGCGATTTTCACACCAATATCATAAGTAGATATTATGATTCAGGCACATGCTCCCGGCTTTTCGCTCGACCAGTTGCAGGTGCTTGTGAACGTGGTCGATCACGGAAGTTTCTCCGCAGCTGCCCGCAAGATGGGGCGTACCCAGCCGGCCATCTCGCAGACGGTCCACGCGCTGGAGGCGCAACTGGGATATGCGCTGTTCGATCGCGGCGCCTATCGCCCCGCACTGACGCCACGCGGACAAGCCTTCGTGCCCCATGCCCGCCGCTTGCTGGGCGAGGCGGAAGCGCTGCGTAGTGCTGCCCGTGCCATCGCTCAGGACCGGCATACCCTGACGCTGTCGCTTGATCATTCCGCTCCGCTGGAGCGGGTCGCAGCTGCAATCGCCCGGCTCAACGGCAAGCACGCGGGGCTGGAGCTGTCCTGCAACATCGAGCCCCTCGATCGCGTGGCCGAACAGGTGATGTGCGGCGCGGCTGAGGTCGGCATGCTAAGCCATTTCGCGGTCATGCCCGATGGCCTGAACCGCGCTGCCGTGGGACATTCACGCATCGTGCTGCTGGCAGGAGCGGACCATCCACTGGCCGCGTTGCCTCTTGTCACTATGGCGGACTTGCGCGCGCATGTGCAACTTGTGCTCACCGCGACCGATGGGCACATAGCATCGCGCGGCTTTGGTCTGGTGGGCGGCCGTGTCTGGAAATTGGGCAGCCTTTCAGTGCTGCGAGCGCTGTTACGGGGCAACACAGGCTTTGCGATCATGCCCGAACACCACTTCGCCGAACAATTGGCTCGTGGCGAACTGATCGCACCGGCCAACGATGTTTTGGCCGGGCGGCAAGACGCAGAATCTTCGAGTTTTCTGGTTTGGCGCGCCGATGTCCCGCCCTCACCCATCGCACACGCCTTTCTGGAATCCATGAATATCACGATAGATCCCGCTTAATAAGACGTATTTTCCCTATCGAATACATGCCGATAAATCCGGTCAACACATTCACATGCAAGATATACGATTAAATCCATCCTCATAATATTCAGGTTTTATTGGAAATTTTCAGAGAGATCATCGATCTGTGGCTAAGCACAGTTCGCTTTGATAATGTTGATGCATCACAAGGTATCCGAGATGCTCATGAAACGCCCACCGCCCTGCGGGGCGTTGTCTTCAGCGCTGCTTTACGCGCGCACCTTCGCTGATCGTGTTTCCCGGATCGAGGATGACGGCCTCGCCAGGCTTCAGGCCGCCGAGCACTTCTGCAACGGCGTCGTTGATGTGTCCCACCTTCACCGCGCGTGACCGCGCCCGGCCCTTATCCGGCACGAAAGCCTGCCAACCCCCGTCCGCGCCACGGAAAAGCGCGCCGATAGGCACCCTCAGCACGTCCGGACGCCGCCACAGGACTATCGTGGCATCCACCTGATAGCCGTGCCCCAGCCGGGCTGCCTCGGCGGCGCTGGCCGCATCGAAGTATACGATCAGGTTGACCCGCTGTTCCTCGATGCCCAAGGCCGACACTTTCAGCCGGCCGAATGGCTCAATCCGTGCCACGTGCCCGTGCAAAGGCCCGTCGCCACCCCACTGGGTGATTTCCACAGGGTCGCCCACCCTGGCGCGAACAGCCTCGCGCGAGAGGAGATCGACCACCAGCTCCGTCCGGCCAGCATCGCCGATGGACATCAGCGGCGTCCCTTCGGCCACGATGCCGGCACTCTCCGTGATGACCGAAAGCACCGAACCGCTGACCGGCGCGCGCACATCCACCCCGGCGCTGCTGGCAAGCCCCGATGGTCCAAGCCTTGCCTGCATCTGCGCGATCTCGGCACGGCTGCGGGCACGGGCTGCCTCGCCTGCGCTGACGCGGGTCCGCGCGGCTTCAAGCTGAGCGCGAGGCAGAAAACCGCGCCGCGCCAGCGCCTCTGCACGTTCAAGGTCACGCCGGGCCTGCGCCAGAGTGGCATCGGAGCTGGCTGCCCCCGCCTGCGCCGCGGCCAGCGCACCCTTCATTTCGGCGCGTGTGCGCGCATCGAGCGGTGCGGACGGCCGTCCGGTCATGCGCGTAATCAGCGTGCCTTTGCCAACCTTGTCCCCCGCCTCAAGTTCAATGCGGGAAAGATAGCCTGTGACCGGGGCGGAGACGACGTAGAGTTCCTTCGCTCGCGTGACCCCGTCATCAGTGATGCCCACCATCATCGGCCCACGCGATACAGTGCCGAGATCGACCGCCACAGGCCGCGGCCAGAAGGCGTACCCAAGCCCCAAGGCCAGAAGGCCGACAAGCCCCAGCGTCCAACGCCAGCGCCAGATGCGTTGTCCAATCATCATTCGCGCGCCTTCAGGACACGGACCATATCCAGTGTCTGCACCCGACGCGCCACCGCAAGCGCAGCGCCGGTTGCAGCCAACATAACGACCACCACCGACCAGGCATAGCTGGCCGGCGAAGGCGCAAACGGCAGCCGGAACAGGTCGGAACTGAACATCGCGGTCATCAGGCGCGCCATGCCATATCCGATCAGGCAGGACAGTGGGATGGACAGGGCAACAAGTACAGCAAGTTCACCCACCAGCACCAACCCCACTTCGCTGCGAAAATAGCCCAGCACCCGCAACGTGGCGAGTTCGTGCGCACGCTCGGAAAACAGTATGCGGGCGCTGTTGTAGACGACGCCGACCGCAATCGAAGATGCAAAAGCCACGTAGAAACCGATCATGGTCAACATGTTGTCGTCGATCATCTGCCGAAACTTGCGCATCGTGGCGGCTTTTTCGCTGACGCCCAGGACAAATGGCATCCCCTTCAACCGCGTCAGGATAGCCGCACGCCTGGCCGGATCGATCCGAAGCAAGGCTGCGCCTGTAATGGCATGATCCCGGGCAAGGCTATCAAGCGTTGCCAGCGGAGCATAGGCGCGTGCACCGACATATTCATTCACCACGCCCGTCACCTCCAGCACCAGCACCGTCTGCCTGCCGCCAAGCATGCGAACTTCCACGCTCTGGCCCGCGTGGACGGCGAGTTTGTCGGCGAGTTGGCGACTGAGGATCACACCGGCGACTGGCAGCGCCAACGCGCGGCCGTCGGCGTCGATCCTTTGCGAAAGCCGGGCATCGGGCAATATGCCTTCAAGCGCCGCGCGTTCGCTGCGCGAGCCGTGCGCGATCCGTACCGGAACGCTACTCGCCGGCTCAACCGCCAGTACGCCGGGCACCTGCGCCAGTGCAAACAGCGCGTCTTCGTCACGCGCCTCGGTAAACGAAACCGTCAGGTCCTGCCGCTGCGCGCGCAGGAACCAGGTATCGAGCATGGTCCTGCTGGAATCGATGAACTGCAAGGTGGCGAACAGCAAACCGCCTGCCAGGGCAACGCCCACCACCGTCACCGCGGACCGCGCAGGCCAGCGCGCGATATGGCGCGCAATCATGTGACCGGTTGCCGAAAACCCCGCAAGCCTGCCGAGACGTTCCACAACGCCCGCACGATAGGCGGGAGGCGGCGGCGGCGCCATCGCGACTGCCGGAGCCAGCCGTATCACAGCGCGCATTCCCCCAAGCGCCCCCGCCGCAGCCGCCGCAAACGAAAGCAGCCCTGCTCCCAGCACCACCAGCGGCGAGATGCGGTAATACAGGAAGGGAAAGCGATAATACCTGGCGTAGATGCCGGTCGTCGCCTCGCCCATCCACACCCCGCCCGCCGTGCCCAGCACCGTGGCGAGCAGCGCAATGGCGAGCGCAAATTTCAGGTAGTGCGCGGCGACAACGCGGTCGGAATAGCCAAACGCCTTGAGCAGCCCGATCTGCGTCCGTTCGGTACGGATAGTACGATCGAGGACGATTGAGACAAGGAACACCGCCACCAGCAGAAACACCGGCGGGATCACGCGCGCCAGTGCATCCAGCTGGGTCAGCTCGTTTTCCAGAAAGGCGTGCGACAGATGATCCTTGCGTCCATACGCCCCGGTGCCGCCATAGGGCGCAAGGATCCGGTCCACCGCGCGGATGACGTCTGCTTCGCGCGCATGGGGCCGCAAGGTCAGCGACAACGCGTTGATCGCGCCCATCCGATCGGTTGCTGCCTCAAGCGCCCTGCGCCCCATCCACAGGACGCCAAAGCGCGTGTCGTCGGGCAGGATCTCGCCCGGGGCTACGGCATAGATGAAGTCCGGCGCCAGCCCGGTGCCGACGATGCGCAGCACCTGCCGCCGCCCGTGGATGATCACGGGCACAAGGCTGCCCGGCGCCAGTCCGTTGGCCTCGGCAAAGCCTTCGTCCGCAACGACCTCTCCCGCAACGCCGGGCAGAGGCAGGCGACCCTTGCGCAAGGTGATGCGGTTCAGCCCCCCATCATCGCTATCGGCCTCGTTGATCAGCGCCCGCACCGGCTCCACCCGATGTGGCAGGTCCAGCACCGCATATTGCCGGATGGTGCCTTGTACCTGACGCACGCCGGGTATCGCCCGTACGCGATCCACCACCTCGCGCGGGGCGCGGACCATGTCAGCAAACACATCGGCAAAGCGGTTGTGGGCGTAATAGGCATCGCGGATTTCGATCAGCGAGCGATGCACCCCCATCGACATGACGAACGTGGCACAAGCCGCCGCCAGAACCAGCGCAATCGCAAAGGCCTGCCCCCGCAGGCGCCACAAATCGCGCAACAGCTTGCGGTCGAGCGCCCTCACCAGCGGATCGCTTCGGGCGCAACCGGCGACGGGTTGATCTCCACTTGCGCAATGCGGCCGTCAAGAAAACGCACCACGCGGTGGGCCATCGCGGCAATCCCGGCGTTGTGCGTGATGATGACCACGGTCGCGCCAAGATCACGGTTGGCCAGCGCCAGCGCCTCCAACACGCGCACCCCGGTGGCGCTGTCGAGCGCGCCGGTGGGTTCATCGCACAGCAGGATTTCCGGTCGCTTGGCAATGGCGCGCGCCACCGCCACGCGCTGCTGCTCACCACCTGAAAGCTGCGCGGGATAATGATCGGCGCGCTGGTCCAGCCCCACCAGCGCCAGCGCCTCGCGCGCGTCCATCTGCGCGGTGGCGATGTCAGTCACCAGCTGCACGTTCTCCTTGGCGGTCAGGCTGGGGATCAGGTTATAGAACTGAAAGATGAAGCCGACATGCGTGCGGCGGAACCGGGTGAGCGCCGCATCGTCCAGCCCGGTCAGATCGACCCCGCCGTGGTGCAACGCCCCCGCGCTTGGCCGGTCGAGACCGCCCACGATGTTGAGCAAGGTGGATTTGCCGCTGCCAGACGGGCCGAGCAGTACCGCAATCTCGCCCGCGGGAATGGCAAGGTCGACACTGCGCAGCGCGTGAACCTCCGTCTCACCCGTGCGATAGACTTTGGCCAGCCCCGTTGCGACGAAGGCCATGTTCGGTGCATCGTTCTGTCGCAAGTCAACGACATCCATACGCGCGGTTCCCCCATCCGCTGATGCAGGATCCCCCATTTGCCGTCGTTGCGCCAGAACAAAGTCCAGGGCCCAGCCCGCTTCCCGTCAATCCGTGCGCTTGCCTTGACAGTGCCAACACACGCCCCAAATCGTTGCCTCCGTTCTCTCCGCCGTATGTACCTGGTCACGGCACGTCAGAATCCGCGACACGCTGGGGCACCGGCATGGGCGGGGTATATCCGCCACATGTAGAGACCGCCCCGCTCGAAACCGCACTTCGGCTGGTGGTGCCGGGCGGACACATTGCCTGCTTCGGGGGCTTCAAGGGACGGATGGAGATCGATATGAGCCCCCTTATCGAAAAGCAGCCGACCATTTATGGGTCAAACGGCTACGCCCCCAGCGAACTCGTCGAAGCGATGGACGTCATGGTAAGCGGCCGCGTAGACCGCGCGACGCTGATATCGTGGCGTGGCCCGCGGCTTCACGCTGGAATGGATCATGCGTTTCACGCAGACGAAGGCGTTCATCGCCGCACCCATCATGTAATATAATTTACCATTGTCAAAAAAGTGGCATCCACCCAGCCGCGGTTATCTTGCAAATCTGAAGGCTCGGAAATAAGTTTACCACTTTACAATATCTGCCTCCGCAAGCCATAGACACCGCGCAAGCAAGGAGCCAGATCATGCTCGAAAGAGACGGCAGCCGCCTGTTCGGCGCAGACCATCGCGCCTTCCGCGATTCCGTACGGAAGTTCATCGCCCGCGAATTCACGCCTCACATCGCCGCCTTTGACGAAGCCGGAGCGGTTGCCCGCGAATTCTGGCGCAAGGCGGGCGACGCCGGACTACTGTGCCCCACCATGCCCGATCAGTACGGCGGCGCGGGCCTCGATTTCACCTTCAACGCCATCCTCAACGAGGAATTCACCTATGCGATGATGGCCGACAGCGTGACCCTGCAAAGCGACATCACCCTGCCCTATCTGCTCCGCTACGCCACCGACGCGCAGAAGGAACGTTGGCTCCCCCCCATGCTCACCGGCGAGGCGATCACCGCCATCGCCATGACCGAACCCGGCGCCGGCTCAGACCTGCAAGGCGTGCGCACCACCGCCCGCCGCGACGGCGACGATTTCGTTATCAACGGCTCCAAGACCTACATCACCAACGGCCAGAACGCCGATGTCATCCTGACCGTGTGCAAGACCGCGCCCGACCTCGGGGCCAAGGGCACGTCGCTGATCCTGGTCGAAGCCGACCGCCCCGGCTTCCAGCGCGGGCGCAATCTCGACAAGATAGGCCAGTGGATGGCCGACACCTCGGAACTGTTCTTCAACGACGTGCGCGTTCCGGCCAGCAACCTCATCGGCGAGGCCAACCGCGGCTTCGTCTATCTGGTCAGCGAACTGGCGCAGGAACGACTGTCGATCTCCATCACCGCGCAGGCCGCAGCCCAGCGCGCCTTTGACGAAGCCGTCGCCTTCACGCGCGATCGGACCGCCTTTGGCCGCAAGATCATCGACTTCCAGAACACCCGCTTTACCCTGGCCGACATCAAGGCAAAGCTCCAGGTTGGCTGGGCGCATCTCGACTGGGCGATCGAACGCCACGTGCGCGGCGAATTGACCGCCGACGAAGCCGCCGCATCGAAATACTGGCACACCGAAATGCAGTGGCAGGCATGCGATGCAGCGCTGCAATTGCATGGCGGCGCGGGATACATGAACGAATACCCCATCGCCCGGATCTGGCGCGATGCGCGCGTACGCCGCATCTATGGCGGCACCAGCGAGATCATGCGCGACCTGATCGGCCGCTCGCTCTGACGCGAAAACGCGGGAGCCACTTCTTGCGACCGGCTCCCGCGTCCCCCCCTCCTCAGCCCATCACGTACAGCGACTTCACCTGCTGATAGCTGCCAATCGCTTCCGGCCCGAACTCGCGCCCCAGCCCGCTAGCCTTGATCCCGCCGAACGGCGCGCCGATGGAGGGCATGTAGCCGTTGACGCCCACCGTCCCGCTTTCCACCTTGCGCGCCACGGCCAGCGCGTGCGCGCTGTCGGCCGACCACACCGATCCGCCAAGGCCGAAATCGCTGTCATTGGCGATCCGCACCGCGTCATCCTCGCCGTCATAGGGAATAACCGCCAGCACCGGCCCGAAGATTTCCTCGCGCGCGATACGGTCGGCGTTGTCCACGTCGGCGAACACGGTCGGTTCCACGAACCAGCCGCGGTTGGTGCCCTTGGGCCGCCCGCCACCCGCCACCAGCCGCGCCTCGTCCTTGCCGATGGCGATGTAGCCTTCCACGCGGTCACGGTGCGCGGACGAGGCCATCGGGCCGACGTGCGTCGCCGGGTCCAGCGCATCGCCGATGGTCAGCGCCGAAACGAAGCCCGCCAGCGCATCCACCACTTCGCCATAGCGGCTGCGCGGCGCGAGGATGCGCGTGCCGTTAAAGCAGGCCTGCCCGCTGTTGAGCATGCACGCGAACGGCACGCCTTGCAGGAACGCGCCGATATCGGCGTCCTCCAGCAATACCGCCGCCGATTTGCCGCCCAGTTCCAGCGTCACCGGGCGCAGCAGTTCGCCGCAGGTGCGCGCGATGGCGCGGCCCGCCCCGGTCGATCCGGTAAAGGCCACCTTGTCCACGGCGGGGTGCGAAACCAGATAAGCGCCCACGTCGCGGTCCGCTGCCACCCAGTTCAGCACGCCTGCCGGCACGCCGGCCTCCAGCGCCGCTTCGGCGATGATGTAACTGTCGAGCACCGTGCCCGGCGAAGGCTTTATCACCACCGTGCAGCCCGCCGCCATCGCCGGCGCGATCTTGTTGAGCGCCAGCGTGACCGGGAAGTTCCACGGCACAATCGCCGCGACCACGCCCACCGGCGAACGCTCAACCAGCGTTTCCCTGCCCATCTGCGACGGGCGCACGTCCGGTTGCCCCAGCGTGCGGGCAAGCCCGGCGTAATACTGCACCAC
The DNA here is from genome assembly GCA_039804665.1 of Pseudomonadota bacterium. Classification (GTDB taxonomy): domain Bacteria; phylum Pseudomonadota; class Alphaproteobacteria; order Sphingomonadales; family Sphingomonadaceae; genus Novosphingobium. The sequence continues at coordinate 4,112 of JBDLVU010000070.1, read as the reverse complement.
GCCTACCGCGAACTGCCCTTCCAGCTGGCTGCTGACCGCCAGCGGCATGCCGTTCTGCGCGCTCACCGCACGGGCGATGTCCTCGCCTCGCGCGGCCAGCGCGGCGACGAAGCGATCCATGATGTCCGCGCGTTCTTCGGGGGAAGCACCGGCCCACGGCCCACTGCGCAGCGCGGCGCGGGCCGCCGCCACGGCCGCGTCCACATCGGCGGTGCCCGCTTCAGGCACGGTGCCGATCACCTCTTCGGTGGATGCGTTGATCAACGTGAAACTGCGCCCGGTGCTGGGCCGCACCCATGCGTTACCGATGAAAAAGCTGTCTCGCACTTGTGCCATCGTCATCTCTCCCGACCGCCGCTGCGGCCTGTGCCGGCCCCTGGACTGTGCACCGCTCGGGCGCAGATCCGAATCGCCTGTTTACGAAACGATGGCCGCCCGGTTTTGCTGACTTCCGCCATCTCTCCCGCTCATTATCGTAAAGCAGTTGACATTCGCAAGTCCTATCGTAATTTGCGCGCAAGATCGCGCAGCCCATGCCGACGCAAACCGGAAAGGATGCTCAACCGATGGCCACGATACCCGCCACTGCCGCCGTGCTGAACCAGCCCAATGGCCCCTTCTCCATCGAACGGGTCGATGTCGCCGAACCGCAGGCGGGCGAAGTCCGCGTAAACATCAAGGCCGTGGGCATCTGCCATACCGATCTCGTCGTTGCCTCTGGCGCGCTGGGCCTGCAATTTCCGGCGGTTCTCGGCCATGAAGGCGCCGGGATCGTCGATGCCATGGGCGAAGGCGTCACTGGCCTGAAGCTGGGCGACAAGGTGCTGCTGACCTTCAATTCGTGCGGCGCGTGCAAACCCTGCGACACCCACGAACCGGCTTATTGCAACCACTTCATGCCGCTTAACATGCTGGCGGCGCGCGCGGATGGATCCACCCGCGTCACGCGCGACGGCCAGCCGGTTTCCGACAACTTCTTCGGCCAGTCGTCATTCGCCACGGTGGCCATCGCCAACCAGCGCAACGTGCTGAAGGTGGATGACGATGCAGATCTGGCCGTGCTGGCGCCGCTGGGCTGCGGCATCCAGACGGGCGCGGGCGGCGTGATCCGGTCGCTGGGCGCAAAGGCGGGCGAAAGCCTTGTCGTGCTGGGCGCTGGTGCCGTGGGCCTGTCCGCGCTCCTCGGCGGGCTGATCGCCGGTTGCTCCACGATCATCGTGGTCGAGCCGCAGGAAGGCCGCCGCGCGATGGCGCTCGATCTTGGCGCCACGCACGTCCTCGATGGCCAGGGCGACGTCGCTGCCGCCGTGCGCGAAATCCTGCCGATGGGCGCGGACATGGTGCTCGACACCAGCGGCTTCATGCCCGTGGTGCAGCAATCGGTAAACATGCTTGCCAATCGCGGCCGTGTCGGCCTGCTGGGTGTGCCGGGATCGCTGGACGCTGCGCTGTCGGTGCCGATGCTCCAGCTTTTGACCCAAGGTGCCAGCGTGCGCGGCATCGTTGAGGGCGATTCCGATCCGGCCGTGTTCCTTCCCGAACTGATCGCGCATCACAAGGCCGGGCGCCTGCCGATCGAGCGGTTTTCAAAGACCTATCCGCTGGCCGAGATCAATCAGGCGATTGACGATGCCCACCATGGCCGCGCGATCAAGGCCATCCTGCTGATCGACTGATCGGCTCTTTCCTTCCTCCTGTCGGACCCGAGACCATGACTTATACCGCGATGCGCATAGACCGCGAAGGCGGGCTGGCCCGCCTCACCTTCATCCAGCCCGCGCGTGGCAATCCCATAGACGGCACGTTCTGCGCCGAATTTTGCGACGCGGCCAACGAACTGTCGTCCGATCCTTCCGTGCGCGCGGTGCTGATCACGGCCGAAGGGCGCAACTTCAGCTTTGGCGGGGACATCGCGATGTTCCTCGAAAACCTCGATGCCCTGCCCTGGCAGATCCGCCGCTGGACAGCCGACCTCCACGTGGGGATCGCGCGGATGCAGCGGATGGATGCGCCCGTGGTCGTCGCCGTGCAGGGCATCTGCGCGGGCGGCATGGCCGGCATGGTCGCCGGCGCGGATATTGTCGTGGCCGACAGCGCGGCGCGCTTTGTCGCCGCCTATGCCGGGATCGGCTATTGCTGCGATGCCGGCACTTCGGTGATGATGACCCGCCGGATGGGGGCTTCGCGCGCGCGCAAGTACCTGTTGCTCAACGAAACGCTCGATGCGCCCTCCGCGCTCGCCGCCGGCCTTGCCGATGAAGTCGTCGCGCCAGAGGACCTCGCCGGGCGCGCCGAAGCGATCGCGCGCCAGCTCGCCGAAGGGCCCACGGCCGCCTATGGCGCGATCCGTCGCCTTCTCGCCAGCGCGGGAAGCGAGCCGCTCGACGCCCAGCTCGAACTCGAAGCGCAGGCGCTGGCCCGTATTGCCGGGACCGCCGATGCACGCGAAGGTCTCACCGCGTTCGGACAGAAGCGCAAGCCGGCATTTTCCGGGCGATGAGGTATCGTATGAACACCCAGGCCTTGGCAGCGCGCTGAATTCGGGAGGAGGATCAGGACATGTGGCTCTATCCCGAGGTCCGCACGCTGGGGGAATTCATCGGCTATCACGCGCGGCACACGCCTGACCGGCGGGCGCTGGTCCATGGCGCGCGGACCATTTCCTTCGGCGAATATGACACAGTCGCCAACCGCATCGCCCACGGCATCCTTGCGCACGGCATCTGCGCGGGCGAGCGGGTCGGCTTCGTCGGGCTGAACAGCCCGGACTTCTACTTCGCGCTGATCGCCACCGCGCGCACCCGCGCCGCGTTCCTGCCCTTTAACTGGCGGCTTTCGGTGCCGGAACTGGCCCAGCTGGTGGCTGACAGCGAAACGCGCCTCGTCTTCGTCGAACGCGCGCTGGCAGACTTGTGGAACGCGGCGCTGGCCCAATCGGGCGCGGCGGTGGAAACCGTCTGGTTCGATGGCGAAGACACGCTGGAAACGCGCTTTGCCGGGCAACCGGCCACGCAGCCCGACCTGTTCGTCAGCGAAGAGGACATCGCCGTCCAGCTTTATACCTCGGGCACCACCGGCGCGCCCAAGGGGGTGATGCTCAGCCACGGCGGGTTCAACCGGATGCGGCTGTGCGAACATCTGGAACCCGCCTATGTCTGGGAACCGGGGGATATCTTCATCAACCCGCTGCCCAACTTCCACCTGCTCTCCATCGGCATCGCTTTCCAGTGTCTTTACAATGGGGTGGCCGTCTCCATCGTGCGCCAGTTCGATCCCGCGCTGGTGTGCGAGGCGATCCGGCGCGACCGGCCGACGCTGCTGACCCTCACGCCCACCATGATCCAGATGCTGATCGATCATCCCACGGCAGAGGGCACTGACTTCTCCTCGATCCGACTGACGCTCTATGCCGGTTCCGCGATTTCGCTGGGGCTGATCAAGCGCGCGATTGCCAGAATGCCGGGCAAATTCATGCAGTTCTACGGCGCGACCGAAGCCGGCGGCGCCTTTTCGATCCTGCGGCCCGACGAGCACGATCTGGAAAACGAGGCGCGCCTGCAATCGTGCGGCCGCCCGCTCCCGCTGATCGAATTCCGCATCGTCGACGCAGACGGCAACCCGATGCCCGAAGGCGAACCGGGCGAACTGATGATCCGCACTCCCGCGATCACAGCAGGGTACTGGAAACAGCCCGAAGCGACCGCCAAGGTGTTGAAAAACGGCTGGTATCGCACCGGCGACGTGGCCCGCCGCGACGCCGACGGATTGTACTATCTGGTTGACCGCGTGAAGGACATGATCGTCTCGGGCGGGGAAAACATCTATTCCGCCGAAGTCGAAAACGCGCTGTCCACCCACCCCGAAGTGGCGCAGGTCGCGGTGATCGGCGTGCCCGACGCGCGCTGGGGCGAAGCGGTGCTGGCCTGTGTAATCCTGCGTGAAAGCAGCACGTTGGACGCCGCCGCCCTGATCGCCCACGCCCGCACCATTCTGGCCGCCTACAAGGTGCCCAAGCGGGTGGAGTTCATGGACAGCTTTCCGCTGGTGCCCAGTGGCAAGGTATCGAAGAAGGACCTTCGCGCGCCCTATTGGGCCGAGGCCGGACGCAACGT
>JBDLVU010000069.1:0-14399 GCA_039804665.1 Pseudomonadota bacterium | reverse complement strand
GTCCGCCCTCCACCAGCGCGGCGCGTCGGTCGCCTTGTCCAGCTGGATCAGGGCCTCGCTGGCGCGGGCATTGGCCCCGGCGGGTTCTTCCTGCTGGAGCAGGAACCCGGATTCGCGATTGAGCGCCATGGCCAGTTCGGCGGGGGCCAGCGGATCGGCACCGCCATCGCCAATAGCAAAGGCAACGTCATCGCCCGTGCTGGCGGCAGCGGTAGCGACAATGGCACGCCACTGCGCCGTCGCCACGCGCGCCGCGTCAAGCGCGCGGGCTGCATCCCCGCGCAGCCATGCGACATTGGCCTGATAACCGGCCAGGCGTGCCCGGTCCGCAGGGCGCGGCGAAAGATCGACAATCGGCCCGGCACGCTGGAGCAGGCGATCCGCCTCGTCGTAACGGCCCTGGTTCGCAACGATGACGGCCACGTCCATCAGCACCGAAGCCGCGACGATGTCCTTTTCGCCAAACAGGCGCACCTGCAGGTCCAGCGCCTGCCGCAAGGCCTTCTCCGCCTCGGCAAACAGGAAGTGGCTGTTGGCGAGGCGCGCCGTGTCGCGCAGCGACTGGACCATGGCCTGATCGGCGGCGCCGGCGATGGTGACTGGATAAGGCCACAGCGCGGTGATCTCGGCCTTCTGCCCGGTCAACGACAGGCCCGATACCGGCAGCCCCACCGCCGCCTTCAGCGCAGGCCACGCCGACGCCGGCCCGGATGCCGCCACCAGACGACCGTCGCTCCACCGCGCCAGAACCGCCATGGGCCAACCGTTCGCACGCTCGCGGCAGGGAAACAGAAGCGCGCCATCCGCCACCGGCTTTGCGGCCTCGCAACCATAGGAATCATCCGGCGCCAGATAGCTGCGCAGCGGCGCAGCGGCCAAAGCCGCTGGCGTTCCCGATGCCCCACCGCCCGCTCCGGCGGATATCGTCGCAACGCTGCCCACACGATGCCCGCCACATTGCAGGGTTGCCTCAACGTGGACGACGGCGGGCAAATCGCGCCCGCGCGATCCGGGTGACAAGGGTTCGATCGTGCACTGCTCTCCGGCAAGAGAGCTGATCGAACCGGCGGGCGTGCCGTTGGCGGGAATTTGCGCAGCGACATCCTGAGTTGCAGGAAAAAGCGCGATGAAAAAACCTAGGTATTTCCACTTATTCATTTCTACAAGTATAGTATACTGCAGGGATAGCATCAATTTTATAAAGACAAGCGGCCCTTCGAATAATAGTTAAATTTAAATAACATTTTTATTAGGGCTATCTTCGAAAGCTCTCGCGCGGACTTCGGACACACAGGCTGCGCGCAGCGGAAATGTCGGCGTTGGCTGCGAACAGCGTCGCGCGCGCGGACCAACTGCCCCGCGTTTTGTCGATCAGCGGGGCGGGGTGCGCACAGGGATTGGTTAACGGGGGGTGAGGCTTTTATCCCGACAGCCCGCAGCGCGCCCGGAATCCGCGATGATGGCGGCGGCAGAGCTCTGGCCTGCCGGCTGTATGCGCATAGTCTATTCGGCTATTTGTCCATGAAATGGATAAAGTAGCACAATTATGCCGCAATATTACGATAGGTCAGTCATAAAGTTGACATATATTTTTAGGCTATAAACCAAAAAAAGGGGACAGCACCATAAGGTACTGTCCCTAAAGTTGCAAAGCTTCAGCCGAATGCCGAAGCCCTTGGGTCGCATTCACGGCCTAGCAGTCAAAACTGACCGCCGATATAGTGCTTTATACATAATCCGTTCGGACGCAGAGCGATGCGGGGGATTATCCGTCATATGCTCCGCCATAAATCGCGTTCGATCAGGCTGCCGTGCAATGCGTGCGCACTGCGCGGCGACCCTTTACAAGCCCTGAGGCGCGGACGGGGCGGCAACGCCCGGACCTTCGGCATCCACGGCGTCGCTGAACGTCTCGATGCGGTGGAATGCGAACTGATACATCTGCGCGTCCGTTATGGTGACTTCGGTCTTCGATCCGCCCACCAGCGGAACGCCGCTTCCCATCAGCTGCACGATCTTCAGGTTCAACTCGCTCTGCATTGCCCCGCGCGGCACCACCAGCGCGTAAAATTTCATGTCCTTGTCGGACGACGTGCCGCGATCGCCGGTGGTGCCGCGCCGCCCGCTGATCTGCCCGGTGGCGCGGTCGGTAACGTCCAGCCTGTACCCGGCCTGCCGAAACACCTTCACCGTCTTGTCAAAGGTATCTTCGATGGGCAGGCTGTAGTTGTAGCGCTGGTAGCTGCCGTCGAGGCTGAAGATCAGGCGGTCGGGCTGCATGGCCACCCCTGCGGCGCATCCGCCCAGCGCCATGACTGCCACAACCAGAAATGCATTTCGTAGCCTGACAGTCATCTGGGAACTCCTCGCGCATGACAAAGCGCCACGGGCACGCGGCCCCGTGGGCGCGGCTGCCCATTGGCCGCCGACAGTTCCCGCCAATGGCCACGCGCGTAAATAGCCAAATCGATAATTGCGCGAGGCTTTTGCGCCTTTGCCCTCAGGCCTGTCGGGGCAGACGCACCGTGAAGCGCGCGCCCTCTGGCGTGTTTTCCGCCAGGATCGTGCCGCCCAGATCCCGAATGATCCCATAGCTTATCGACAGGCTGAGACCGGTGCCCTCACGCGGGGCCTTGGTCGTGTAGAACGGCTCGAAGATGACCGAGAGCACGTCGGGATCGATGCCTGTGCCATTGTCGTCGATCGTGATGACGACGTCTTCGGCCGACGCGCGACCGACAATGGATATCCGGCCGGTCGGCTCGGCCTTGCGCCGCGCGCGCACGGCGATCGCATCCACCGCATTCGTGATGAGGTGCAGCAGAACCTGCTCAAGCAGAATGGGCACCGCTTTCACCACAAGCCCTTGCTCGCAGTCCATGCGGATCATGGTCCCGGCCGTTTCGGCGTGCAGTTCGGCGGCGCTGGCGGCAATGTCGATAACGTCGGCGATATCGATCAGCTCCGCGTCTTCAGGCCCCGCGCGCCCAAAGACGCGCATTTGAAGGATGATCGCGGAACTGCGGCTTACGTGCGCCAGGATGCTTTCAAGTTTGCCGCGCAGCAATTGCGGGTCGGGCTGGCCCCGTTTCAGCCGTTCCTGCATGTTGACGGCTGCCATCTTGATGAAGTTGAGTGGCTGGTGCAATTCGTGCGCGATGCCGGTCACCATGCGCCCGAGGCCGGCCATCTTGTCGGCTTCGGCCAGCTGCGCGGTCGTCCGTTTGCGCTCGGAAATATCCAGCAGCAGGCCAATCAGCTCGCATCGCCCCTGATCGTCCGCTTCCTCCAGCGCGATACTGTCATAGACCCACAGATAGTGCCCCATCGCGTGCCGGATGCGATATTCGAGGTTGGCTGATTGCCCCGGTTCGAGCGAGGCGAGGCAGGCCCGGTAGCCCGCGCGGTCATCCGGATGGATCAAACCCGTCCAGCGTTCGGTCTCCTCCAGTTCCGCGACGGCATAACCCAGCATGCTGGTGCAGCCCGCGCTCAGGTAGACGACCCGCGATTCATCGGGCTTTGCCCCCATCAGGGCATAGACCACGATCGGCGCGCTGCGGGCGATGCTGGTCAGGCGCGACTGATAGCGCAGCAAGGCCCCGCGCTCACGCGCGACCTGTGAACCCACGGTCGCCAGACTGATGGAAATATCGCTCAGTTCGCGCACGACCAGGCTGTCGATCCGTCCGCGTTGCACGCCGGCCAGCGCAAGGTCCGCAGCGCCCTGCGCCAGCGCGCGCAACGAGCGCTTCAACTTCGCCGACAGCACCGAGCCCGCCACCACCACGGCGAACACGAACGCATTCAGCATCAGAAACAGGTAGGCCTGCTGCTCCCGCTCTTTCATGACTTCGGGCGCGAAGGGCGCCGCCGCGATCAGGCGCCAGCCCGGCATCGGCGCAGCAGCGTCCACATGCACCATGATCGCACTTTCGATATCCGCCATCAGCGAGCGGCCGTAAGTCCGGGGCGAGATCAGGGCCGAGCCGCCCGGCAGTCGCGTTATCGGGCCCGCCTGCCACGCCTTCAACAACGGCAGGACGCCAGCACTGTCGCCCACCAGCGGCAGAACGTGTGCGTTCGCATCGACCAGCACCATCGCCGAGGGCCCGCCACGGGTGACGCGCCGCACCGCCCGCGACAAGGCCCACGGCCGAAGTTCCGCGATCATCCGTTCGCGCCCCGGCTTTCTGAGGGAGGAAACCACAAGAGCAAGGCGCGGCGTGCCTGCCGACGCGCTGACAAGGCGGATCAGACCGTCGCCCGCGTCGCGCAGGTTGCGGGGAGAACGGGACGCGGCATAGCGCAGTTCGGCCGAGGGGCCGCCAGCGGGCCACGTATCCGCGATGACGCGTCCCTTGGCATCAAGGGTGAGGATGCGGGAAAAGTCCTCTGTCAGCTCTGTGCTGTCGCCCGGAATGCCCCCTGCGGCATACGCCCGCAGCACCGCGCTGCGGCTCTTTTGCCAGCCCTCCAGCGTGACGGCTGCCGCGCCTATGTCGTCGGCCAGCCCCTTGTCCGCGGCCTCGCGGGCGTGCACCTCGCCCGTTGGCGCATCGACCGCCAGATAGACCGTCGCGGGGGCAAGGACGATCAGGAGCAGCAGCGTAAGCAGCACCGCGTCGGCCGGCATGCGCGGCAGCCGAACAAGCGCAAACGCGGGCCCGCGCGCCAGAAAGCCGGCATACAGAAATTCGCCCAACGTGACGTTCAGCACCCCGTTGGCCGCCTGCTTTGCAATCACCAGCACGACCGAGAGCCGGTCAAGATCCATGATCCAACCGTAAGACGCGATCAAAAGCGGGCACCCGAGCACCAGCCAGAATAGCGTATCGACCCGGACGGGGGGTACGCGGGCGCCGATCGTTGCCACAAGCCAGGCTTCCAGCGTCCAGATCAGCCACGCCCACGGATGATGCCACAGCAGGATGCTGCGAATGCTGGCGATGGCAATGGCAAGCGTCACGTGCGCGGGCCGCAGGACGCGCAGAAACGCATAGATCAGCGCGTTGCCGAAAATGAAGTGGATGCCCCAGCCAAGTTGGAGTTCGCCAAAGTTCAGCGCAAAGCCGACAAGGCCGAGCAGCACGGCCAGCAGGCCGTCATACTGCCGGGCCGGGCGTGCGCCTGCCGTCATGCCGTCATGCCGTCCAGACCAGCGCGGCGCGCAGCGTATCGACAAGGAGGTTGAGATCGACCGGCTTTGTCAGGATCGTCGCGTTCAGGTCTTCCCCGCCCAGCCATTCCGCCGCAAACCCGGTCAGGACGATGTACGTCAGCGCGCGGCCCGGCAGGGCCTGCCGCAGCTTGCGGATCAGCTCCGCGCCATTCAGCGGCGCCATCCGCATATCGGTGACCAGCACGGAAATGTCAGGGTCGGCCAGAACCACGGCATAAGCCTCCTCGGGGTTCGAACTGGTCAGGCTCGGCAGCCCTTCCATCGCCAGGTACTCCTGGTATTCCGGGAGGATATCCTCCTCATCATCGACGAGCAGAATACGCGCCCCGCTTGCCGGGGCGATATCAGTCCGGTCTTCTTGCATTTTCAATCACTTTGCACCGTTGGTGACCGTCCTTTAAGGGTAGCTCGCCGCGGGGGAAACCCCATCCCCATGCGTCTTCATTACTGCATGTTCGCACGCCGCCGCGACCGGGGGCTCAGCGGTCAGGGGCGGCCTTTCGAACGCGGTACAGGCATGGGCGGCGTCTTCTACGATCTGTTCGAGTTCCGCCAGCTTGCGACGCGGCGTGCCGTGGCCGCACAGCGAAAAGAACAGAAAGCGCGGATGGACGCCAAAGTTGACACGGCTGACATAGCCCCGGCTTGTGACCCAGACGACGAAAATGCACGAGCATTTGCCGGAAGAGCGCATCCTGTAGCTGGAAATATGTCGTTCGCTGCGCTGTGATCGCTCGACCGTGAAGCCGCTCTCGCGCAAGAGCCGTTCGATCGCCATGAAAAGCAGATCGGGGGGACAGGGGACAAAGATTTCCTTTGAAACCCTTGGCATTGTGCGCCTGGAGCCCGCAGTCATTCTCGTTTTTCTCCCGCATAACCCAAGCACGCACACCCGAGGGCCGTCGCCAGCGCGGTCTGGCTTCCTTATGCGAGGCCCGCCTCGGCACCAGATAGTAGAAACGGTTACATCGATAAGTAAGCGGGCTATAACGCACTCTGCGCACTCCGGCGGAGCCAGTCGCCCCGTTTCCGCCAGCAGTAGTTTTCATCGAAATCGGCGCCCGCCATGGCTAACGCGCTGGTGCCTTTTCCGGCACGATCCCGTTGCCGAAACGGCGCACGCCAGCGCTGGACAACGATCAAAGCTTTCCGCAACACTATCTGAAATGGTTAACAATAGAAAGTTGTCGGATTCATTCCGCCTTGAAAGTAAACGTTTTTTGGCTACCGAGTAAACCGAGAGCTTATCGAACGTGTCCGTTTTTGGGGCCATATCAACGTCGAGGCTATGTTGGGGGTGCCAGAAGTTGAGTGCGCAGGCGCGGGATCAAAGGGGCGATATCGAAGTCGGCGAACCGGAGACCACCCGCTGGTCGCTGGGCGATCTGACACTGTGCGGCCAGCATGGCTACATGCGCCCGTGCCAGCGGGTCAATTGCAAGGACGTGGCCGCCAACTCGGTCCCGCTTGCGCGGTTGTGCGAAAGCGACCGCGAAACCGTGTTCGTTGTCGATGACGACGACGACCTGCGCGTGGACCTTGTCGAACTGGTAGAAGGGCTGGGCTTTCCCGCGATGGGTTGTGCCAGCGGGGCGGACCTTCTCGCCGCCCTGCCCGCATACAAGACCGGGTGCGTGCTTCTGGATATCCGTCTGCCGGGGCAGGACGGGCTGGCGGTGCAGGAATGGATCAACCGCGCCGGCATCGCGCTGCCGGTCGTGTTCATCTCGGGCGTGCAGGACATTTCGACCGTGGTGCACTGCATGAAGGCCGGCGCTTTCGACTTTCTCCAGAAGCCGTTTGGGGAAATGGCGCTGCGCTCTGCCGTATCCTCGGCCATCGGCCATTCGCGCAAACGGCACTGCCGCCTGGAAAGCGAAAAAATGGTGCGGCAGATGATTTCGAGCCTGACCCCGACTGAAACGCACGTGGCCGGCATGATTTCGCGCGGCTACCCGACCAAGCTGATCGCGGCCGAAATGCAGCGGAGCGAGAACACCGTCAAAATCCATCGTCACCGCATCTTCAACAAGCTCAAGGTCAGCACGGCGGCCAGCGTCGCCAACCTTGTCCGCCACCTTGTCGACTAAGGCGTGACGACGAACGTGTCAGGGCTGGAAGTTCGCAAGTTGCTGCATGACGTCCGGCAACCGCTGGCGGTCATCCAGGTCGCGGCGGCAAACCTGCGCATCCGGTTCGCAGATCGCCTTGACGAAGGCGATTTCGCGTATCTGGCGGCCAAGCTCGATCGGATCGAGGAACAGGCCCGCCGGGTCGCCACGCTGTCGGACCGGATCGCAAAGATCATTCCGGCCGAGCCGCATGGCACGCCGGCATCCGGTGTCTCCGCGCCGAACGGACCGATCCGCTGAACAGGCTAGGCGGCAACCAGCGGCACGGTGCGCAGCGGCGCCCGGATCATGCGGACGAAGCCATGGCGCAGCAAATAGCGCGAAGCATCGCGTCCGTTGACGACGACCCTCGCCACGATCCCGGGGCCGCCCTGCGCCCGGCCGAGCTGCTCGACAAGCACGGGCCCTGTCGCCAACAGCCGTTGCAGGGCCTGCTTCGCCCGGGCCGCGCCGCGATGGTCGCACCATGCCGTCGCCACCCGGTGCGCTGGCTGGCAGAGCGGCGATCCGGCCAGCTCCGGCGCATCGATCCCCGCAATATGGACCAGAACACCGCTGCAGCGGAACGTATCGCCATCATGCGCCACCGGGTTTGCGCACATCATGGACACAGGCAACATCAGCATGGCGAAACACATCGATGGTGCAGGGGCATAATGCCATAGTCATTTCGGCCATTTGCCATGCAGCAAAGCCGGCGCTTCGCAACCCGGCCAGCACCCCGCGCCGATGCCCCGACCTGCGTCTTGCAGGCATGGCGCGGCGCCTCTGAAACAGATCCCGCATTACGCATGAATACCAACTAACCATTTGTACTATATTGGTATTATTATCGCTCGGGCATTCATTTGGTCGTGCAGGCCGTGCCGTCCCGGGGGGCAAAAGCAATCATCGATCGTATGGCAAAAGCGTCTGTTTTTCCCTATCTGCCGGCAAGTGCGCTCCCGATCCTCGACGGGCTTGCCACGCCCATGCACATTTATTGCTTCGACAGCGAACGCATCGCATGGGCCAACCGCGCGGGACTGGACATCTGGAACGCCACTACGCTCGATGAGCTGCGGCGCCGCGATCTCGCGCCGTTCAGCGATGCCACGCGGGCGCGTCTGGCGGAGTACCGCGAAGCCTTCAAACGCGGAGAGGAGCGGACGGAGACCTGGGTGCTTTATCCCAAGCGGATCGCCACCCCGGTTCTGGATCGGTGCACCGGGGTATCGATCGATGGGCACGCGCAGGCCATGCTGGTCGAGCATCTCATCCCCAGCAGCGCCATGCCGGTGGACGAACTGCGCACGCTGGAAGCGGTTCGGCATACCCCGCTGATGACAACGCTGCACGACATGTCGGGCCGCGTTCTGGTGCGGAACCCGGCCGCAGCAAAATACTTCTGGGATTTCGATCGATCCGCCCCGCATGGCGAAAAACATTTCCACGCCATGTTCGCAGATCCCACGCTGGGTGCGCAACTTCTGGCGCAGGCCGCTTCTTCGCGCGAAGCCGAAGCAACGGCTGTCATGGCGATCATGGGCAGCCCCGTGCACGAAGTCGCCATCGCTCTGGTCACAGACCCGACGACGGGCGAAAGAGCGATCCTCGTCTATCAGCGCGATGTTTCCGAGGCGGTCGAAACCCGCCGGAAACTCGACGAAAGCGAGGAGGCGCTGAACCTCGTGCTCAACCTGAGCACCGCGCCGATATTCATCCTTCCGGCATCCGGGCACGCCCTGCTAGACGCGAATGGCCCTGCGCAGCAAAGCTTTCCAGAGGGCTTCCGCGACGACATCCGCCGCATCTTCATTCACCGCAACGACCTTGCCGACATGCGCAACGATCTTCTGTCGGGCAGGCGATCGAACTGGCAGTTCCAGCTGCGCGCGCGCGATGACCGTCCGTTCCGGGCCTCCATCTCGGCCGTGCGCTTTCGCTTTCGCGGGACCGACGCCTTTCTGGCGGCGATTACCGCACTCGACCAATTCCCCTCTGGCGCGCCCGATAGCGCCGCCGCCGATGCGTTCGAGCACCGGACGTGGGAAATGGAGCAGACGCTGCTGGCCATTGCCTCGCACGAGTTCCGCACCCCGCTGGCGATCATCGACAGTGCCGCGCAGCGCATCGAACGCCGCGTGGCGATGGCGCGATCGGGCACCGGCAAACCGCTTTCCGACGATGATCTGACCGCGCCCGTCCATCGCATCCGCGCAACCGTGCAGCGCCTTGTGCGGCTGATCGAGGATACCCTTGCGCAGGCCGATCCCATGGAGGCCGGTGGCTCCTTCACCCCCGAGCCCACCGACCTGTCCGCTTTGATCGCGGGCATCTGCAATGCCTTTCGAGAACGGCACCCGGAAATGGTGTTCGACCTCAACCTGCCGTTGCTGCCGCTGATCGACATCGATCACGACCTGTTCAACCGCGTTGTCGGCAACATCCTTGAAAATGCGATCAAATATGCGCGGGATGAAGTGCGGATAGACATCAGCGCGGCGGCGAACAGCGAGGAAATCACCCTCGTGTTCCGCGATTACGGGATCGGCATCCCGCTTTCAGAACGCTCACGCGTGTTCGATCCCTTTCACCGAGGCTCCAACGTCGGCGCGCGTCCCGGCACCGGGCTTGGGCTGGCCATCGTCCGCCAGATCGTTGCCATGCACGACGGCTTCATCGACATCGACGAAACCGACGGCCCCGGGGCGACATTCCGGGTTCACCTCACGCGGCGCGCGCCCTCGACGGCAGGCTAGCCCGAACGCTGCCCTGAAAATCGCGGGGCAGGAGGCCCTCGACAGGCTCGGCCTATCTCGGCCAACGCATGTCGTATCGGCGTAGCCAAACGGTTTAATTACAGCCACATACTGCGACTGATATCCCACCGCCCGCACGATGGGCCGTGCATCTTGCGGGGGCGGGATATAAATGACGTTGCAGAGCATTGCACCAATCGTTGCATCGTCGGCCGCAGGTTCTGTTTCAGGGCTGGCGACCGATCCCGCGCATGACCGGGTCATCTTCGGCAGCGAACTGCCCGGACGGTGCGTTTCGCTGGGTGACCGCGACCGCACGCTGCGCGAAGCGCGCCTGCACCAGATGTTCCCGGACCTCGTCCTCCACCCGGTGTCGGATGCGCAGATCGCGTTTGCGCTCGCCCGCCGCTGTCAGGATGCCCTGATCCTCATCACGGGAAACGACGCGCCGCGCATGGCACGCCTGCTCAGGGACGATATCCAGACGCTGGCCAGAATCGCCAAGATCGCGGTGGTTGACGATATGCATCCCACCCGGCGGGCGCAGCTACTGATGGCCGGGTTCGACGATGTGTGGGACATCGGCCGGATGCAACCCGAAGAAATGGTTGCACGGGCAAGGGCCGTCTGGTCGCGCTACACGAACTGGCGCGGTTCCAACGAAGTGCGAAACCGCACGCGCGAGGATTTGCAGATGCTGGCGCGTCTCAATGAACTGACCGCAACGGAACGCCAGTTTCTGGCCCTGCTGGCCGCCGACATGAGCGATGTGGTGCCCTATCCGCGCCTGTGCCGCGAATTGGGCAAGGGGCCGCAGCTGATGAGCTCGGGGCACCTCAAGACGCTCGCGTCATTCCTCAGAGCCAAGTTGCACCCGCATGTCGAACTCGTCGCGGTTCCGAAAATGGGCTACGTTTTGCGCTTCCGGACCAAATGAGCGTGCTTTGCGACCGGACGCCCCGATCTGCCGGAACGTCCGGCAACGTGGCGAACCCGTGCGGCGATTGCGCAGGCTTCGGCTGTGAAATCTGCGTCCATGCCAGACGCCACCCGCTGCCGCCCGTTCAGGTGCCGCGCGCTGGCAAGCCCGCGTTCCGTTTCGGGCCACCGGATGGCGGTGCCGGCTGACGCGCCACCCGCCGTTCAGGCCGCGACAAGGCCCGCCTGAACGGCGGCCACTTGCCGTTGCGAAAGGTACACGTCGCCCGGGCGGATATCGCCACATATCCAGCGATCCAGATTTTCGAGGCGTTCCGTCGCCTTGGCCGCCCATTCGACGACTTCGCGCGCGTCGCTTCCAAATACGGCTTCCACGCTCGGCACCTTTGCCGCAGTCCCCTGCATCGTCACGGCAAATCGTCTGGCCCCCGTGGCGCCATAGGCAACGCTGACGCCCACGATGCAGTTTGCCCCCAGGCGCAGCGCCTTGCGGACCATGATGGTCCGCGCGCTGCCTTCGATCTGGTTCGCCTCGCAGCTTCGGGCAGAGGGGTCCTGCGCATGTCGCAGCGCATCGTGCGGGTCCGCTCGCAGCTGGTCCTGCAAATCGGCGTCGGCGACAACCGTGGCGCTCACCAGCCCCAGCACGGAAAAATTATCGCCCGTGGGCAAGGCATCGATGGTGGTCACGGGAAAATGTGCGGCCACAAGCGGGAAGTTGGCGCGTATCTGGTCGCGCTCGGTCTGCAACTTCAGCAGTGCCTCAAAGCAGGGCTCTCCGCCGCATTCGCCGCACATGGCCTCATGATGGGTCCCGTTGACAAGGTTCAGCGTGGCCAGCGCAGCTTCGCTTATCGGTTCGTTCGAACGGAAGAAAAAGGCGCCCCGGTGGATCTTTGCCCCGCAATTACTGCACAATTCTGCCACGCAATCTCTCCAACACTCCCTTCGACATATGTCAGTAATTGTCGGACCGGCTACCAACCCAATCGGCTATTCATGGCGGGACAGTTCAGGGCTATCGTCGTGATTTCGTGCGTTACGATGCAATAATCCGGGTGGATTGCCAGCGTTGTTCGGCGCGCCTCGCGTCACGCGCTCGCCGTGCTTTTAAAAGGGGAGGCTGATACAATCCTGCCTACGGCTTCCATTGCGACTTCGGGGGCCGGATGGGCGTCACCTTCCGGCCGTTTATGCTGCCGCCAAAGGCTAGTAGTCTGGTCTCTTGGGGCACGAAAATCTTTGGATTTCCCGATCAGTCAGGCTTGCGCCACCCTGCTGGCGCGACACGGTGTGCCTTGATGTTAATCCGCAGGCCGAGGGTTTTTGCACTACTGCGATGTCCGGGGTGCTTTCGAACGCCGGTTCGATTGTCGTTCATCAGGTCTTTTACACCCGATGGCCGCGCTATTTTTGATTTTCCGTCCGGACCAAAACTAAACATTCGTTTATTGATGCAGTGCGATTTGTCTACTTCTTCGTTCAATTATTCCGTTGGTTGCTCACGGAAAATAGGGATCATGGTATGATCCGGTACGGGCAGGGGCAGGCCATGAATTTCGCGGCGCCAATAGCGACAGACAGATCGGCGGCCCTTGAGAGCGCCGCGGCGCGTGGGGACGTTTCCGTGCCTTCGGTCATCGTGCAAGAAGCAGCCAGACGGGCACGCCCATCAGCTCACCTCATTGTTTTTGCAAATGAGAAGGGCGGCGTCGGCAAGTCGACACTGGCGTTTCATTCCGCGATCGCGCTGGCTTATTCTGGTGCCAGGATACTTGCCATTGATCTTGACCGTCGGCAGCGCTCGCTGGCGTCCACGCTGGACATACGCCTTGGGACGATGAAGGCGCTCAAGCTGGAATTGCCCGGTCCGAAGCATGTCGTGCTCGATCGGCAAAGCGGCGCTATGCTCTATCAGGAAATCATGCGCCTTGGTACCGGCGCCGATTTTATCGTGATCGATCTGCCAGGAGCGGACTCCGCCACAGCGCGATATGCAATGGCTATCGCGGACACGCTGGTAACGCCAGTCGGCAACTCGGCGTTTGACATCAGTGGTCTGGGTAAGATCAATCCCGTAACGCGCCAGCTGACAGGCCCTGGCCACTTTGGGGAACTGGTTTGCGAGCTGAGGAAGGAGCGCGGGTACTATGGCTTGCCTGCCCTTGACTGGCTCGTGCTCAGGAACCGTACCCGGGCAACCGATCAGCGGCTTGAAGCCCAGACCGGCGACGCGCTGGATCAGATGGCAGAAGCGATGCATTTTCGGATTGGTTCGGGGCTTGCCGAGCGGATCGGATATCGCGATCTATTGACTTACGGCCTGACGTATCTCGATATCAGTCGAATTCCAGGGCTCGGCAAGCGCCGGATTGATATCGAGGACGCCATTGGCAGGTTGGTGGCCTTGCTTGATCTTCCGGGATTTGCGGATGCAAGCAGCGTCCGCCAGAACGGTCCGCGACCGAAGGTGGGCATGAGCAGTGCGTCGGCTGCAGCCTTTGTGAACTCGCTGCACAATCACATGAGCAAGGTGGTCTCAAGCTGAGACCAGCGCATGAATGGCTTTGAGCGCACTGACCTTCTGCATTTCAATCCCGGTGAGGAAATGCATCAGGAACGGGTGCTGTCACCCGTCGAGTTCGAACGGCAGCAGACTTTGAAAGCCGAAGGCGTCCAGAAATCTAGGGGTTATTCAAACGACATCGGGGCATGGCTTCGGCAGCGCGTCCCGCATTCCCGTTATGCCCCCGAACCTGCCCTCAAATTCGCTGAACTATCGAGATGTGACGAAACGCGATAAGCGCAAATGGAAGGCCGATAACGGCAGATTTCTGCCATTTTGATGACCCCTCAGGGGGTATCTAGATGCAGGAAAATGGTGCCCAGAAGAGGACTCGAACCTCCACGCCGTTTCCAGCGCCGCCACCTGAAGACGGTGCGTCTACCAATTCCGCCATCTGGGCACGGAGCGGATGGGCCAAGGAGCCTGTCCGCCGGGTAGGAGGGCGCCGATAAGGCAGGGCTTCGGACCTGTCAACACGGCTTTCGCAAAAGAATGCAAATTGCCGCTGTTCGCCATTGATGGAGGGGGCGCGGCTGTGCCAAAGGCGCTGCCAAGGCCGGGGCCGAAGGGGCGCCGGCAGCATTATGCGGATTCTTTGGCTATGGCACAGGGCAGGGCACGCGATCTCGAAGGCAAGCTGGTGGCGCTGGTGGGCGGCACCGGGTTCTTCGGCACCCATCTGGCGCAGGAACTGCTGGAGCGCGGCGCACGCCTGCGCGTGTGCAGCCGCCACCCGGAACGCAGCTTTCGCGTGAAGCCGCTGGGCGTGCTGGGCCAGACGCAGGACGTGGCGGTTGACGTGACCAAGCCGCACACGTTGCAGGTGGCCTTCACGGGCG
>JBDLVU010000068.1:0-14648 GCA_039804665.1 Pseudomonadota bacterium | reverse complement strand
TCGTGGCCGATCTGGGCGCCGACTCGCTTGACACCGTGGAACTGGTGATGGCCCTGGAAGACGAGTTCGGCATCGAGATCCCGGACGAAGAAGCCGAGAAGATCACGACCGTGCAGTTGGCCATCGACTACGCCGTCAACAACCAGAAGGCCTGAGTCCCTTCGGACTCTCGCCAGCCCTCTCTTCAGCCGCATTCAGCATGACCCGTCGTCGCGTCGTTGTCACCGGACTTGGAATCGTCAGCCCCGTGGGCAACTCGGTGTCTGAGGCTTGGTCCAACTTGTTGGCCGGCCGTTCCGGCATCGCCAACATCACCAAGTTCGATGCGTCGAACGCGCGCGGCTTCACGGAGTAAGCAATACCATGAGCATGACCAACCGCCGTATCGTCCTTGCCGCGCGCCCCACCGGCGTGCCGGTGCCCGAAACCTTCCGCTTTGAAGAAGTGCCGGTGCCCGAATTGCAGGAAGGGCAGGTCCTCCTGGAGAACCGCGTGTTCGCCATCGACCCTGCCATTCGCGGGATGCTGGACGACGTGAAGAGCTATATGCCGCCGGTGCAGATCGGCGGGCTGATCCCCACGATGGCGCTGGGCCGGGTGATCGCCTCGCGCAATCCGGACTTCAAGGAAGGCGATTATGGCCGCGCCTTTACCGGGTGGGAGACCTATTCGGTGATCGCGCCGGGCAACGTGGCGTTCGAAAACGTGAACGTGGCCGAAGACCTGCCGCTGACGTCCTACATGGGCGCGATCGGCTGGTCGGGGATTACCGCCTATGTTGGCCTGAAGAAGTACGGCGAGTTCCGCGAAGGAGACGAAGTGCTGGTAAGCGCGGCGGCTGGCGCGGTCGGCTCGGTGGCCGGGCAGGTGGCGCGGCTTTCGGGCGCGGGCAAGGTGGTCGGCACCGTCAGCTCGCCCGCCAAGGCGCGCATCCTGACCGAGGAGCTGGGCTTTGACGGGGCTATCGACTATCGCGCGGCGCCCGACCTTGGCGCGGCGATGGACGAACATTTCCCGAACGGCATCGACCTGTATTTCGACAACGTGGGCGGGGCGACGCTTGATGCCGCGCTGCCGCGCATGAAGGCGTTTGGCCGTATTCCGGTGTGCGGAATGATCGCCAACTACAACAACCAGACCGATCCCTATCGCCTGCGCAATATCTGGCAGGTGCTGGTCAACCGCATCACCATGCGCGGCTTCCTTGCCTATGAAGCGGCAGACATGATGCACGAGGCGGAAGACGCGTTGGCAAACTGGGTGCGTCATGGGCAGCTGATCGCCACCGAAAACGTGGCGACCGGCCTGGATGCGACGCCGGATGCGTTTATCCGCCTGATGTCGGGCGTGACCACGGGCAAGACGCTGGTGCGGCTGGACGACCGCGTTTCGACGCTGGCGGACTGGGCGCCCAAGGCGGGCTGAACGCCAAAGGCCCGTAACGCTCTGCCATAACGGCGGCAGTCACGTTTGGCGTGGCTGCCGCTGGGGTGTACGTTTCCGTCTCGTAACGGAGCGGACAGGCATGGCCGGGGCACGGCGTTTCATTTGCGCGCTGATGCTGGCGCTGGCCGGGTGCGGCGGGGATGCCGCCAGTCCGGCGGGGCCGGTGACCGTTGCCGCGCCGATGGCGTTGCAGCCTGTGCCCGAGGCCACGGCGGCGCCGATCGCGCCAGCCCTGCCAGTTTCCCTCAATCGCCCATTGCCGTCGCCATGGCGCGGGCTGACGGTGGATTCTGTGGCGAACCTGCCCGCGGTAGCAGGCGCTGTCGGGGCGCACCACGCGGTGCCGATGGTGCGTGTGGTGATGGACCCGGGCACGCAGCCAGCAGACTATGCCCGTGCGATCACGGCACTGCGTCCGCGCGCCTATGTGATGGCCGAACTGATCGATTCCGCCGCGATGCGCGGAACCTCGCTGTCAGCGGTGCGGCGGCGGGCCCACGCCTTTGCAGGCGCGTTTGCCGGGCAGGTGGACCTGTGGGAGATCGGCAACGAGCTGAACGGCGAATGGGTGGGCCGCAATCCCGACGAGATCAACGCCAAGGTACAGGCTGCATTCGACGAAGTGGCCGCGATCCACGGGCGCACCGCGATCACCCTGAACTATTGGTCCGGCCCGGATTGCTATGCCAAGGCATGGGAGCCGACGCTGGTCTATGCGCGAACGATGCCGCCGGCACTGCGCAGCCGCATCGACGTGGTGATGCTGTCGATCTACGAAACGGCGTGCAATCCCGCGCAGCATCCGGGCGCGGCGCAAGTGGGCGCGATGCTGGCGCGGCTGGGCGTGCTGTTTCCCACCGCGAAGCTGGCGATTGGCGAAGTGGGCGCGCAGCGCGTGGCCGATGGGCTGCTGGCCGATCCCACGCTGGCCAACAAACAGCGCGTGGCGCGGACCTATTACGGTATGCACGCGACGCTTTCTGCCCGGCTGGGCGCGCGCTTCGTGGGTGGTTACTTCTGGTGGTATTACGTGCAGGATGCGGTGCCGCGTACGCGGGCGCAATCGCTGTGGCCGACGCTGGACGCGCTGATCAGCGGGCTTTAGCGAACCACGCGTCAATGGCCGGCGCGACGCTGGCGGGAAGGTGGAGGCCCAGCTTGGTGCGCCGCCAGAGCACATCCTCGGCAGTTGCGGCCCACTCCTGCCGGCGAAGATAGTCTAGTTCCGCTTCGGTGAGGCCGCCGCCGAAATCGTGGCCGAGGTCGGCAAGCGTGCGGGCGTTGCCGAGCACGGCGTGGATGGCGGTGCCGTGCTGGGCTGCCAAACGGGCGACGAGCCCCGACGGCAGGGCCTGATAGGCCTGGCTCATGGCGGCGGCGAAGGCAGGGAAATCGCCCGTGTCGCCGCCCGGAAGCGTGGCGCCGGCCGTCCATGCCGGGCGTGCGGCGGGGAAGAACGGGGCAAGGCGATCCAGCGCCTGTTCGGCAAGCCGGCGATAGGTCGTGATCTTTCCGCCGAACACGCTGAGCATCGGGGCGCGGCCAGAAGTGGCATCGCCATCGCCATCAAGGTCCAGCACGTAATCGCGCGTGACTGCCGAGGCGCTGCTCGCGTGGTCGTCGTAAAGCGGGCGAATGCCAGCGTAGGACCAGACAACGTCGGCAGGGGCGATCCCGCGCGCGAAGTAGGCGTTGACCGTGGCGCACAGGTAAGCGGTTTCCGGCGCGCTGATGGCGGCGGGGCCGGGCGGCCCTTCCCATGGCTGGTCAGTGGTGCCGACCAGCGTGAAGCTACCTTCATACGGAATGGTGAAAACGACGCGTTTATCGCTGTTTTGCAACAGGAAAGCGTGATCGCCGGGATAAAGGCGCGGAACCACGATGTGGCTACCCTTGACAAGGCGGACGCCGCGATCGCGGCGAGCATCCGGAACAAGGCCGAGCACGGCTTCGACCCATGGACCGGCGGCATTGACCAGTGCGCGGGCGTGGATGGCGCGGGGCACGCCGTCTGCTTCGACGGTGGCGCGCCAGAGCGGGCCGACCCGTTTGGCGGCGACAAGGCGCGTGCGGGTGCGGATCTGGGCGCCGCGCGCACGGGCGTCTTGCGCGTTGGCGATGACAAGGCGGGCGTCATCGACCCGGCAATCGGCGTAGACGAAGCCTTTGCCCGCGCCGGGACGCAGGCCGGTGCCGAGCGGAGAGCGGGCAAGGTCCACGGTGCGGGTGGCGGGGAGGTGCTTGCGGCCGCCAAGGTGATCATAGGCGAACAGCCCGAGCCGGACCATCCAGACGGGTCGCGGTGAATGCATTTGCGGCAGGACGAACGATAGCGGGTGGATCAGGTGCGGGGCCATGCCCCACAGGCGCTCGCGCTCGACAAGAGCTTCGCGCACCAGCCGCAGCTCGCCATATTCGAGATAGCGCAGGCCCCCGTGGATCAGCTTGGTGCTGGCTGAACTGGTGTGGCTGGCAAGATCGTCCTGTTCCACCAGCAGAACCGAAAGGCCGCGTCCCGCCGCATCGCGCGAGATGCCCGCGCCGTTGATCCCGCCGCCCACCACCAGCAGGTCCACGCTTTGCAAATGCCCCGAAGGTTCGCCCATGCGAGCAGCCTAACACCTTGCGTCAAATCGCGATAGGATGGGGCAAACGGTGCAGGAGAGGGCATGAGCGGCGCGACCCACGTTCTGGCGATTGATCAGGGGACGACCTCGACACGGGCGATCGTGTTCGATGCGGCGGCGCGCGCGGTGGCGTCTGCGCAAGTGGAGTTTCCACAGCATTATCCACAGGCGGGCTGGGTGGAGCACGATGCGCGCGACATCTGGCGCGATGTTGTGAACATGGCGCGTGAAGCGATTGGTAAAGCTGGACTTTCTCCCCATGATATCGCCGCGATCGGCCTGACCAACCAGCGCGAGACGGCCGTGGTGTGGGATCGTGCGGATGGCACGCCGATCCACCGCGCGCTGGTGTGGCAGGACCGGCGCACGGCCGCCACTTGCGCGCAGTTGAAGGCCGATGGCGTGGAGCCGTTGGTGCGGGCGCGGACCGGGCTGCTGCTCGATCCCTATTTCTCCGCGACCAAGGTGGCATGGTTGCTGGATGCGGTGCCCGGCGCGCGGGCGCGGGCCGAGCGGGGGGAACTGGCCTTCGGCACCATCGACAGCTTCCTGTTGTGGCACCTGACCGGCGGCGCGGTGCACGCGACCGACGTTACCAACGCCAGCCGCACCATGCTGTACGATATTCACCGGCAGGCGTGGGATGAGGAATTGTGTCGCCTGTTCGATGTTCCTCTGACGATACTTCCACAAGTGCATGATAACGCGCATTTCTACGGCGTAACCGCACCCGGGATTTTCGAGGTGCAGATCCCGGTGGCGGGCATCGCGGGGGACCAGCAGGCGGCGTTGTTCGGGCAGGCGTGTCTTGCCCCGGGACAGGCCAAATCAACGTATGGAACGGGCTGCTTCATGCTGCTCAACACGGGCGACCGGGCGGTGGAATCGCGGCACCGGTTGCTGACGACGCCCGCCTGGCGGATTGGCGGCCGCATCACCTATGCGCTGGAAGGATCGATCTTTACCGCCGGGGCGGCGGTCAAGTGGCTGCGCGACGGGCTGGGGGTGATCGCCCATGCCTCGGACACGGACGGGATGGCGATGCAGGTGCCGGATTCGCATGGGGTAACGATGGTGCCTGCGTTCACCGGGCTGGGCGCGCCGCACTGGGACCCGGATGCGCGCGGAGCCATCTTCGGGCTGACGCTGGGCACGACGCAGGCGCATCTTGCCCGCGCCGCGTTGGAAGCGGTGGGTTTTCAGACGCTGGATCTTGCCCGCACGATGGAGGCGGACGGCGCGCGCTATCCCGCGGCTTTGCGGGTGGATGGCGGGATGGCCGCGAACGACTGGCTGTGCCAGTTCATGGCGGACCTGCTGGAAACGCCGGTCGAACGGCCGGCGGGGCTGGAGACGACCGCGCTGGGCGCGGCGTTCCACGCTGGGTTGGCGGTGGGCGTGTGGAGCGGGCTGGATGCGATTGCCGCGACATGGCAGCGCGAGCGGTTGTTCGTGCCGGCGATGGATGCAGGGCATCGCGCCGGGCTGGTGGCGCGGTGGCACGATGCCGTGGCGCGAACGCTCAGCAAGCCGGGGCCGGCTGCCTGACGGGCGCGGGGGCAAGAATGCGGCGATAGAGCGCGATGTATTCATCGGTCATGCGCTCGACCGAAAAGCGCTCCATCGCGATACGCCGACAGGCGGCGCGGTCGATCTCGCCGATGCGGGCGATGGCTTCCACCGCCTGATCGGGGGTGTCTACAAGAAAGCCGTTGACGCCGTGTTCGATCAGTTCGGGCATCGAGCCGCGCCGCGTGGCAATGACCGGAGTGCCGCAGGCCATCGCTTCCACCACGGAAAGGCCGAAGGGTTCGTCGAAATCGATCAGGTGGAGGAGCGCGCGGGCGTGGCTGAGGGCGAGGACGCGTTGCATGCCGCCGACGGGGCCATGGAAGACGATGCGATCGCCATCGACGCGGGGCAGCACGGCCTGTTCGTGATAGCCGGTATGCTGGATCACCCCGTACATTTGGAGGCGCTGGCCCGTGGCAGTGGCCGCGGCGATGGCTTGGGCCGGGCCCTTGTCCGGATGGATCCGGCCGAAATAGAGCAGATCGGGCCCGCCCACCGGATCAAACGGAAAGTCGTCCATCGGAATGCCGTGGTGGATGGTGGCGGCATAGCACAAGTCCGGCTGCCGGTCCGCCTTACTGATGGCGACGAAATGGACGCGGTCTTCGAACGGTTTGTACATCGGCAGGATGCGCGGGCTGGAAAAGCCGTGGATGGTGGTGACGATCGGGGTGGGCACCAGCGGCGCAAAAGCGTGCGCGGGGAAATCGGCCTGGTTGTGGATCAGGTCGAAATCGCCAGCCTGCGCAAATAGATACGAGAGATGCCGATATTCCCATACCTTGGCGTCGATATCCGGGGATTCTTCGTAAGGTGCGGGAACGACGCCATCGAGCCGTCCGGCGGTCTGGCTGTCAAGCGTGGCGAACAGGGTGACGTCCAGCCCGCGCGCGACGAGGGCTTCGGTCAAAAGGCTGGTGACGAGTTCCCACGGGCCATAGTGGCGCGGCGGGGTGCGCCACGCGATGGGGGCGAGCATGGCAATGCGCATGGGGGATCAGCTTTCCGGATGGAGGATGACGGCTTCGTCGGGGCGTAGCGTGCCGGGGACGCCACCGGGCCCGCAGGTGGAGAGCAGGATACGGCCCGTAACGGGCAAGGGCTGCGGCTGCGCGGAGAGGTTGAGCGCCACGTGCAGGCGTTCGGCGCCGTGGCGGCGTTCATAGGCAAGGACGGCGTCGTCGGCATGGAGCAGGCGGAAGGTGCCGAGGGACAGCGCTTCGCTGCGGCGGCGCAAGGCGAGCGCCGCACGGGTGAGCGACAGCATCGAAGCGGGATCGGCGCTTTGCAGCGCGACGTTGCGGGTCGGCCAGTCGGGGTTGAGCGGCAGCCACGGTTCGGCGGTGCTGAAGCCGGCGTGGGGGCTGGCGTCCCACGGCATGGGGGTGCGCGAGCGGTCGCGGCCAAGGCCCAGTCCGGGCTGGCGCAGGTCTTGCGGATCACGGATGCGGTCTGGCGGGATATCGACCTTGCCGATGGCGAGTTCGTCGCCCTGATAAAGCGTGGGCGTACCGCGCAGGGTGAGCAGCAGCAGCATGGCGACGCGCGCTTGCGCCGGGCCGATGCGCGCGGCGATGCGGGGGGCGTCGTGGCTGCCGATTACCCAGTTGGGCCAACCGCCGGGAGGCAAGGCAGCTTCATAAGCCGTGATCGTTTCTGCCAGCGCGCGTGGATTCCACGCGGTATCGAGCAGAGCGAAGTTGAAGGGCAGGTGGACGCCTGGCGTCTGGGGCGTGCCGTAGTATTGCATCAGTTGCGGCAGCGGCAGGCAGACCTCGCCTACCAGCAGGCGTTCGCCAAACGTATCGGCCATCGCGCGGAAGGCGGCGGCGAGTTCGTGGATTTCGGGCTGGTTGGCGGAATGGTGCTGCAGCACGCGGAACTTTTCACCCAGTTCGGGGCGATAGTCGGGGTTGGGCGGATTGTTGGGCAGCCCGACAGCCTTGTAGCAGTGCCACAGCACGTCGATGCGGAATCCGTCGACCCCGCGCTCCAGCCAGAAACGTAGCACATCAAGCATCGCGGCGCGTACCGCCGGGTTGCGCCAGTTGAGGTCCGGCTGTTCGCGCAAGAATGCGTGGAGGTAGTATTGCCCGGTCGCGGGATCGTATTCCCACGCGGTGCCGCCCATGTCGCTCGTCCAGTTGTTGGGCGGTCCGCCATCTGGGGCGGGATCGCGCCAGATGTACCAGTCGCGGCGGGGATTGGATCGGTTGGTGCGGGATTCAACGAACCACGGGTGCCTGTCGGAGGTGTGGTTGGGCACGTAATCGAGCAGCAGTTTCAGGCCGTGGGCGTGGACTGCCGCGAGCAGGCGGTCGAACGCGTCGAGATCGCCAAACATCGGATCGACGCCGCAATGGTCGGCCACGTCATAGCCGAAGTCGGCCATGGGCGAGGGGTAGATCGGGGAGAGCCAGATGGCATCGACGCCCAGACGGGCGATATGGTCGAGCCGCGCGCGCAGGCCTTCAAGATCGCCAATGCCGTCGCCGTTGCTGTCCTGAAACGAACGGGGATAGACTTGGTAGATCACGGCCCGTTCCCACCAGCGCGGTGCGGTGGACGGGGAGGAAGATCGGGGAGCTTGCATCGCCCTGCGGCAATGCGCGGGGCGGGGCGGAGTTCCTTACAGCCGACGGATGCGCGCGGGATCGACCTGCGGGGTTTGCACGCGATGGCGCGATTCGACCTGCCATGCGCCGTTGACGCGCGAGACGTGCGCCTGACGTTGAAGCGCCTGAGCCAGCGCATCGATATCGAATTCGTCGTCCAGTTCCATGCCGAATGCGTGATCCTGGAACCAGCGCACCTGGCCGGACAGCGCCTGTCCGCCAGGCAGGGTGACGGTGATCCGCTCGCCGCGTACAGGAGCGGCACCCTTGCAGGTGCCGCCAAGGCCGATGCGGGACACGTTGCGGATCACGAAGTCCTGCGCGTGGCCGTCGCACCCGATCAGTTGGGCACGCACGATGCGGGGATGGCGGACCTCTCGAAGGACCTGACCGCGTTCAAAATCGTGCTCGTAAACCGACATCGTGCCCTCGCTCTGCGCAAGGAGGCTTTAGGCGGTGAGGGTAAACAGTCCGTTATGGACTGAAATTTTGCGCGGGAACCGCAATGCGGATGGGGCGTTGCGGCAACACGGGGACGCGCGCGCGAGAATGACGTATGGATTGGACTTATCGTATCGTTGACCACGGCGAACACTTTGCACTTCATGAGGTGTGCGTCGATGATGCCGGGGCGCCCCGCGACTGGGTGAAGCGTTCCATCGATTTTGCCTGTGACCGTGATGTGGGGCCAGAGGGCATCATCGCGTCGTTGCAGGAAGCGCTTGAGGCCGCGCGCGCGGCGCCGCTGATGGTGGTGAAGCACGGCAAGCTGCAGGCCGCCTGACGAAGGCGGTCAGCGCCGCATCTCAGGGTTGTCGTTGGCGACACTTCGCCGCTGCATATTCTTGAGATCGATCCATTTGTACACGCTGTCGAGGAGAGCGCGCAGAAGATGCACGCTCTCTTCCAGCGTGTGCAGTTCCTGCCAGACGTTGGCTTGGCGGTTCCAGTCCATCCGCATCTCCTTGGCCGCTGCTGTTCGTGGTGCTGTATGCGCTGACGATCGCGATCCTGGTGGTGGCGGGCGAGATCCTGCGCCAGATGGTGCGCGAGAACGAAGCGCACGCGCTGCGGGCCGAGGCGTTCAATACCGAACTGCAGCATCGGACCAAGAACGCACTGCAAATGATGCGGGCGCTGGCTTCGCGTGCATCGCGGGCGACCGATCCCGCTGAGTTCTATGCGATGCTGAGCGGGCGGCTGGATGCTCTGGCCCGGGCCAATGAGCTGTTGCGCTTTGGCGTGCTGCCATCGTGCGAGATGGCAGAACTGGTGCATGCGGTGCTGGAGCCGTTCCATCCGTCGCGGGTGCGTCTGGAAGGGCCGGGCTGCGAGGTGGAACGCAATGCGGTGACGCCGTTGATGATGGCGCTGCATGAACTTTGCACCAACGCCACCAAGTATGGCGCGCTCTCGACCGACGAGGGTCTGGTCTCGATTTTCTGGAGCGCGCCGGTGGAAGGCGGGATCACACTGCAATGGCGCGAAGAGAACGGCCCTCCGGTGGCGCCGCCGACGCGCCGTGGGATCGGTTCGCGCCTGTTGCAGGCGCATGGCGGGTTGCGCCGGGTTGACCTTGTGTTCGATCCGGCCGGGGGCCGCTGCCACTTTGTGGTGACGGCGGCCCCGGCCTGATCTCCGGACGACCTGAGGTTCAGGCAGCGTCGACCAGAACGATCTCGCAGTCTTCGATCGCGGTGACGCGCAGCACTTCGACATCGCTGATCGCGGCGCCATCGCGGGCATTCACAACAGTGTCGTCTATCCGGACCGCGCCCGTCGCCGGGACGAGATAGCCCTTGCGGTGCGCGCCCAGCGGATAGTCGGCGCTTTCCCCGGCCTTGAGCGTTGCCGCGACCACCCGGGCATCGGTGCGGATCGGCAGCGCATCGCCATCATCGGTAAAGCCCGAGGCAAGCGTGACGAAGCGGCCCGCCCGGTCTCCCCGCGGAAACGGTCGTGTGCCCCAGCTGGGTTCTTCGCCGCTGCGGGTGGGCATGATCCAGATCTGGAACAGGCGGGTGACTTCATCCTCCATGTTGTATTCGGCATGGCGGATACCGGTGCCCGCGCTCATCACCTGAACGTCGCCGGCGGCGGTGCGGCCGGTGTTGCCCAAGCTGTCCTGATGCGTGATCGCACCTTCGCGGATGTAGGTGATGATCTCCATGTCGCGGTGAGGGTGCGGCGGAAAGCCGGTCTTGGGCGCGATGGCATCGTCGTTCCACACGCGCAGGTTGCCCCAATGCATCCGGGCGGGATCGTGGTAACCGGCGAACGAGAAGTGATGCTTTGCATCGAGCCAGCCGTGGTTTTCGCCGCCAAGGCTGGCAAAGGGCCGAAGGTCGATCATGGCAAGTCTCCTGCGGGGGCGGGGATCACACCCCCCTTTGATGGAGCGGATATAGGAGTGGTGGACTTATCCGTTCAGAGCGATAATTTCGGCTTGATCGTTCCATCAAGTTGAAAGGTCCGGCCATGGTGCAGCCCGGCACGCCCACGTTCGACCAGCTTCGCATCTTCCTGACGATTGTCGATACCGGCAGCTTTGCGGCGGCCGGGCGCAAGCTGAACCGGGCAGTTTCGGTGATCAGCTACGCGGTGGCCAATCTGGAGGCGCAACTGGGCGTTTCCCTGTTCGAGCGCGAGGGCACGCGCAAGCCGGTGCTGACGGTGGCGGGCCGTGCCTTGCTGGCAGAGGCGCGGGCGATCTCCGCCGGGATGGACGGCCTGCGCGCCAAGGTGAAGGGAATGCTCGACGGGCTGGAGGCGGAAGTCGACCTGGCGGTGGACGTGATGCTGCCCTCGGAACGACTGGCGCGGGTGCTGCGCGCGTTCGCGGTGGAATTCCCCACGGTGCAGCTGAACCTGCATGTCGAGACGCTGGGCGCGGTGGCTGGGATGGTGCTGGACGGGCGCGCGGTTGTGGGCGTTTCCGGACCGTTGGTGACCGAGATGGAGGGGCTGGCGCATATCGCTGCGTGCGCGGTGGAGATGATCCCCGTGGCGGCGCCCGATCACCCGCTGGCGCGCATGGCGCATATCCCGCCGGGCGCTGGCCGTGACCATGTGCAACTGGTGCTGTCGGACCGTTCGCGGCTGACCGAGGGCCGGGATTTTGGCGTGATGAGTCCGCGCACCTGGCGCCTCGCCGACCTTTCGGCCAAGCACGCGCTGCTGCGCGAAGGGATCGGGTGGGGCAACATGCCGGTGCCGATGATCGAGGCGGATCTGGTCGCGGGCACGCTGGTGCGGCTGGCGATGCCTGATCAGGTGGGTGAGCTGTATCGCCTGTCCGCCATCTGGCGCCGAGCCGCGCCTCCGGGGCCGGCCGCTTCATGGCTGGTGGACCAGTTCGTGCGCGGCGAGGGTTAGCCTCTAGCCGCATAGTCGCTTGCCGGGTTGCCCGGATGGCAAAAGAAGTACTTTAGATCATTGACCTATCGTTGCTGTCGCAGCGATCAGAGGCGTGCCGTCGGGGCCAAAGGCGCCCAGTTCCATGCCCTCCGCCGTCGGACGCAGGCCGAGGTGGAGCACCTCGCCGCAAATAGCGGGCGACAACGCGCGAAAACGGAAGGTGCGCAGCGCGTTTTCGCCATGCTCGCGCCGGGCAAGGTCCAACAGCAGCGTGGCGATCAGCGGGCCATGCACGATCAGGCCCCGATACCCTTCGACCTGCGTGACGTAGGGATGATCGTAATGGATGCGGTGGCCGTTGAAGGTCAGCGCCGAATAGCGGAACAGTAGCGCTTCGTTGGGTGTCAGCGTGCGATGCGCGGTCCATGCCGCTGCATCAAACGGCGTTGCAGCCGATGCGGATGTCGTGGGCTCGCCACCGGCAGGTTCCCGATACACGATGGTGTGCACTTCGCGCACCGCCGGGATGCCATCGGCATGGGTCAGGTGTTCCACTTCGACGAACACGAGTGCGCCGGTCGCGCCCTGCCGGGGTGTGATGGCGCGCACTTGTGATCGGCGTTCGATCGGGGCGCCGACCGGGATCGGGGCGAGGAAGTCGATCGCGCTGCCGGCCCACATCCGGCGCGGCAGCGGCACCGGGGGCAGGAAGCTGTCGAGGCTGTCATCGCGGATGGGGTGGCCGTCGGCGGCCAGCCGTGCGCTGGGTTCGTCGGGCAGGCACAGGCACCAGTGCAGGCCTTGCGGCGCGGTAGCGTCGGCAGGCAAGGGGCGATCCAGCGTGGCGCACCAGCGGCGTACCAGCGGTTCGTCCGCCCTATCATGCGCAATCCGCGTGCGTCCGATCCAGCTGTCCCATTCACCCATCAGTTCTGCCGTCCTATGATCCCGCGCGCGATGACCTGAGCCTGGATTTCCGCCGCGCCTTCAAAGATGTTGAGGATGCGTGCATCGCACAGCACGCGGCTGATTTCGTATTCCAGCGCATAGCCGTTGCCGCCGTGAATCTGCAATGCGGCGTCGGCATTCGACCATGCGGCCCGCGCGGCAAGCAGCTTGGCCATGCCCGCCTCGATATCGCAGCGCTTGCCGGTATCCTTGGCACGGGCGGCAGCGTATGTCAGTTCGCGCGCGGTCACCATGTCGACAAGGCTCATCGCCAGCTTGTCTGCCACGCGCGGGAAGGCGATGATGGCCTTGCCGAATTGCTTGCGGGTGCAGGCATAGTCCAACCCCAGTTCCAGCGCGCGGCGGGCAACGCCCACGGCGCGCGCGGCGGTCTGGATCCGGGCACCTTCAAAGGTGCGCATCAACTGCTTGAAACCCTGTCCTTCCACCCCGCCGAGCAGAGCATCGGCGCCTGCATCCATCCCGTCGAACTGCAGCGCGTATTCGCGCATGCCCCGATAGCCGAGTACCTCGATCTCGCTGCCGGTCATGCCGCTGGCGGGGAAGGGGCTGGCGTCAGTGCCGCGCGGCTTGGGCACCAGCAGCATCGAAAGGCCGGCGTGGCCGGGTTCATCGGGGCGGGTGCGGGCCAGCAGGGTCATCAGGTCGGACCGGGCGGCGTGGGTAATCCATGTCTTGGCGCCGTCGATCACCCACAGGCCATCGATCAAGCGGGCACGGGTTTGCAGCGATCCGAGGTCCGATCCCGTATCGGGTTCGGTAAAGACGGCGGTGGGAAGAACCTCTCCGCAGGCGATGCGCGGCAGCCAGTGCGCCTTTTGCGCGGCCGTGCCGCCGTGCACGATCAGTTCGCCCGCGATTTCAGACCGCGTGCCAAGCGACCCGGCTCCGATCCACCCGCGCGAAAGCTCTTCAGTGACGATGCACATCACCAGCTTGCCAAGGCCAAGCCCGCCGTAACTTTCCGGGATGCACACCCCGAATGTGCCAAGATCGGCCATCGCCCGCACCGTGGCATCGGGTATCAGCGCGTTGGCGAGGTGCCAGTCGTGGGCATGGGGCACGATCTCGGCATCGGTGAAGCGGCGATACTGGTCACGGATGGCGTCGAGATCGGCATCATGCAGGGTTTCGGACGGCCAGTGCCCCTGCGCCAGCAGTACGGCAAGTTCGGCGCGCGCATCGGCATGGGACGCATCGAGCAGGTCCGCGCAGGCATCGGCAAGCGCGCGCGCCTGTTGGCCAAGGCCAAGATCGGCCGGGCGGACAATCTCGTTCTGGCCCAACGGCAGGCCGCCCACGATCTGGCCCAGCGTTTCGGCAAAGGCGAGGCGGGTGACAAGCGCATCGACGCGGCTGGCGCTGCCTTGTGCATCGTGCCACGCCAGCACCGCTTCCAACGCCGCAACGCTGGTGGCGATCCATGCGAAGCCGTGCGCGGCGCGCTGTTCCCGATCAATCGGGTGAAGCGGCAGGCGTTCCGCCAGCGCGGTCTGCGCGGCGGCGCGATAGGCGCGGGCAGCGTCCAGATATGCGTTCATCAGGCGCGCTCGAACACTGCCGCGATGCCTTGCCCGCCGCCGATGCACATCGTTTCCAGCCCATAGCGCCCGCCGCGCCGCACGAGTTCGCGCGTGAGGTTGGCAAGGATGCGCCCGCCGGTGGCGCCGATGGGATGGCCAAGCGAAATGCCAGAACCGTTGACGTTGAGCATGTCCCTGCGGCTGTCATCCTCGCTCCAGCCCCAGCCTTTCAGCACGGCGAGCACTTGCGGGGCAAAGGCTTCGTTGAGTTCAACGAGGTCGATGTCGCGCCAGCCAAGGCCGGTGCGGGCAAAAAGGCGCTCTACCGCAGGCACCGGGCCGATGCCCATACGCGCAGGGTCGCACCCGGCGGCAGCCCATGAATGGAACCATGCGATGGGTTCAAGCCCCAGTTCGGCCAGCTTGTCCTCCGCCACGACAAGGCAGGCTGCGGCGGCGTCGTTCTGCTGGCTGGCATTGCCGGCGGTGACCACCCCGGCTTCGATGGGCTTCAGCGCACTTGAAGTCGGCACCGACAT
>JBDLVU010000067.1:0-15181 GCA_039804665.1 Pseudomonadota bacterium | reverse complement strand
AACAAGGGGCTGGAGTTCATCGAAGCGTTCCACCTGTTTCCGGTGGGCGTGGAGAAGTTGCGCATTATCGTGCATCCCCAGTCCATCGTGCATTCGATGGTGGAATACCGCGATGGCTCCACGCTGGCGCAACTCGGGCCTTCGGACATGCGTGTGCCCATCGCCTCGGCGCTGGCCTGGCCTGCGCGGATGGACACGCCGTGCACGCCGCTGGACCTTGCCGCGATTGGTGAACTGACGTTTCGCCAGCCCGACGAAGTGCGCTTTCCCGCCACGCGGGTGGCGCGCGAAGCGGTGATGGCGGGCGGGGCAACCCCCGCCATCCTCAACGCCGCGAACGAAGTGGCGGTGGCGGCGTTCCTTGCCGGTCAGATTGCGTTCACCCGAATCGTGCAGTGTGCGGAACACGTGCTGGGCGCGTGCCCGCTGCCGCCGCCCGCCTCGCTCGAAGAGGTTATCGCGGTGGATCGCGAGGCGGGGCTTTGTGCTGGTGCTGGGGCCTTTGGTGTTCGTGCACGAGATGGGCCACTATCTGGTGGGCCGCATGTTCGGCGTGGGCGCCGATGTGTTCTCCATCGGCTTTGGCAAGGAACTGGTCGGCTGGACCGACAAGCGCGGCACCCGCTGGAAGATCGGCGCATTGCCGCTGGGTGGCTACGTACAGTTTGCCGGAGACATGAACCCGGCCAGCCAGCCAAGCGCCGAATGGCTTTCGTTGCCGCCGGCCGAGCGCAACCGCACGTTCCAGTCCAAAGCTTTGTGGCAGCGCGCGCTGATCGTGCTGGCCGGGCCGGTGACCAACCTTGTGCTGGCGGTGCTGATCCTTGCGGGCTTCACGTTCGCCTATGGCAAGATCGTTTCGCCGCCGGTGATCGGCATGATCCAGCAGGGTTCGGTGGCTGAAAAGGCGGGGCTGCAACTGGGTGACCGTGTGCTGTCGGTGCGCGGCGCGGACATGCCGAGCTTCCTCGATATCCGCATGGCGGTGTCGCAGCATCCGGGCGAGCCGCTGGACCTGGTGATCGAGCGTAAAGGGCAACGCATGGCGCTGCCGGTGACGGCGGCGGCGAAGGAACTGAGCGACCGTTTCGGCAACACGCAGCGCATCGGGTTCCTGGGCATCGGCCCCAGCGACATCCAGCGCGTGGACGTGGGACCGGGCGGTGCGCTGGTGGACGCGATGGTCCAGACGCGCGACATCATGGGCATGACGGTGACCTCGATCGGCCAGATCCTGACCGGCAAGCGCGAGGTCAAGGAACTGGGCGGGCCGATCAAGATCGCCAAGTATTCGGGCGAGCAGCTGGTCTCGGGCTGGCAGCCGTTCGCCTTCTTCATCGCCATGATCTCGATTAACTTGGGGTTCATCAACCTCTTGCCAATTCCGGTGCTCGACGGTGGCCATCTGGCGCTTTATGCCGTGGAAGCAATACGGCGGCGGCCGGTGAGCCAGCGCGGGCAGGAATGGGCGTTCCGCACCGGGTTGGCGCTGGTACTTGGCCTGATGTTGTTCGTGACGTTCAACGACGCGGCATCGCTGCGGATGTTTGGAGGATAGGGTTATCCGCTCCGCGTGCGGGGTGGCCTTCATACCGGTGCCGGGGACCGGATTTTCCACAATTTGCGGGGTGAATTTCGGGCCTTTTGGCAAGCTTGCTTGCACGCAGGCCCGGCATCGGGCAGAGGGCCGAGAACGCTTTCGTGGCCTGATGCCCGCTCTGCGGGCGCGGCGGCTGCAGGGCCCCGCACGAAACATACGGGATGGCGCTTGGTGATGATTGCAACGAACTCCTGCCCGGCCACTCGTGATGACGCCGCGCATGGTGTCAGGCGCCGCTCGGCAGTGGCGATTGCGCTGATGGCCACGAGCGCGCTTTGCGCCGTGCCGAACGCAGCGATGGCCGCCCCGCAGGACAAGCCGGTCAAGGCCGCGAAGGTAAAGCCGGGCAGGGCTGTGCCGATCCCGCTGGATGCGCCCGCTCCTGCGCCGACGGCCGCCGCGCCGGCTCCGGCCGTTGCACAGCAGGCGGTGAAGTCGATCACCGTCGATGGCGCGCAGCGGCTCGAATCAGACACCATCCTTTCGTACATCCGCATGCGC
Organism: Pseudomonadota bacterium; assembly: GCA_039804665.1. Taxonomy (GTDB): domain Bacteria; phylum Pseudomonadota; class Alphaproteobacteria; order Sphingomonadales; family Sphingomonadaceae; genus Novosphingobium. The sequence goes on along the minus strand of JBDLVU010000067.1, from coordinate 13,080 downwards.
GCGGGCGATCCCTATACGCAGGCCAGCGCAGACCAGGTGCTGAAGGACCTTTACGCCACCGAACTGTTCGCTGACGTGCAGCTGCGCAACAACGACGGCAACGTGGTGATCCAGGTAAAGGAAAACCCGGTCGTCAACCGGATCATCCTGGAAGGCAACAAGCGCCTGAAGGAAGACAAGATCCTGCCCGAGATCAAGCTCTCGGCGCGGCAGATCTTCACCCGGTCCAAGGTGCGCGCCGACGTTGCCCGCATCATCGAGCTGTACAAGCGGCAGGGCCGCTTTGCCGCTTCGGTCGAACCGAAGATGGTCATGCTCGACCAGAACCGCGTCGACATTGTGTTCGAGATTCAGGAAGGGCCGAAGTCCAAGGTTCGCCAGATCAACATCATCGGCAACGAGAAGTTCTCCGATGGCGAACTGCGCGGCCAGATGGTGACCAAGCAGGCGCGCGCGTTCCGCCTGTTTTCGAGCGGAACCAGCTATGACCCGGACCGCCTTGCCTTCGACCAGCAGAAGCTGCGCCAGTACTACCTGACCAAGGGCTATGCCGATTTCCGCGTCGTTTCGGCCGTGGCCGAACTGACCCCGGACAAGCGCGACTTCATCATCACCTACGTGGTGGAAGAAGGTCAGCGCTATCACCTTGGCGATGTGAAGGTTGACAGCCAGCTGCGCGATTTCGACGGCGAGCAGCTGGCGAAGAAGCTGCCGCTGCGCACGGGCGACTGGTACAACGCCAAGGCCGTGGAAGACACGGTGGATTCGCTGACCGAAACCGCCGGCAGCTTTGGCTATGCCTTTGCCGACGTGCGCCCGGACTTCAACCGCGACAAGGACAAGCTGACCATGTCGGTGACCTTCCGCATTGCGGAAGCGCCGCGCGTCTATGTCGAGCGCGTGGATGTCAACGGCAACACGCTGACGCAGGATAAGGTGATCCGCCGCGAGTTCCGTCTGGCCGAAGGCGACGCGTTCAACTCGTACCAGATCAAGCGGTCGTCCAACCGCATCAAGTCGCTTGGCTTCTTCCAGGAAAAGTTCGAGGTTGAGCAGAAGCCGGGTTCGGCGCAGGACCGCATCATCCTTGAGGCCAACGTCGAGGAAAAGCCGACCGGGCAGCTGCAGCTTTCGGCCGGTTTCTCCAGCCTTGAAAGCTTCATCTTCCAGGCCTCGATCCAGCAGAACAACTTCCGAGGGCGCGGCCAGACGATCGGCCTTTCGGGTGATTATTCGCGCTATTCGCGTTCGGTGCAGGTCAGCTTTACCGAGCCGTACCTGTTCGACCGCAACGTGTCGCTGGGCGTGGACGTCTATCGCCGCGACTACAACAGCTTCAACTACTTCAACACCAACCGCAACACGACCTACAAGCAGGCAACCACCGGCTTCCAGGTCCGCGCGGGCGTGCCGTTGACCGAATACATGTCGCTGATCGGGCGCTACACGCTCAACTTCGACGACGTGACGCTGGATCAGAGCACGTATTACCTCAACGGTTCCTGCTCGGTGCTGCTCGCCGGTCGCTATCTGTGCGACGCCATCGGCAAGCGCACGAGTTCGATCCTGGGCGCGTCGCTTGTCTACGATACGCTCGACAACCGCCTGCGCCCGACCAAGGGGACGTCGCTGGTCGTCGGTGGCGACGTGGCGGGCCTCGGTGGTTCCGTGAAGTATGCCCGCATCACCGCCAACGCGGCGCGCTATTTCCCGCTGGGCAAGGGCTTCGTGTTCTCGCTGCGCGGCGAAGGCGGCGCGATCAAGGCGCTCAGCCACCGCTACGATGCCGATGGCAACCCGATCGAGGATGTGCGTCTGACCGACCGCTTCTTCCTGGGCGAACCGCAGATTCGCGGCTTCGACATCCGTGGCGTCGGCCCGCGCGTGCTGCGCAAGTACTATCAGCGCGACGCGAGCGGCAACTTCACCACGGTCAGCACCGATCGCAACAACTGGGTCGATGACGCGCTGGGCGGCCGGTACTACTACCTTGGCCATGCCGAGCTGGAACTGCCGCTGGGTTCTGGCGCGCGCGAAATGGGGCTGCGGCCGTCAATCTTTATGGATGCCGGCGCGGTGTGGGGCGTGAAGTCGCCGAGCACGAGCAGCGGCGTGATCCTGTATACCGACAAGCTGACGGGCAAGATCACCACCAGCGCCACCGCATCCGACGGCAGCGCGAACACCGCTTACCAGAAGTATGACGAAGTCTATGTTGGCAACAGCCCGAAGCCGCGCATCTCGGTGGGCATCGGCGTCAACTGGAATTCGCCGTTCGGCCCCTTCCGCATCGATTTCGCCAAGGTCCTGAGCAAGGTCGAAGGCGACGATCCCAAGACTTTCACTTTCAACGTGGGAACCCAGTTCTGATGAAACTCCGTATTGCTTCGGCCGCGCTGGTTGCTGGCCTTCTCGTTTCGGTCGCCCCGCACGCCATGGCTCAGGCCACTCCCGGTGGCATCGTCGCGCCGGGCGTCGCGGTTGCCAACCGTCCCGCCATCGTTGGCGCCTCGGCCGCCTACAAGCTGGCGATGCAGCAGATCCCGGTGACCTATAAGGCGCAGATCGATCAGGCGAACACCCGCAAGGCGCAGATCACTGCCCAGCTGAAGCCGATGTACGACAAGCTGGAAGCCGATTCGAAGGCTCCGAAGGCCGATCGCGGCGCGCTTCAGGCCCAGTATGCCCAGATCCAGCAGATCGAGCAGTCTGGCGAGCGCGAAATCCAGCAGCTGGTCGAACCCATCAACCTTGCCCAGCAGTACGTGCTGGAGCAGATCGGCGACAAGCTGGACGATGCCACGCAGGCCGCGATGACCAAGAAGAAGGTCACGCTGGTGCTCGATGCGCAGGGCGTGCTCAAGGCGGATCAGGCGTACAACCTGAACCAGGACGTGCTCGACGCGCTGAACACGATCCTGCCGAGCGCCCAGATCGTGCCGCCGGCTGGCTGGCTGCCGCGCGCCCAGCGTGAACAGCAGGCACAGGCCGCCGCGCAGCAGGGCGCCGCGCCCGCCGCTGCCCCGGCCGCCAACGCCAAGAAGCAGCCCGACGGCCGCTGAGCACAAAGGCGGGGGCAGGCATGACCGAACCGGTTGAAGGAGCGGCGCCCGCGCCGCTCCAGTACGATGTCACCAAGGTGATGGCGGCGCTTCCGCACCGCTATCCCTTGCTGCTGGTCGATCGCGTTGTCGAACTGGTGGTGGATCAGCGCATCCACGCCATCAAGGCGGTGACGATGAACGAACAGTTCTTCCAGGGGCACTTCCCCGGCCGCCCGATCATGCCCGGCGTGCTCCAGATCGAGGCGCTGGCGCAAGCCGCCGGCGTGCTCGCCGTGGAATCGCTGGGCCTCGCCGGCTCGGGCAAGCTCGTCTATTTCATGGCGATCGAAGAGGCGAAGTTCCGCACGCCGGTGGAGCCGGGCTGCCTGCTCGATCTGCACGTGGAATTTGTCCAGAAGCGCAGCCGCGTGTGCAAGTTTGCCGGCAAGGCGATGCTGGGCGACAAGATCGCCACCGAATGCAGCTTCACCGCGATGATCGCTGATAGTTGATTGGTGCGCCCCTGGCATCCGCCAAGGGCTTGCCGCACTCACAAAGACTCATCTCGACAAAGCGCCCGCATTCCCTTATGCGCGCCGCTTTCCAGATTCCCTGCGGCCGGTCGGAACCGGCTGTGACATGGAGCCAATACGATGAAGCCCAACCTCCACCCCGACTACCACATGATCAAGGTGCAGATGACCGACGGCACCGTGTTCGAAACTCGCTCCACCTGGGGCAAGGAAGGCGACACACTGGCTCTCGACATCGATCCCACCTCGCACCCGGCTTGGACCGGCGGTACGCGTCAGCTGGATCAGGGTGGCCGCGTTGCCCAGTTCAACAAGCGCTTCGGCGGGCTCACGCTCAAGAAGTAAGCATACCCCGGTATGCAACGGACCTGGTGTCCAACGGACAAGGGCGGCCACGGTCGCCCTTTTTCGTTGGGGGAAACGTGACCCCCACCGGGATTGCTATCGGCGATAGCTGTTCTAAGGTGAAGCGATGGCGACCCTGACCAATTCCCTCGACCGGCTGCTGGGTTATCAGCTTCGCCGCGCCTCGACGGTGATGATGGCCGATCTGGCGCGCGAACTGGCGGAGCTGGACATGCGGCCCGCCGAAGTCACAACGCTGTTGGTCATTGCCGAAAATCCCGACTGTTCGCAGAGCGAAGTGGGCGAGGCGCTGTCGATCAAGCGCGCCAACATGGTGCCCATCATCTCGCGCCTGATGGACCGCGATCTGGTGGCGCGTACCCGCGTCGACGGGCGCAGCCATGCCTTGCGCGTCACGGCGGCGGGCGAGGCTGTGGTGCGCGAGGCCTGGGCCCGCATTGCGATGCACGAGGCGCGGTTCACCGACCAACTCGATTCCGCCCGGCTGGACGCGCTGATCGCGGTGCTTCAGGTAATCCGCGACGCGCAACGCGCGGATTGATCCCGCAGGGCCTTGCGGCCTAAGACCGGTGGGTGACGCGCCCCTGCCTTCGCCCCGCCGGAATGGACGGTTTCTCGCTGGTCGAGATGATGGTGGTGCTGTTCGTGATGGGCCTTCTGGCGGGCGTGGCGGTGATGACCATGCCGGGCGACGAACGCACGCTGCGCACCGATGCCGAACGGATGGCTGCGCGCACTATCGCCGCGCGTGACGATGCGATCGTGGCGGCGGTGCCTGTGGCGCTGGTGGTGGGCAGCGCCGGGTATTACTTCGAACAGCGCACCGACGGGCAATGGCGGCCCCTCCCGGGTTTCGACCTTACTGGCTGGGCCCGGGGGACGCAGGCCAGTGTAGGGCAGGGGCGCAGCCGGATCGTGTTCGATTCGCTCGGCCTTGCCAGCAGCGAGGCAACGGTGCGACTGGCGCGCGGCACCGCGCACGCGGTGGTCCGCATCGGCCGCGATGGACAGGTGCGGCTTGATGCGCAGTAAGCCCCGCGACGCCGGGTTCACGCTGCTGGAACTGCTGGTGGCGCTGGCCGTGTTTGCGGTGGCGGCACTTGCGTTGATCCAGATGGAAGGCGCATCGATCCGGCAGACCGCCGATCTCGACCAGCGCCTGCTGCGCGAAGTGGTGGCGCAGAACATGGCGGCCGAAATCCTCACCGATCCCTTGCCGCCGCCAATGGGGGCGGCGGGTGGCACCATCCGGAATGCGGGGCGCCTGTTCGCGTGGCAACGGTCGGTCGCGCGGCGCGGTGAGGGCGGCGTTCTGACCATAACGCTGTCGGTGCGCGAGTTGACGCCCGGCCGGCAGAGTCAGGCGTTCGTTCTCGATCTGGCGCGGCCGGCGGCATGACGGGGCCTGTTCGTCGCAACGGCTTTACCCTGATCGAGATGCTGGTGGCATTGGCGATTTTCGCCGTAATCGCCGGGGGCGCGCTGATGCTGCTGCGCTTCAGCGTTGATGCCGAACTGGCGAGCCGCCGCAAGACCGAACAGATTGCTGCCATGCGCCGGTTCCTGTCGGTGTGGACGGCCGATCTGGCGCAAGCCACGCCGCGCCCGTCACGCGATCAGGCTGGCGCAGTCCGCCCGGCGGTGGAGAGCGGCGGCGCGCTGGTGCTGCGGCTGACGCGCAGTGGTTGGGAAAATCCCGGTGCCGCGCCCCGGCCCAGCCTTCAAAAGGTGGACTGGCTGTGGGACGGGCACGCGCTGGTACGGGCGGGTTATCCCTATCCCGACGGCGCCCTGCCCGATCCAGGGGCGGCCTTGCTGCCGCTAGCCTCGCCTCCACGCCTGCGCTTTCGCACGCGCGACGGCAACTGGCACGACCGCTGGGAGCCGCAGCGACTGGCCGAGATGCCCGCCGCCGTGGAACTGCTGTTGCCGCAGCCGGGCGGCGAACCGCTGCGCGTGGTTTCGCTGGTCGGGGTCAACGGGCTGTGAGGGCGGGGCGCGCTGACGAGCGCGGCGCGGCGCTGCTTTCGGTGCTGCTGCTGGTGGCGGTGATGGCGGTGATCGCCGCGGTAATGCTCGACCGGCTGCATCTGGCGACGCGGCTGGCTGCCAACGGACAGGCGATGACTCGCGCGCGAATGGCGGCGACGAGCGCCGAAACGCTGGCTCTGGCGCGCGCGAAGGCGCTGGTCGCTGCCGATCCGGCCCGTACCGTGGATCGCTCCGGGCTGCTTGGCCGTACCATGACGCTCCCTTTGGGGCAGGCGATGGTGGACTTGCGCGTGGAGGATGCCGGCAACTGCTTCAACGTCAATTCGCTGGTGGAACAGGACGCGCAGGGTGTGTTGACGCTGCGCCCGGCTGGGCTGTGGCAATTGCGCGCATTGATGGCCTCGCTGGGCATGGCGCCGGGCGAATCGTATTTGTTGAGCGACGCGATGGCCGACTGGATCGACAGCGACGATGCGCCCGCGCCCAACGGGGCCGAGGACGGCTATTACCGCGCGCTGCCGGTGCCCTATCGCACAGCAGGGCGGCTGATGGGCGACGTTTCGGAACTGCGGGCGGTAAAGGGGATGACGCCGCTGCTGTACCAGCGCCTGCGGCCATGGCTGTGCGCGCTGCCGGTCGCGGAGCTTTCGCCCGTCAACATCAACACGCTGCGCCCCGAACAGGCGCGACTGCTGACGATGCTGGCGCCGCAGGCGTTGCCGCTGGAACGCGCGCGCGCGATCATCGCCGCGCGGCCGGCACAGGGCTTTTCCGATACCGCTGTGTTGCAGGGCGCGATGGGCGCCGCTGGCGCGTCTGCGGCGGGGGCGGGACAGGTGCAGGTGCGCAGCCGGTGGTTCCTGATGGACGAGGTGGTCCGGATCGATCGCGTTCAGGTGCAGGAACAGGCGCTCGTCGATGCCGGGCTCGATCCTGCGCGGGTGGTATTCCGATCGTGGGGCGGCGAAGATGCGCGCTGAGCCGGCGCAAATTCCGGCGTCCCGAATTTTGACGCCCGCGATTTTTGACAGCCGCGGTTTTTTTCGCTTCCCATTTTGCGCCCTTTCTGCAAAGGGGCCGCTTCCGCGCCGGACGTAGCATTGCACGTCGGGCAAGCGTGTGGCGATCGTAGCTCAGTTGGTTAGAGCGCCGGTTTGTGGTACCGGAGGTCGTGGGTTCGAACCCCATCGGTCGCCCCATTTCTCCCTTGGCAATTGGTCCAACCTGACCCGTGCAATCCCGCATGGACGGACTAAGCCCTTGCTCCGCATGGGCGCAGGTGGCAGAGCGCGTTTCGACCGGTGGCGGGGCCAGATCCACGCGCCGGGTAGAGGATTCGAGTTCTCCCAAGGCCATGCACGGTTTCGCCAATCCCGCCCGTTTCCTGCGCCTTGCGCGCTGGCTGATGCCGCTCATGCTCGTGCCGGGGCTGGTCCTCGCGCTCGGCGCTCTCGCGTGGGGGCTGCTGATGGTGCCGCCCGACCGCTTGATGGGTGACACCGTCCGTATCCTGTTCATCCATGTGCCGGCCGCGTGGCTCGGCATGGCGGGCTGGTCCACCATCGCGATTTCGAGCATCGTGGAACTGGTGTGGCGCCACCCGCTGGCGGCCATCGCGGCGCGTGCGGCTGCGGTGCCCGGCGCGGCATTCACCGCCATCTGCCTCGCCACCGGATCGATCTGGGCGCGGCCGACCTGGGGCACGTGGTGGGTGTGGGACGGACGGCTGACCAGCTTCCTCGTGCTGCTGTTCCTGTACCTTGGCTACATCGCGCTGGCCGGTGCCGCGCAAAAGGATGCGGCGGCGGGCAGCGGCGGCAGCCGGGTGACCGCGATCTTCGGCCTTGTCGGCGCGATCAACATCCCGATCATCAACCGTTCGGTGGTGTGGTGGAACAGCCTGCACCAGCCGCCTTCGATCACGATGGGCAAGTCGGCGATCGACGCCACTTTCCTTGTCCCGCTGCTGATCGGCGCGCTGGGCTTTACGCTGATCTTCGGCGGGGTTGTGCTGGCGCGTATGCGGATGCTGCTGGCCGATATCCAGGCCGAGGCGCGGCTGCGCCGAAAGGCGCTGGGGTAAACCGATGCACGAACGTCTGGATCAATGGAATTTCGTGGTGGCGGCGCTCGCCATCGGGGTGATCGGCACGCTGTTGCTGGTCGGCTGGTCGCTGCTGGCGATGCGCCGCGCCGAACAGCGGCGCGACAAGGTGCGTGGAAAATGAGTGCGATCAAGCCCAAACATCAGCGGCTGGTGCTGCTCGCGCTCGCGCTGGCGGCGCTGGTGGGGGCGGGGCTGCTCGCCGCCTATGCGCTGAGCAAGCAGGCGAGCTATTTCTACGTGCCCAGCGAATTGCAGGCCAGCCCGCCCGAACAGGGCCGTGCCGTGCGCCTTGGCGGCATGGTGGAAAAGGGCTCGATCAAGACGCGCGCCGACGGCGTGACCATCGACTTCATCGTGGGCGATGGCAAGGCGCGGGTGCCGGTTCGCTATACCGGCATCACGCCCGACCTGTTTGTCGAAGGATCGGGCGTGGTGGCTGAGGGCCGCATGGAAGGCACGACCTTCGTGGCCGACAACCTGCTGGCCAAGCATGACGAGAAATACGTCCCGCGCGAGATGAAGAACATGACCGCCAGTCAGGCGAAACAGGTGGTGGCCGAAACGAAATGATCGCTGAACTCGGCCTTGCCGTATTGTGGATGGCGGCGGCGCTCGCCGTGCTCCAGCTTGTCGCCGGTGCGCTGGCCCTGCGGCCGCAGGGCGCGCAACTGGCGGGCGTGATCCGGCCCGTGGCAGTGATGCAGGGCGTGTTTGTGGCGATCGCGCTCGCCTGCCTGATCTCGCTGTTCCTGACGACCGACCTGTCGGTGAAACTGGTCGCCGAAAACAGCCATTCGGCCAAACCTTTCATCTTCAAGCTGGCGGGCACATGGGGCAACCATGAAGGCTCTATGCTGCTGTGGGTGGCGATCATGGCGGTGGCGGGCGGCTTCGTTGCGCTGATCGAAAAGCGCCTGCGCGAAGACACGCTGATCGCCACGCTGGCCGGGCAGGCTTTCGTCAGCCTTGGTTTCTATGCCTTCCTGCTGCTGTCCTCGAACCCGTTCGAGCGTCTGCCCGAACCCGCGCCCGAAGGCGCCGGGCTCAACCCGCTGTTGCAGGATATCGGCCTCGCCTTTCATCCGCCCACGCTTTACGTTGGCTATGTCGGCCTCTCCATCGCGTTCAGCTTCGCCATCGGCGCGCTGGTCACGCGCGATGTGGGGCCGGCCTTTGCCCGCGCGATGCGGCCGTGGGTGCTGGGCGCGTGGATTTTCCTGACGCTGGGCATCACCGCCGGGTCCTATTGGGCGTACTATACGCTCGGCTGGGGCGGCTGGTGGTTCTGGGACCCGGTTGAAAACGCTTCGCTGATGCCGTGGCTTGCCGCGACCGCGCTGCTCCATTCGTGCTCGGTGCTGGCCAGCCGCAATGCCCTGCGCGCGTGGACGGTGATGCTGGGCGTGGTGGCGTTCTCGATGTCGATGGTCGGCACGTTCCTTGTGCGCTCCGGCATCCTCACCTCGGTCCACGCCTTTGCCGTCGATCCTGAGCGCGGCTCGTTCATCCTTGCGTTGCTGGCGATCTACATCGGCGGCGCGCTGACCCTGTTCGGCGTGCGCGCCTCCACCGTCACCGAAGGCGCGCGGTTCAGCTTCGTCAGCCGCGAGGCGGCGCTGGTGTTTAACAACGTGATGCTGTGCGGCATCCTTGGCATCGTGCTGGTGGGTACGCTCTATCCGCTGATGACCGAGGCGATGGGGGTGAAGGTTTCGGTCGGTCCGCCGTATTTCAACCCGGTTTCCGCGATCTTCGCCTTCCCGATGCTGATGGTGCTGGCGGTTGGTCCGCTGTTGCGCTGGCGGCAGGACAAGGGCAACCGCGTGCTCGTGCCGGTTGCCGTGGCCGCGCTGCTGACCGCCGCCGTGCTGCTGGGCGTGGAATTGTTCGCGCCGTCGATCAAGCTGCTGCCGCTGCTCGGCCTCGCGCTGGCGGTGGGCGTGGCCTATGCCAGTTTCCTGCCGTTGCGTGGGCGCAAGCTGCGCCGCACGCCGCTGCCCGTGTGGGGCATGGTCGTGGCGCACTTCGGCATTGCCGTGGCGCTGTTCGGCATGGCCAGCGAAGGCGCGTTCTCGACCGAGAAGCTCGCCGCGATGAACCCCGGCGACAGCCAGCAGGTCGGCCCCTATAAGGTCACGCTGCAATCCATCGCGCCCGTGGCCGGCCCGAACTGGACCGCGCTCGAAGCGACCGTCGGCGCCAGCTATGAAGGCGCCCAGCCGGCGATGCTGCACCCGCAGGCGCGCACCTTTGCCAACCCGCCGGGCAACCGCACCGAATCCGCGCTGAAAACGCGTTGGAACGGCCAGCTGTATGCCGTGCTGGGCGAAGAAGGGCAGGATGGCCGCTGGCAGATGCGCTTCTGGTGGAAGCCCTTCGTGCCGTTGATCTGGTTGGGTGGTGCGCTGGTGGCGCTGGGCGGCCTGCTCGCGCTGCTGGGCCGCGTGGCGAGCGACGTGCGCCGCCTCGTCGCCACCGACAAGATCGCGTATCGCCGCATGAGGCAGGGCCGATGAGCGCCGAACCCAGGAAGAAGCCGGGTCTTGCGATCTGGCTGCCGTTGATCCTGTTCGGCGGATTCTTCGTGCTGGTGATCTGGGGGCTCGTCCGCCCGGCGGACCGTGAAGTGGCCAGTGCCTTCATCGGCAAGCCGCTGCCCGAATTCAACCTGCCGCCGGCCACCGATGACCGGCCCGGCCTTGCCACCGCGACGTTCCGCGCCGGCAAGCCGCGCCTGCTCAACGTGTTCGCCAGCTGGTGCGTGCCCTGCGCGGTCGAAAGCCCGCAACTTGCCGCACTCGCCGGCCAGGGGGTAGAGATCGATGGCGTCGCCATCCGCGATCGCAAACCTGATGTGGCGCGCTTTTTGGCGCAGAACGGCAATCCCTTTGCGCGGATCGGCAAGGACGATCTCAGCCAGGTGCAGCTCGCCATCGGATCGTCGGGCGTGCCCGAGACGTTCGTCGTCGATGGCAAGGGCGTGATCCGTTACCAGCACATCGGCGACATCCGGCCGGAAGACGTGCCGATGATCCTTGGCAAGCTGGCGGAGGCGGCCCAGTGATTGATGATGTGAAGCGCCTCCTTCTCCCGCTCGCGCTGATGGCCGCCGCGCCGGCGATGGCGCAGGACCTGCTGCCGCCCGCGCCCTATGCCTACAAGCAGCTGCCCGATCCGGCGCAGGAGGCAAAGGCACAGGCGCTGATGGAAACGCTGCGCTGCCTGAAGTGCCAGAGCCAGTCGATTGCCGACAGCGACGCGCCGATGGCGGGCGACATGCGCCATCAGGTGCGCACGCGCATCGCCGCGGGCGAAGACCCTGAACATATCCGCCAGTGGCTGATCGAACGCTATGGCGACTACGTAAGCTATACCCCGCAGGTGAAGCCGATCACCTGGCCGCTGTTTGCCGCGCCGCTGGCGTTCCTGGCGCTGGCCGCGCTGCTGCTGCGCGGGCGCTTTCGCCGCCCGGCCAATGACAGCACCAAGAACGAGGACGCGCAATGACCTGGGTGTTGATCCTGCTGCTGGCGGCGGTTGCCTTCGCGGTCATGGCCTTCGTGCTGAAGCTGCCGCGCGCCGGGTGGGAAATCACTGGCGCGGCGCTGCTGTTCGGCATTTCCGGCTATGCGCTGCAAGGCCATCCGAACCTGCCCGGCGCGCCCAAGCAGGCGCTGGAAAACCAGAAGGCCGCCGATGCCGAACTGCTGAAAGAGCGCGCGTCGATGGGCGACCAGTATGGCAAGGGGCAGTCGTGGCTGATCCTTGCCGACGGGCTTTCGCGGCAGGGCCAATACGGCGCGGCGGCAACCGTGCTGGGCAAGGCGGTGGAAAAGGAACCGAAGGACGCCGATCTTTGGGTGGCGCTCGGCAACGCGCTGGTCGGCCACAGCGACGGCCTGATCACCCCGGCTGCGCAATTCGCGTTCCAGAAGGCGGCAGCGATCTCGCCCGACCATCCCGGCCCACCCTTCTTCATGGGGCTGGCGCTGGCACAGTCGGGCCGGCTGGCCGATGCGCGCGCGATCTGGGCGGAACTGCTGCGCCGGTCGCCGGCCGATGCGCCCTATCGGCAGGACCTCGAATCCCGGCTTGCCCGGATCGACTCGATGATCGCGGCGGCAGGGCAGGCGCCCGCCGGTGGTGACACCGCGCCGATGGCCCCCGCGCCGCAGCCGGACGCCTCTGCGCCAGCGGCGCAATAGTCCGGAAATCCGGGGTTTCGGAACGCGTCGCAGGGCGGTGCGTTCCGGTGTGATGCTGCCTGCTTGCGTGCCATTGCGGGGGCAGGGGGGCGGTGCTAAAGCGCCGCGCCGTCCCGGTGCCCGTGGGGGTGTCGGCGGTGTTAGGCGAAAGCCGGGGGGCCGCTTTCATGATTGATGTGCCGAACGACGCGGTTCTCGATGCAGGTGGGGCCGCAGGCTCCGCCCCGGCATCCGCTGCGGCAGTCAAATCGGGCGATTCCGGCCACGGGCATGGGCAAGGCGGCCATTCCGGCGGTCTTCTGAAGCTGGCGGTGGGTGCCATCGGCGTCGTCTTCGGCGATATCGGCACCAGCCCGCTTTACGCGCTGCGCGATACCTTTGCCGGCCATCACAAGCTGCCGCTCGACCAGTTGCACGTCTATGGCATCATCAGCCTGATGTTCTGGTCGATGATGATCATCGTGACGCTGAAGTACGTCACCGTGATCATGCGCGCCGACAACAAGGGCGAGGGCGGCTCGCTGGCCCTGCTGGCGTTGATCAACCAGCACACCTCGGGCAAGCGCTGGGGCCGGGGCATCATCCTGCTCGGCGTGTTCGCCACGGCGCTGTTCTATGGCGATTCGATGATCACGCCCGCCGTTTCGGTGATGGGCGCGATCGAAGGCCTCGCGGTCTACGAACCCTCGATGGGGCGGGCGGTCGTGCCGTTGGTCGTCGTCATCCTTGTCGGGTTGTTCCTGATCCAGAGCCGGGGCACCGAAAAGGTCGCCACGTTTTTTGGCCCGATCATGCTGCTCTATTTCGCAACGATCTCGGTGCTGGGCGTGATG
>JBDLVU010000066.1:0-14847 GCA_039804665.1 Pseudomonadota bacterium | reverse complement strand
GGGGCGCGGGCACGCGCCCCGGGGCGCGGGCACGCGCCCCGGGGCCTGAGTTTTGCCTCTGGACCGTGTCAACTTCGTCAACTTCGTAAAGCCTGCCGACAGTCAGGCGTCCGCGATCACCCCGAACAGGTCGTGCGCGTCGGCCTCTTCCACCACCACGTCCACGAAATCGCCCTGCTTCAGGCTGGCGGGCACGTTGCGCAGATAAACCGCGCCGTCGATCTCCGGCGCGTCGGCCTCGCTGCGGCCGGTGGCGCCGATGTCGCCGTCCTCGTCCGCTTCGCCCACCTCGTCGATGATCACGCGGATCGTGCGGCCGACCTTGGCCGCCAGCTTCGCCGCGCTGATCGCCTCGGTCCGTTCCATGATCCGGGCATAGCGCTCTTCCTTGACCGCCTCGGGCACCGCGCCCGGCAGGTCGTTGGCCGCAGCGCCCGCCACGGGTTCGAACCGGAACGCGCCCACGCGGTCTAGCTGCGCTTCGTCCAGCCATTCCAGCAGGTACTGGAAATCGGCCTCGGTTTCGCCGGGAAAGCCCACCACGAAGCTCGACCGGATGGCAAGGTCGGGGCAGATTTCGCGCCACGCCTTGATCCGTTCGAGCACTTTCGCCTCGTTCGCCGGGCGCTTCATCGCGCGCAGCACGGATGCGCTGGCGTGCTGGAACGGGATGTCGAGGTACGGCGTGATCAGCCCTTCCGCCATCAGCGGGATCACCGCGTCGACATGCGGATACGGGTACACGTAGTGCAGCCGCACCCACGGCGTGTGCCCGTCCGGGGTGCGCAGCTGGCCCAGTTCGCGGGCAAGGTCGGTCATGTGCGTGCGCACCTCGCGGCCCTTCCACTGGCGCGTCTCGTGCTTCACGTCCACGCCGTACGCCGAAGTGTCCTGGCTGATCACCAGCAGCTCGCGCGTGCCGGCGGCCACCAGCTTTTCGGCTTCGCGCAGCACGGCGTCGATCCGGCGGCTCACCAGCTTGCCGCGCAAGTCCGGGATGATGCAGAACGAACAGCTGTGGTTGCAGCCCTCGGAAATCTTCAGGTAGCTGTAGTGCCGCGGGGTCAGCTTCACATCGCCCGGCTCGGCCTGCGGGATCAGGTCGATGTAGGGCCCCATGCTGGGCGGCGCGGCTTCGTGCACCGCGTCCACCACCGCTTCGTACTGGTGCGCGCCGGTCACCGCCAGCACATCGGGGAAGCGGGCGCGAATCGCGTCTGCCTCGTTACCCATGCATCCGGTCACGATCACGCGGCCGTTCTCGGCGATTGCCTCGCCGATGGCGGCAAGGCTTTCCTCCTTGGCCGAATCGAGGAACCCGCAGGTGTTCACCAGCACCACGTCCGCCCCGGCATAATCGGCGCTCATGGCATAGCCATCGGCGCGCAGCCGGGTCAGGATGCGTTCGGAATCGACCAGCGCCTTGGGGCAGCCAAGGCTGACCATGCCCACTTTGGGCGCTTCGGGAAGGACGAGAGGAGAATCTTGGGATGCCATCTTGGCCGCGCCCCTACACCGTTTCGGCTTAACAGTCACCAACCACCCATTTGCCAAGCCCGCCGCTTGCCGGTAAGCCCGGCGCGGGGCGTCGAGAAGGATGTTCGATGGGTCCGGTAAACTGGCTTGCGGTGATTGTGGCGACGGTTTCGGCGCTGGTGGTTTCGGCGCTGTGGTACGGCCCGCTGTTCGGCCGCGCGCGGCTTGAAGAAGTAGGGCCGGGCGGCCTGGGCGTGCGCACCGCGCCTGCGCGCACGGTGGCGCTGTCCGCCGCGCTGCTGCTGGTGTCCGCATCGATGATGGGCCACATGTTCGCCCGCGTTGCACCCACCGCCATCGGCAAGCCGTGGCTTTATTTCATGATGTCGGGCGGGCTGGCCGGCGCTTTCGTCATCCCGTCGCTGTGGATCAGCTATACCCACCAGCGTATCAGCACCCGGCTGGCGCTGATCGACGCGGGGTTCTGGCTGGCGGCCTATCTGGCGATGGGCTTCACGTTCTGGCTGTTCAAAGCCTGACGGGAAGATAGGGCAGCGGATCGCGCGGGGCGTTGTCGCGCCGCAGTTCAAAGTGCAGCATGGGCTTCACCGCCTCGCCACTCGCGCCGATCCGGGCGACCACGGCGCGCGCGGGCACCGTCTGCCCTTCCTTCACGCTGACCTTGCCGAGATAGGCGTAGGCCGTCACCCACCCGCCGCCATGGTCGATCACGATCAGCTGGCCAAAGCGTTCGGGCTCGGTCCCGGCGAAGATCACCTTGCCCGCCGCCGCCGCATGCACGGTCATCCCGGCGAACGCGGACAGATCGATGCCGTTGTTGGGCAGGCCCTTTGCCACTTGGCCGAAACGGCCGACGAGCGCGCCCGACGTGGGCCACGCAAGGCGCGGCGCGCCGGCTTCGCGGCGGTGCGAGATGGCCGGTTCGGGCGCGGGGCGCGGGGGCGGTGCGGGGCGGATCGCCGGGGCAGGGCGCTTGACCGCGCCGGGCGTGCCGGCGGGATCGGGACGGCGCAGCACCTGCCCGGTGCGTAGCGCGGCGTCAGCCGGCAGATCGTTGGCATCCGCCAGCGCCGCAACCGAAACGCCCATGCGCCGCGCCACGGCGGCCAGCGTATCGCCCGCGACGACGGTGTAGCGCCACGCGACGATGGGGGCGGGCGGGGCCGCCAGCGCGGGCGCTGCGGCCAGCAGCAACAGCGCCGCCAGCCGCTTCATCAGGCTTGGGGAACCAGCTTGGTCAGGCCGCCGGTATAGGGCAGCAGCGCCTCGGGCACGTCCACCGAGCCGTCTTCCTGCTGGTAGTTCTCCAGCACGGCCACCAGCGTACGGCCCACGGCAAGGCCGGACCCGTTGAGCGTGTGGACGAACTCGGTGCCTTTCGCGCCTTCAGGCCGATAGCGCGCGTTCATGCGCCGCGCCTGAAAGTCGCCGCAGTTGGAGCACGACGAAATCTCGCGGTAGGCCTGCTGGCCGGGCAGCCAGACTTCAAGATCGTAGGTCTTGCGCGCGGTGAAGCCCATGTCGCCCGCGCAAAGCAGGACCTTGCGATAAGGCAGGCCGAGCGCCTGCAACACGCCTTCGGCGCAGGCGGTCATGCGTTCGTGCTCGGCCTCGGAATCTTCGGGCCGGGTGATCGAGACGAGTTCGACCTTTTCGAACTGGTGCTGGCGGATGAAGCCGCGCGTATCGCGTCCCGCCGCGCCCGCTTCGCTGCGGAAGCAGGGGGTCAGCGCGGTCATGCGCAGGGGCAGCTGCGCGTCAGGCAGGATCTGGCCCTGCACCGCGTTGGTCAGGCTGACTTCGGCGGTGGGGATCAGCCAGCGACCGTCGGTGGTCTTGAACAGGTCCTCGGCAAATTTGGGCAACTGCCCGGTGCCGAACACGGCCTCGTCCTTCACCATCAACGGCACGATGCATTCGACATAGCCGTTCTCGCCGGTCTGGCGATCCAGCATGAACTGCGCCAGCGCGCGGTGCAGGCGCGCCATGCCGCCCTTGAGGAACGTGAAGCGCGCGCCCGAGATCAGCGCGCCGGTTTCGAAATCGAGGCCGAGCGCGGGGCCGAGATCGGCGTGCTCCTTGGGCGCGAAGGTGAAATCGCGCGGGACGCCCCAGCGGCTGATTTCGACGTTCTGGCTTTCGTCCTCGCCGTCCGGAACCTCGGCCGCGGGGGCGTTGGGCCATGCGGCGAGCGCGGCGTTGGCTTCGGCCGTCAGGCGGCGCTCTTCGTCTTCCAGCGCGGGCAGTTCGGTCTTGAGCGCGGCGACTTCGGCCTTCAGCGCCTCGGCGGTGTCCTTGTCGCCCTTGCCCATGGCGGCGCCGATGGCCTTGCTGGCTTCGTTGCGGCGGGCCTGCACCTCCTGCATGCGCGTGGCGACATCGCGGCGGGCGGTATCGAGCGCAAGGATGGCGGCGGCTTGCGGCTCCACGCCGCGGCGGGCGAGGGCTGCATCGAAGCTTTGCGGATTTTCGCGGATCAGGCGGATGTCATGCATGGCTGCGCGCTATGCCGCCTGATCCGGGATCGGGCAAGTCCGGCTTATTCGGCGGCGGCCTTTGGCGTGGGGCACGTGCGGATGCCGAAGATCGCATAAAGCGGGCAATTGCCGACGACGCCGGTGACGAGCGGGATCACCCCCAGCCAGCCCCACTGCACGTGGTACAGAATGGCCATGCCGATCAGGATTGCGGCAATCAGAACGCGCACGACGGAATCGCCGCCGCCAACATTACGCTTGAACATGGGATCTTCCCTCTCCGTGGTATCGGGGGGAAGCAAAGGACCATTTCCAAGGCCGCAACATTGACCGCTATCAATGTGGGGGAAATGGTGGGCGCGACAGGGATTGAACCTGTGACCCCACCCGTGTGAAGGGTGTGCTCTACCGCTGAGCTACGCGCCCGTCCGTCTGGACGTCTGATCCGGGGAGTGCCCGGGGCAGGGGCGCGCCTCTACGATGGCTTGGCGTGATTGACAAGTGGGGTGTGCAAGATATTTGCGTGCCCATGACCGAAGAAACAAACACGCCCGAAATCGTCCCTGCCACCGCTGGCGCCACCACCGGCGCAGACGTGCCGCCCGATCGGCTGGCGATCAATCCGCGCAGCCCGCACTTCGATGCCGACAAGCTGCAGCGCGGCGTGGGCATCCGCTTCAAGGGCACGGTGCGCAACAACGTGGAAGAATACTGCATCTCCGAAGGCTGGGTGCGCGTGCAGGCGGGCAAGACGCTGGACCGCAAGGGCAACCCGCTGACGCTGAAGCTGAGCGGCCCGGTTGAGGCGTGGTACGAAGACCTGGGCGAAGGCGCGCCGGTGGCGAAGGCCTGATTTTTCCCAAGGTTGGCGCCGTGCGCGTCTTTCGACAGGCTCGGGACGAGCGGCTGTTGTCGGGCGCGTAACGCGTTTTCCGCGATGCGCAGGTGGTCAGCGGGGCATCAATCTGCCGCGTTCCCTTGATGCGAGCGTTGTCAGCCAGTCCTTGAAGGCGCGGACGCGGGCGAGGTTGTGTGTGTCCTTGTGCGTCACCAGCCAGAAGCTGCGGGTGATGCGGCGGTCGGGCAGGACCGATACGAGCCATTTGTCGGCATCGCCAATGAAGCACGGCAGAACCGCGATGCCCGCGCCGGCCGCAACAAGGCGGTGCTGCGCGTTGATCGAACTGGAGCGGACCGTGGCCGAAAGGCCGGGTTCGAATTCCGCCAGATAGCGCAGTTCGGGCGCATAAAGCAGATCGGGCACGTAGCCGACGAGGCGGTGGCCTTGTGCCAGATCGGCGGGCTTTTCAGGCAGGCCGTGCCGCGCGAGGTAGCCGCGCGTGGCGTAAAGACCGAGCGCGTAGTCCGACAGCTTGCCGGCGATGACCGGGCCGGCGCGCGGGCGCGAGAGGGTGACGGCAAGGTCCGCCTCGCGCTTGGACGGGCTGAGGAAGCCGGACGAGGCAACGAGATCCACCACCAGCCGTGGATGCGCATCGATGAAGGCGGGCAGCGCGGGCGCGACGATCCAGCTGGCGAAGCCTTCGGACAGGCTGACGCGCAATTGCCCGGCCGGCCCCGCGCCCGATGCGTGTTCGGCAATGCGGCTGGCGGCCTGCTCCATCGCCTCGACCTCGGCCAGCATGGCCTCACCTGCTTCGGTCAGCACCTGCCCTTCGCGCGTCTGTTCGAACAGCGTGGCGCCGACGCGCGATTCGAGCCGGCGCAGGCGGCGGCCGATGGTGGTGGCGTCCACCCCCATCGCGGCGGCGGCGCGCGCCATCTGGCCGCTGCGCGCAACGGCAAGGAAGGCCTGAAAGTCGTTCCAGTCTGGTGCCTGCATAATTGCAGGTGACCCTCGCATTTTAGTCTGTTGCTTGCAATGGCTCAGGGGCGCAGGAGGCGCATCAGTTTCAGCGTGCCAAGTTTTAGCGTGAGAGGATTATCCATGCGCCTCATCGACCATTTCATTGCCGGCGGCACCGGTGGCCTTGCCACGGACCGCAAGGGCGACGTTTTCGATCCCAACAACGGCGGCGTGCAGGCGCAGGTCGTGCTGGGCGATGCCGCCACGCTGGAGCGTGCGGTGCAGGCCGCGCTGGCCGCGCAGCCCAAGTGGGCCGCCACCAACCCGCAGCGCCGCGCCCGCGTGATGTTCCGCTTCAAGGAACTGGTCGAGGCCAACATGGACGAGCTGGCCCGGATGCTGAGCGCCGAGCACGGCAAGGTCATCGCCGATTCGAAGGGCGATGTGCAGCGCGGGCTGGAAGTGGTGGAATTCGCGTGCGGCCTGCCGCATGTGATGAAGGGTGAATATACCCACGGCGCCGGCCCCGGCATCGACGTGTATTCCACGCGCCAGCCGATCGGCATCGGCGCGGGCATCACCCCGTTCAACTTCCCCGGCATGATCCCCCTGTGGATGAGCGCCATCGCCATCGCAACGGGCAATGCCTTCATCATCAAGCCGTCGGAACGCGATCCTTCGGTGCCGGTGCGTCTGGCCGAACTGTTCATCGAAGCCGGCCTGCCCGAAGGCATCTGCCAGGTGGTGCACGGCGACAAGGTGATGGTGGACGCGATCCTCGATCACCCGGCGATCGGCGCGGTGAGCTTTGTCGGTTCGTCCGACATCGCGCACTATGTCTACAACCGTGGCGTGGCCGCCGGCAAGCGCGTGCAGGCCATGGGCGGCGCCAAGAACCACGGCATCGTGATGCCTGACGCCGATCTGGATCAGGTGGTCAACGACCTGTGCGGCGCGGCCTTCGGTTCGGCGGGCGAACGCTGCATGGCGCTGCCGGTTGTGGTGCCGGTGGGCGAGGATACGGCCGAGCGCCTGAAGGCGAAGCTGATCCCCGCGATCAACGCGCTGCGCGTCGGCATCTCGACCGATCCCGAAGCGCATTATGGCCCGGTGGTGACGCAGGCGCACAAGGAGAAGGTCGAAGGCTGGATCTCCAAGTGCGTGGACGAAGGCGGCGAGCTGGTGATCGACGGTCGCGGCTTCACGCTGCAGGGCCACGAGAACGGATACTTCGTCGGCCCGACGCTGATCGACCATGTCACGACCGACATGGACAGCTATCACAACGAGATCTTCGGCCCGGTGCTGCAGATCGTGCGTGCGAAGGACTTCGAGGAAGCGGTCGAGCTGCCGAGCAAGCATCAGTATGGCAACGGCGTGGCGATCTTCACCCGCAACGGCCACGCCGCCCGCGAATTCGCGGCGCGCGTGAACGTGGGCATGGTGGGCATCAACGTGCCGATCCCGGTGCCAGTGGCCTATCACACCTTTGGCGGCTGGAAGCGTTCGGCGTTTGGTGACACCAACCAGCACGGCATGGAAGGCATCAAGTTCTGGACCAAGGTGAAGACCGTGACCCAGCGCTGGCCGGACGGTTCGCCCGATGGCGGCAATGCCTTCGTTATCCCGACGATGGGGTGATGGATCGGATCGGGCCGGGCGTAACAGCGCCCGGCCTTTTCCGGTTTTGATATTGGGTCGATAGGGCCAAAAGCCCGGGATGAGGGATATGACGGACCAGTTCGCACTTACCGAGGATCAGCTGGCCATTCAGGAGATGGCCCGGCGCTTTACCGCCGATGCGATCACGCCGTTTGCCGCGCAATGGGACGAAGAACACGAATTCCCGCGCGAGACGGTGAAGGCCGCGGCGGAACTCGGCTTCGGCGCGATCTATGTCAGCGAGGAATCCGGCGGGATCGGCCTTGGCCGGCTGGAAGCGGCGCTGATCATGGAAGCCATGGCCTATGGCTGTCCGGCGACGAGCGCGTTTATTTCCATCCACAACATGTCGGCCTGGATGATCGACCGCTTTGGCGGGGACGAGATCAAGAGCCGGTATCTGCCCGACCTGATCACCATGGACCGCATGGCCAGTTATTGCCTGACTGAGCCGGGTTCGGGATCGGACGCGGCGGCGCTGAAGACCACCGCGCGCCGCGATGGCGACGACTATGTGCTGAACGGCACCAAGCAGTTCATCTCGGGCGGCGGCGTCAACGATGTCTACGTCGTGATGGTGCGCACCGGCGACGATGGGCCGAAGGGCATTTCGTGCGTGGTGGTGGACAAGGACACGCCGGGCGTGAGCTTTGGCGCGCCGGAAAAGAAGCTTGGCTGGAATGCCAGCCCGACCGCGCAGGTGATCTTCGAGGACGCGCGCATTCCCGTGGCGAACCGCGTGGGCGATGAGGGCGATGGCTTCAGGTTCGCGATGGCGGGGCTGGATGGTGGCCGCCTGAACATCGGCGCGTGTTCGCTGGGCGGGGCGCAACGCTGCCTGGACGAAGCGATCGGTTACGTGAAGGATCGCAAGCAGTTCGGCCGCGCGATTGCCGAGTTCCAGAACACGCAGTTCACGCTGGCCGACATGGCCACCGATCTGGAAGCGGCGCGCGCGCTGCTGTATCTTGCCGCCGCCAAGGTGACGCAAGGGACGCCCGACAAGACGCGCTTTTCAGCGATGGCCAAGAAGCTGGCGACCGACACCGGATCGCAGGTGGTGGATCAGGCGCTGCAGATGTTTGGCGGCTATGGCTATTTGCGCGACTATCCGATCGAGCGTTTCTGGCGCGACCTGCGGGTGCATCGCATCCTTGAAGGCACCAACGAAGTGATGCGCATGATCGTGGGAAGGGACCTGTTGAAGTGACCGATGAAGTGATTGTGCGCACGTGGGGCAAGGTGGGCGTGATTTCGCTCAACCGGCCCAAGGCGATCCATGCGCTGACGCTGCCGATGGTGACGGCGATGACCGAGGCGCTGATCGCGTGGCGCGGCGACGATGCCGTGCAGGCGGTGCTGATCGACCATGCCGAGGGGCGCGGGTTCTGTGCCGGCGGCGACATCGCCTTTCTGCGCAATTCGGCGTTGAACGATGGCGGCGTTTCGGGTCGCAAGTTCTTTCACGACGAATACCAGCTGAACCATCTGATCATGACCTACGGCAAGCCGGTGGTTGCGTTCATGGACGGGATCACGATGGGCGGCGGCGTGGGGATTTCCGGCCCGGCGACGTATCGCGTGGCGACCGAGAACACCAAGCTGGCGATGCCCGAAACCGGCATCGGCCTGTTCCCCGATGTGGGCGGCGGCTGGTATCTTTCGCGCCTGAAGGGGCGGCTGGGCCAGTATCTGGCGCTGACCGGCGCGCGTCTGGACGGGGCGGAATGCCTGTGGGCGGGCCTTGCCACGCATTACCTGCCGCACACCGCGCTGGCCGATGCCAAGGCGCGCATCGCGGGCGATCCAGGCGCAATCCCGACGATCCTGCGCGAACTGTCCGCCGTGCCGCCCGAGCCGAAGATTGCGGCCAACGCGGGCGAAATTGCCGATCTGTTTGCCTCTGACCGTTACGAGGATATCCTTGACGCGCTGGGTGCGGACCTTTCGGACTTTGCCAAGACGACGCTGGCGGCGCTGAACAGCAAGAGCCCGCAGACCTGCAAGGTGGCCCTGCGCCAGCTGGCCACCGGCGCCACGCTGACCGATTTTGCCGCGAACATGGCGATGGAATACCGGATTGGCAGCCGCGTGCTGACCTTGCCCGACTTTGCCGAGGGCGTGCGCGCGGTGATCGTGGACAAGGACAACGCGCCGCAGTGGAACCCGGCAACGCCGCAAGGCGTGACCGACGACCTGATCGACGCGATTTTTGCCCCGCTGCCTGCGGGTGAGGAATGGAAGCCGCTTTGACCTGAAATGGGCGTGCTGAACTTGCTTCAGCATCCATCGTGCCCCACGCACGGCGGAAAGACACGGCGAAATGGACCCTGAAACACGTTCAGGGTGACGCATCTTGAGGAGGCAGTGATGGCCGAATACGAAACGATTCTCGTGGAACAGAAGGGTGCGGTCACCCTCATCACGATCAACCGCCCGCAGGCGCTGAACGCGCTCAATTCGCAGGTGCTGGCTGATCTGATCGACGCGTTTGCCGCGTTCGAGGCCGATGCCACGCAGGGCTGTGCGGTGCTGACGGGCGCGGGCGAAAAGGCCTTTGCCGCAGGCGCCGACATCAAGGAAATGGCGGACAAGCCGGCTTCGGACTTCTTCAACGAAGACTTCTTCTCAAAGTGGACGAGCCACGTGGTGAAGACCACGCGCAAGCCGTGGATCGCGGCCGTGAACGGCTTTGCGCTGGGCGGCGGATGCGAGCTGGCGATGATGGCCGACTTCATCATCGCGTCGGACAACGCCAAGTTCGGCCAGCCCGAGATCAAGCTGGGCGTGGCGCCCGGCATGGGCGGTTCGCAGCGCCTGACCCGCGCCGTGGGCAAGGCCAAGGCCATGGACATGTGCCTGACCGGGCGCATGATGGACGCCGCCGAAGCAGAGCGTTCGGGCCTTGTCACCCGCGTGGTGCCGCTGGCCGACCTGCTGGCCGACGCGCTGAAGACCGCCGCAACGATCGCCGCGATGCCGCCGATGGCGGCCAAGGTGAACAAGGAAATGGTCAACGCAGCGTTCGAAACCACGCTGGACCAGGGCCTGCTGTTCGAACGCCGCGCCTTCCAGATCCTGACCGCCACCGAAGACAAGGCCGAAGGCATGAAGGCCTTCGTCGAAAAGCGCCCCGGCGTGTGGAAGGGCAAGTAAGACCATGAAGATCGCATTTATCGGGCTGGGCAACATGGGCGGCGGCATGGCCGCGAACCTTGTTAAGGCGGGCCATGAAGTCCACGCATTCGACCTTTCGGCCGAGGCGCTGACCAAGGCGGGCGAGAACGGGTGCAAGACCTTTACGACCGTGCCCGAGGCGGTTGCCGGGGTGGACGCCGTGGTTTCGATGTTGCCCAACGGCGCCATCGTGAAGAGCGTCTATACCGCCGACGTGATTGGCAAGGCGCCTAAGGGTGCGCTGTTCCTCGACTGTTCGACCATCGACCTTGCCACCGCGCGCGAAGTGGCGGCGCTGGCGGCGGATGCGGGCTATGACATGGCCGATGCCCCGGTTTCGGGCGGTATCGCGGCGGCCAACGGCGGCACGCTGACCTTCATGGTCGGCGCATCGGACGCCACCTTCGAACGCGCGAAGCCCGTGTTGGAGCCGATGGCCAAGGCCGTGATCCATGCCGGCGAGATCGGCGCAGGGCAGGTTGCCAAGATGTGCAACAACATGCTGCTGGCGATCCACATGATCGGCACATGCGAGGCGCTGGCCTTTGCCGAGAAGGCGGGCCTCGATCCGCAGAAGTTCTATGAAATCTCGTCCAAGTCGACCGGGTACTGCTGGTCGCTGAACGACTATACCCCGGCGCCCGGGATCGGCGCCGCCAGCCCGGCCGACAACGGCTATGCCGGCGGCTTCGCTTCGGCGCTGATGCTGAAGGACCTTCGGCTGGCGATGGACGGCGCGTCCTCGTCGGGCGCGAAGGTGCCGATGGGCGAGCACGCCAAGGCGATTTACGAAGCGTTTGTCGAGGCCGGCAATGGCGGCAAGGACTTCGGGGCGATCTACACCACGCTTTGATCTGGTGCGCCCCCTGCACCCGCAGGGGGCGGGCCGGTGCCGCACCAGCATTCGCCGGCGGCGAATGCTGCAAACTCTAGCGCGTCCGTGCGGCGATGATGCGGCCGATGGGGTCGTTGCGCAGGGTGCCGGCGGCGAGGCGGGGCCGCGCGGTCGGCGCTTCGGCGGCGAGTTCCTGCCGTGCGGGCTTGCGCACCAGCGTAGCGGGCGCTTCGGGCATGATGCCGGCGAGGAAATTGGCGTCGATGCGCGAAGGCGCTGCGGGTTTGGCCGCCAGCGCGCGGCGCGTGGGCTGCTGATCGGCCGACGACAGGACGGTCAGGCGTTCGTTCGGCAGGGCCGGACGGTTGTAGATGAAGCCGTTGACGGGCCAGTGCGTGGTGCCGAGATCGCCCAGCGGCGCGTACCACACGCGCACTTCGCTCCAGTCGTTGGCGGGGGAGACGTCCACCGCGCGGACGTTGTCCTCGATCTGGCCGCGACGGCCGTCGATGGGCGACCAGTTGGCATGGCGCAGCAGCACGGTGCGCGAATCGATCACTTTGCTGATGGCGGCGACGTGGCCCAGTTCCATGCGGCCGTGCGGGGCAAAGCTCATCACCGCGCCCACGCGCGGGCGATTGCCCCGGGCATAGCGTCCGGCGGCCTGATCCCACCAGGTGAGCGCATCGCCATAAAGGTTAATTCCGCTGACCCGCCGGGCATAAGGAACGCATTGCAGATAGGGCAGAGGATCGTCCTGCGGGTCGCTCGTGCCCGATTCGGTTATGGTATCGAGCATGGCGGGACGCGCGGAAACTGTGGCCGGAATCAGCATTCCCGCTGTCATCGCGCACACCGCACCCGTGCTGAAAACCCGCCTCCGCATGGCCATGTTTGTGCCTGATGCGTGGTTAAGTGTCTGGCACTGCCTATAGTTAATCCTATTTTACGCGTTTTCCGGGAATCGCGGCAAAACTTGCGTTCCGCGCTTACAACGGCCAACGGGGGAACCATGTCCGCCTCAAAGCCTCAAGTCATCATCATCGGCCGTCCTAATGTCGGCAAGTCCACGCTGTTCAACCGTCTTGTGGGCAAGCGGCTTGCGCTGGTGGACGACCAGCCCGGCGTGACGCGCGACCGCCGCTTTGGCGATGCGAGTCTGCTGGGGCTGGATTTCACCATCGTCGATACCGCCGGTTGGGAGGATCTCGACCCCGATACGCTGCCCGGCCGGATGCGCCAGCAGACCGAAGCCTCGCTCATCGGCGCGGATGTCGCGCTGTTCGTGATCGACGCGCGGGCGGGCGTCACCCCGCTGGACGAGGAAATCGCCCGCTATTTGCGCCAGAGCCGCGTGCCGATCGTGCTGATGGCCAACAAGGCGGAAGGGCGCCAGGGCGATCCCGGCATCTACGAAGCGTTCGCGCTCGGCTTCGGCGAACCTGTCGCGTTTTCTGCCGAGCATGGGCAGGGGCTTGCCGATCTGTTCGAGGCGCTGCTCCCGCACCTTGAGCCCAAGCAGGCCGACGAGGATGAGGACGAAGGCGGAGCCGAGGGCGCGGAAGGCGAAGAGGAGGAGTTCGATCCCGAATCCATCCTCAAGCTTGCCATCGTCGGGCGGCCCAACGCGGGCAAGTCCACGCTGATCAACAAGCTGCTGGGCGAGAACCGCCTGCTCACCGGGCCTGAAGCGGGCATCACCCGCGATTCCATCGCGATTGACTGGGAATGGTTCGATCCGGAGCGCGAGAGCTATCGCCCGGTGCGCCTGATCGACACCGCGGGCATGCGCAAGAAGGCGCAAGTCGTCGAAAAGCTGGAGAAGCTGTCGGTCGCCGATGCGCGCCGCGCGATCGACTTTGCCGAAGTGGTCGTGCTGCTGCTGGATGCCACGCGCGGGCTGGAGCATCAGGACCTCAAGATCGCGTCGCTGGTGCTGGAAGAAGGCCGCGCGCTGGTCATCGCGATCAACAAGTGGGACGTGGCCGAGGACGCCAGCGGGCTGTTCCATGGCGTGCGCACTGCGCTGGACGAAGGCCTGGCGCAAGTGCGCGGGGTGCCGCTGGTGGCGGTTTCGGCGCGCACGGGCAAGGGGCTGGACACGCTGTTGGAGGCGGCGTTCAACATCCGTGAGGCGTGGAGCAAGCGCGTGCCGACGTCGGGCCTGAACCGCTGGTTCGACGATGCGCTGTCCGCCAATCCGCCGCCGGCGCCGGGCGGCAAGCGGATCAAGCTGCGCTATATCACGCAGGCGCGCACCCGTCCGCCGACGTTCGTGGTGTTCGGGACGCGGCTGGAACTGCTGCCCGAAAGCTATCGCCGCTATCTGGTGAACAGCATGCGGCGCGAACTGGGGTTCGATTCGGTGCCGATCCGGCTGAACCTGCGCACTCCGAAAAACCCCTTCGCCAAGTAGGCCTGCCATGCCCGATGCCGCGCTGCCCTTGTCGCCTTCCAGCCTGCCGCATTCGCTCGGCGCGGGGGTTTGGCGCGGGATCAGGGGGCAATGCCCGCGCTGCGAAGGCACGCACTTGTTCGCGCGGTTCCTGAAGCCGGTGGAGCGGTGCCGGATGTGCGGCCAGAACTGGACGCTGCACAGCGCCGACGATTTCCCCCCGTATGTCTCGATCCTGCTGACCGGGCACATCATGGCGCCGGTGATCATCGCGCTGGGCAGCCACGAAAGCCTGCCGCTGTGGGCGATGATGCTGGTGGTGGCGGCCATGGCGCTGGTGCTGCTGATCGCATTGCTGCAACCGGCCAAGGGCGGGATCATCGCGCTGCAATGGTGGTTGGGGCTGCACGGCTTTGCGGGCCATGCCGGCAAGGTCGAGGCGGGCGTTTCCTAAAGGAAGTTGTTGGGCCAGATCATCGTGCGCCACATGTGCGCGGTGGGGCTGGCGTCGAAACCGAGGCCTTCTTCGGGCTCGCGAAATTCGCGCGCGATCACGCCTTCGAACACGGCCGGGTCCACTTCGGGGAAATCGTCGAAGAAGTAGGTGTCGTACAGCGTGACCTGTCGCGCGGTCATGTACCACTTGTGCCCTTGCGCGTATTCGGCATCGCGCAGCAGGTATTCCGGCGGCTGGTAGTCCGGGCCGAAGAAGCGGTGGTAGCTGTCGGGATAGGCATAGCCGACGCTTTCATCCGGCACGTAGCGCAGCGCCTGATGGTACTTCACCGCAAAGGCCACTTCGTCGCTGACATAAGGCGCGACGAGCTGCGCGCTCCAGTAGCCGTGATCGGGGCGGATCAGCGCGCCGTTTGAAATGTCGTGCAGCAGGCAGGCCATGACCACGGCATCGCTCATGCCTTCGTCCATCGCGCGTTTGCCGCTGACCAGCAGGTGGCGGATGGTCAGGTCGTTGAATCGATAGCGGAAGAAATCGAGC
>JBDLVU010000065.1:0-14941 GCA_039804665.1 Pseudomonadota bacterium | reverse complement strand
CGAGATGGTGTTCGAGGATGGCCCTTTCGTGCGCATCGACGGCGGCGCGCAGGTCTTCCACCGAATCGAAATCGGCGCGGGTGGGCACGACCGACAGGACCGGCGTGGCCGAAGTTTCCGCCGCGCGGGGGGAAGGGGCCGGTTTCCACGGACTTTCGAACGGGTCGAACTGCACGTGGGCGATGGGCGCGGTCCAATCGTCCCAGCGATAGACGGCGCGTTCGATCACGTTGCGCAGTTCGCGCACGTTGCCCGGCCACGCGTAGGTTTCCATCGCCTGCGCCACGTGGGGGGCATAGCCGGGCCAGGAATCCCAGCCGAGTTCAGCGGCCATGCGCCGGCCGAAATAGTCGGCGAGCACGGCGATATCGCCTTCGCGCACGCGCAGCGGGGGCAGGGTGATGACCTCGAAGCTGAGGCGATCGAGCAGGTCGGGGCGGAAGCGGCCCTGATTGGCCATGCGCGGCAGGTCTTCGTTGGTGGCGGCAACGATGCGCACGTCCACGCGGATCGGGCGGCTGGCGCCGATGCGCGTGACTTCGCCATATTCCACCGCACGCAGCAGGCGTTCCTGCGCGCCCATCGACAGCGTGGCGAGTTCATCGAGGAACAGCGTGCCCCGGTCCGCCTCTTCAAAGCGGCCGGCGCGGGCGCGGGTGGCGCCGGTGAAGGCGCCGGCTTCATGGCCGAACAGCTCCGCCTCGATCAGCGTTTCGGGCAGGGCGGCGCAGTTGAGCGTGACGAGCGGTTCCTGCCAGCGCGTGGACAGGCGGTGGAGGCGTTCGGCGATGAGTTCCTTGCCGGTGCCGCGTTCGCCGATGACGAGGACCGGGCGGCGCATGGGCGCGGCGCGGCTGGCGCGTTCGACTGCATCGAGGAAGGCCCCCGACTGGCCGATGAACTGAACATCCCGATCCATGTGCCAACAAATAGCAGATTTTGCCAACCCCGGGCAATCCACCCCAACCGATTTGCGCAAAGGCCGCCCAAATCCGCGGTTTTCGCGTTTGGCACGGGCCTTGCTGAAACATGAACATATCGGCTGCAAGGCCAGCCACGGAGAGCACACAATGTACACCACCCCGTTCTTTTCGACCAAGCTGGGCCGCGCCGCGCTGGCCAGCATCACGGCGATGGTGGCGCTCAACTGCTTTGCGCTGACGCAGCAGCTTAACGCCGCGCCGCAGGTCTATGCTTCCAGCGCGGCGATCACGGGAGAACTGGCCTGATGCCGGAAAATCTCACAAACGATCTGACGCCAATTCGCAACGCCGCCGCGCGCGGTTCGCGCTTCGATGCGGAGCTGGACCGGGTTCGCCAGACGGCTGAAACCGGATACGGTCCGCGCCAATCGCGCCCCACCTTTACCAACGGAGTGAACCTGATGGGCATCTTTTCGCGCACGCGCGATATCATTGCCGCGAATTTCAACGACTTGCTCGACAAGGCGGACGATCCGGCAAAGATGATCCGGATGATCATCATGGAGATGGAGGAGACGCTGGTCGAAGTGCGGGCATCTGCCGCGCGCACCATTGCCGACCAGAAGGAAATGCTGCGCCACGTGAGCAAGCTGGAGCGGTTGCAGGCCGATTGGGCGGACAAGGCGCAGCTGGCGCTTTCGAAGGACCGCGAGGATCTGGCCCGCGCCGCGCTGGTGGAAAAGAACAAGGCCGGCGACATGGCCGGGCAGCTGCGCGCCGAAGTGGCGGTGCTGGACGATTCGATGCGCGCCTATGAACAGGACATCGAAAAGTTGCAGACCCGCCTGCGCGAAGCGCGCAGCCGCCAGACGGCCATCGCCGCGCGGCTGGAAAGCGCCGAAAACCGGGTGCGCCTGCGCAGCCTGCTGACCAGCGAGCGCGTGGACGAGGCGCTGGCCCGCTTTGACCAGCTGGAGCGCCGCGTGGACCACGCCGAAGGCCGCGCCGATGCGCTGGCGCTGGCCGAAGGCGGGCAGCCGAGCCTTGCCGACGAGATCGCCGCGCTGGCCGGGCAGGACAAGGTGGACGAGGAATTGGCCGCGATGAAGCGCGCGCTTGGCCATTCGGACGCGAAGGAGGGCTGACCGATGGAAGACATTCTTGTTCCGATCGTGGCCATCCTGGGCATCTTCGTGGGTCTGCCGTGGGTGATCCTGCACTACATCACCCGGTGGAAGACCGCCGCCACGCTGACCAGCGGGGATGAGGCGCTGCTGGAGGAGCTGTATCAGCTGGCCCGCAGGCTGGACGAACGCATGGACACGGTGGAGCGGCTGGTGGCCGCCGACAATCCCGAGTTCCGCCCGGCGCGCATCGTGGCCGACCGCGAAACCGACAACCAGAAGCTGCGCGAGCTGGACCGTATGCTCGCCGAACAGAAGGGGCTTTCGAAATGAGCGCGCAACGCACCCGCTTTTACCGCGACAAGGTCAACGGCAAGTTCATGGGCGTGTGCGCTGGGATTGCCGACTATACGGGCGTTGATGCGCTGTGGGTCCGGATCGGGTTCCTGATCCTGGCGTTCTCGATGGGCTGGCCGTTCTTCATCTACTTTGCCATCGGCATGTTGGCCGACAAGAAGCCGCCTGCGCTTTATTCCGACCGCGAAGAGCAGAAGTTCTGGCAGGGCGTGCGCCAGTCTCCGGCGCGCACCGCGCGCGAAGTGCGGGCGCAGTTCCGCGACATCGACCGCCGGCTGGCCGACGTGGAGCACTTCTACGTCTCGGGTAATCCGCGCCTTTCGGCCGAGATCGAAAGCCTGCGCTGAGCCACGCAATCCGGGGAAAATGGGGAAAATCCAATGAATCCTGATGCGATCTTCGTCCTGATCCCGCTGGCGCCGTTCCTTTTGGCCGGCTTCGCGATCTGGACCCGCCACAGCCGCAAGCTGGAGGAAACGCGCGCCGCCGCCACGGCCGAAAAGGCCGCCCAATACGCCGCGCACAACCGCGGGCTGGAAGAACGGGTGCGCGTGCTGGAGCGGATCGTGACCGACCGCGGCTATGACGTGGCAACGCAGATCGAAGCGCTGCGCGATGTGCGCAGCGTGGAAGCGGGGAGGCCGCAATGACCGTGGCCGACGCCATTTCGCTGTGCGCGGTGGTGTTCCTGCTCGTGTGCCTGGCCGGGCTTGGCATGGGGGCATGGTTCCGCCGCACGGAACTGCGCGAGCGCGAGCTGGAACTGGGCGCGGCACAATCGGCCGAACGCGCGGCGCGGCACATTGCCGTGGCGGAACGGCTGGAACAGCGGGTGCGCGTGCTGGAACGCATCGCCATTGACGCCGCCAGCGCGGGCAATCCCGTGCTGGCCAATGAAATCGAATCCCTGCGCCAGCAGGCTGGCTGAAAGACGAATCCATGAGCTTCTGGGCTGCCGCTGTTGCGATTGTTGCGATCCTTGCCTTCACGAACATGCGCCGCCATCGCGATGCGATGCGGTGGCAGGGGGATGCCGCTGCCCCGCCGTCCGATCTGGAGCGCGAGGTGGTGGAACTGCGGCGCCGGGTGGAGACGCTGGAGCGGATCATCACCGACGGGCGCGGCGGAGCCGACCTTGCGCGCGAGATCGAGGCGCTGCGCGATCGGTAAGGCGGGATCGGTGAGGGGTTGAGGCCTCGCTTTCCTCTGCTAAAGCCGCGCCATGCGCACGCTGGATGACATTCTCGAAGAGTACGAGTTCCTGGATGGCGACGAACGCTATCGCCTGCTGATCGAGCTGGGGCGCGAGCTGGAGCCGATGCCAGACGCCTTGAAGACTGATGCCACGCTGGTGCGCGGCTGTTCGGCCAGCGTGTGGGTCTATCCCGTCAGGGAGGCGGGCGGGAAGCTGCATTTTCTGGCCGACAGCAATGCCGCGATCACCAAGGGGATCGTGGCGCTGGTGCTGGCGGCGGTGCAGGACAGGCCCGCAACGCAAGTGGCGCAGGCGGACGTGGCCGCGATGCTGGCGCCGTTCGACCTGAAGAACCAGCTATCCTCCAACCGCACGCAGGGCGTGCCCAACATGATCGCGCTGGTGCGCGAACATGCGGCGCGGCTGGCGGCGGCGGGTTGAAGGCGGGCCGGCCGGTGCGCCTGTTGTGGTCTGCGCTGGGGCTGGGGTTCGTGGGGATCGGCGCGGTGGGGGCGGTGCTGCCGTTGCTGCCCACGGTGCCGTTCCTGTTGCTGGCGCTGCTGTGCTTTGCCAAGGGCAACCCGCAGTGGGAGGCGCGACTGCTGGCGCACCCGACATGGGGGCCGCCGTTGATGCAATGGCGCACGCGCCGGGCCATTCCGCGCCGCGCCAAGAAGGCGGCGCTGACCGCGATGGCGATCTCGGTGGCGATCACCGCGCTGACGGCCGGGTGGCCGTGGGTGCTGGTCCCGCTTGGCGTGATGGCGCTGAGCGGGACGTGGATCTGGACGCGCGCCGAATAGATCAGGCTGCCAGCTTTGCCTGCGCTTTCACCACGTCGTCGGCCTGCCGGCCGGCGAGTTCGGCCAGATGATCGAACGCGGCCTCGAACCGGGCAAGGCCCTGGCTGAGCGAGCGCAGTTCAGCATCCAGCCCGTGCAGCGAGGCTTCGGGAAGGAACGCCTCGATCCGTTCCCAGCGGTCCCATTCGGGATGGGGGCCAAGGCCGGCGATCTGCCCGCGCCGGCCCGACAGGACCGAGCCGGCCTTTGACCCGGTGCCGGCGGGCGCATCGACGCAGACCTTGCACACGGGTTCGAGCAGGTACGACGCGGCCTTAGCCATCGCCTCTGCCATCGCGAGCCGACCGGCGATGCGGAAGGCGAGTTCTGAGCTGTCGACGCTGTGGAACGAGCCGTCGGTGAGCGTGACCGCGACATCGACCACCGGAAAGCCCAACGGCCCTCGCGCCATCGCGTCGCGCACCCCGGCTTCCACCGCGGGGATCCACTGTTTGGGGATCGCGCCGCCGGTGATGCGGTCTTCGAACTGGAAGCCTTCGCCGCGCGACAGCGGACGGATGGTGATGACGCAATCGCCGTACTGGCCGTGGCCGCCCGATTGCTTCTTGTGCCGCCCGCGTGCCTCTGCCGGTTTGCGGATGGCTTCGCGGTAGGCAATGCGCGGCGGGTGAGCGTCCACCTCAACGCCGAAGCGGCGGCGCAGGCGGGCGAGGACGACGGAGAGGTGTTCGTCGTTGACGCCGCGCAGCAGGGTTTCGTGGCTTTCCTCGTCCTGTTCCCACGCCAGCGCGGGGTCTTCCTCGCACAAGCGGTGGAGCGCGGCGGAGAGCTTTACGTCGTCCTTGCGATCGCGCGTGGTGATGGCGAGCGCAGCGTTGCGCGGGGGGTATTCCACCGCGACATCGTGCGCGGCGTCGTCCACCAGCAACGTGCCGGCGCGGGCGGTTTCCAGACGGGCGATGGCGACGACGTCTCCCGGATCGGCGCTAGCGACCTTGGTGGTCTTGTCCCCCTGAACGGTGAACAGCGACCCGGCGCGCTGGCCGGCCACGGCATCCCCTTCCTTCAGCGCCGCACCCAGCACGCGGGCGACGGCAAGGCGGCCCATCGCGCCGCCGTTGATGATGCGGAACACATGGAGGGCGCGCGCCTCGCCGGTGTGAAGCCGCGCGGCCGCAGCGTGCCAGTCGGGCGCTTCGTGGCGCAGCAGCTTGAGCAGGCGGCGCACCCCGCCGTCCTGAAGCGCGGAGCCGAACAGCACGGGCACCACGCGGTTGGTGGCGGTGTCGGTGGCGAGGTCGGCCAAGACCACGTCCTGCGCCGGCACTTCGTCCATCAGCAGCGCTTCCATCAGCGAATCGTCGAAATCGGCGAGCGTTTCGAGCAGTTGCTGGCGTTCCTCCTTTTCGCGCATTTCGAGGTCTTCGGGGATGGCGACGGGCTCGCTCGGCTGGCCGGGGCGGTAGGCCCACGCCCGTTCCAGCGCGACATCGACGTAACCGATCACCTGATCGCCGCGCCGGATGGGGAATTCGCGCAGCAGCAGCGGTTCGCGGCTCATCGGCTGGAGCGCGGCGAGCACATCGCGCACCGAACCGGCGCGGGCGCCGTCCATCTTGTTGACGAAGATCGCGTGGGGCAGGCCCAGCGCATCGAGCTGGCGCAGGATGGGGCCGGCAAGCGTGGCGCGGTCGGGCACGGGATCGACCACCACCACGGCCATGTCGGCGCTGGCGAGCGCGGCAAGGCCATCGTGGGAAAACCCTGCGCCGCCGGGCGCATCGAGCAGCACGAAGCGATCATCGAGATAGCGGCAGTGGAGCACGTTGGTTTCCGTGGAGCCGCCGCGCGCGCGGGCTTCCGGGCTGGCATCGCCCACGGTGGTGCCGGCCTCGACCGTACCCTGCCGCGCGATGGTGCCGCTGGCGTGGAGCAGGGCTTCGGCAAGACTGGTCTTGCCGGTTCCCGCCGGGCCGACCAGCGCGATGACGCGGGTGGCCCGGCCTGCTGTGCTGCCCGGAATGGTGTGGCCTGTGTTCGGCTTGCTTCCCATCGTCGCCTCCTCGTTCAAGAGGCGCGCCGGGCGCGGCTGTCTTACGCCTGACGCGCAAGGGATCGTTGCAGGCATCGTCTGCCTGTTCGCGGTGAGTCGCAAGCGGTAACGATTTTTCCGTCCGGCGAACCGGATCTTGTGCCGAATTGCCCCGAAACCGAGGCGGTTAAACCGAGTGAAACATTACTGAAAGTTAATCTTCGCATTCCTGCAAAGTGAAGTCCCTAACCAGCACAGGCCAAAAAACCACTGTCAGGGGACAACAACGACATGGCTACCGGACCTTCCAGCAGCACCAATCCGTTCGTTCTGGCGCTTGAGCCGAACGTTACGGTCACTTCGATCATCACCACCGGCGACGCGCTTGCCGGCAGCACCACCGGCGTGTTCGGCGGGATTCCCGACGGCATCGGGGCGTTCGACAACGGCGACGGCACCGTGACCGTGATCGTGAACCATGAAATCGCCAGCGGCGGCGTGGTGCGCGATCATGGCGGCACGGGCGCCTATATCGACACGATGATCGTGGACAAGGCGACGCTGGCCGTGGTCGGCGGCGATGACGCGATGAAGACGACCTATCTGTGGAACGGCACTGCCTATACGGCCGGGACCACCAATTTCAGCCGTTTCTGTTCGGGCGACCTGGCCGACACCACCGCCTATTTCAACGCCGCCACGGGTACGGGCACGACCGCGCGCATCTATCTGACGGGTGAGGAATCGGGCGTGGAAGGCCGCGCCGTGGCGACGATCGTCAGCGGCGCGAACGCGGGCACCGCCTATGAACTGCCGGCGCTGGGCAACCTTTCGTTCGAAAACCTGACCGCGAACCCGCTGGCGCAGGCCAAGACCATCGTGGCCGCCACCGACGACGGCCAGAACGGGCAAGTCTATATCTACGTGGGCGAAAAGCAGGCCACCGGCACCGATATCGACAAGGCGGGCCTGACCGACGGGCTGCTGTATGGCATCAAGGTTTCGGGCATTGCCGATGAAACCAACGGCGCCGCGGTCAACGGCTCGTTCACGCTGGAACAGATCGTGGATGCCGCCGGCAAGACCGGCGCGCAGATCGACGCCGCCAGCGAAGCGCAGGGCGTGACCAGCTTCCTGCGTCCGGAAGACAGCGCGTGGGACCCGCAGAACCCCAACGTTCTCTACTTCACCACCACCAACAGCTTCACCGGCAATTCGCGCCTGTATCAGGCGACGTTCAACGACATCTCCAACCCGCAGGCGGGCGGCACCATCAAGGCGGTGCTGGACGGCAGCGAAGGCCAGAAGATGTTCGACAACCTGACCGTGGCCGATGGCAAGGTGATCCTTCAGGAAGACCCGGGCAACAACGCCTATATCGCCAAGGTCTATGAATACGACATCGCGACCGACACGCTTTCGTCGATCCTGAGCTTCGATCCGGCGAAGTTCACGCCGGGGGCCGCCGGCTTCATCACGCAGGACGAGGAATCGTCGGGGGTGATCGACGTGAGCGCGATCTGGGGCGATGCCGATACGCACGCCTATCTGCTCGATGCGCAGGTGCACAAGACCACCGGCGATCCGGCCACCGTGGAGCAGGGCCAGCTGTTGCTGATGACCGTGGACGACGTGCACGACGGCGGCAACGGCAACGACGTGCTGAACGGCGATGCCGCCGCCAACACGATCTCGGGCTTCAACGGCGATGACACCATCAAGGGCGGTTCGAACGACGACACGCTGTTCGGCAACAACGGCAACGACGCGCTGGACGGCATGACGGGCAACGACGTGCTGGTGGGCGGCCGTGGCGACGATCGTCTGACCGGCGGCACGGGGCACGACACCTTCGATTACAGCCGCCTTGAAGACGGCAAGAAGGCGCCTGCCGGTGCCGACACGATCACCGATTTTACCCACGGCGATGATGTGATCCAGCTGGGTCAGGGCGTTTGGTACAAGGGCGAGGCCCATGCCGACTACAACGGCGATCTGGTGATGGACACGCGCATCACGCTGACCTCGGGCGGCACGATCACGCTGCTGGGCGTGGATCACATCCAGTTCGGCGATGTGGCGAACTTTGAACTGGAGGCGATCCGCGCCGGAAACTTCGACCTGTTCCACGCCTGATCGCGGATTGACGCAGGCCTCGGGCGGGCCGGCTTTCCAAGGCGGGAGGCCGGCCCGTTCGGTTATGGAGACGATCCGTGTGGACCCCGGCTTGTCGCAGCACGGGGGCAGGCGTAGCGTGCATGGATGACGGGAGCACGGGACTGGCAAGGTACGGTCGGCCGCAACTGGGCGCAGGAACAGGCGCGCACGGATCGCAGCTTTGCAGGAATGACGCCGCACCTGCTTGAGGCGGTGGCGGCGGAACGCGGAACGCGGATCGTGGATATCGGCTGCGGGGCGGGCGAACTTTCGCGCGCGATTGCGGCGGTTCGGCCCGATGCGCAGGTGACGGGTGTGGACATTTCCGCCGACCTGATCGCCGCCGCCAGCGCGCGCGGGCATCCGGGCAACCTTCGATTTGAACTGGCCGACGCCTCTGCATGGCAGC
Organism: Pseudomonadota bacterium; assembly: GCA_039804665.1. Classification (GTDB taxonomy): domain Bacteria; phylum Pseudomonadota; class Alphaproteobacteria; order Sphingomonadales; family Sphingomonadaceae; genus Novosphingobium. The sequence continues at coordinate 5,941 of JBDLVU010000065.1, read as the reverse complement.
CGCAGACGGCGCCCGATCTTTATGCATCGCGCCATGGGGTGATGTTCTTTCCGCACCCGCCGGGCGCCTTTGCCCATCTGGCAGCGGTGGCGGCGCCGGGGGCGCGGATGGTGTTCAGCTGTTTTCGGGCTGCGGCCGAGAACGGGTGGGCTTCGGGCATTGCGCGGTTGCTGCCGCCTTCGGCGCCCGCGCCGGCGCAGACGTTCCCACCGGGGCCGTTCGCCTTTGCCGATCCGGCGCATGTGCGCGCGTGCATGGCGGGGTGGAAGGACATCACGTTCACGCCGGTGGATTTCGCCTATGTGGCCGGCGCTGGCAGCGATCCGGTGGCCGATGCGATGGATTTCTTTGCGCGAATCGGTCCCGCCGCAGCCGCCATCCGCGAACTGCCCCAATCGGCGCGGGAATCGTTCCTCCAGCGGCTGGAAGCGCTGGCGCGCGACCATCTGGTGGGCGGGCAGGTGGCGTTTCCGGCCGCTGCCTGGCTGGTAAGAGCAACAGTCGATCACTGATAACGGCGAAACGTGCTTGTTCCGCGCCGAACGCTCGCCTAATCGCAGCCCCATGACTTCGACGAACGAAATCCGCCGCTCATTCCTCGAATACTTCGGCTCAGCCGGGCACGAGGTCGTACAGTCCGCGCCGCTGGTGCCGTACAACGACCCGACGCTGATGTTCACGAACGCGGGGATGGTGCCGTTCAAGAACGTGTTCACGGGGCTTGAAACCCGCGCAACGCCGCGTGCGACCTCGTCGCAGAAGTGCGTGCGCGCCGGTGGCAAGCACAACGATCTGGACAATGTGGGCTATACCGCGCGCCACCACACGTTCTTTGAAATGCTGGGCAACTTCAGCTTTGGCGATTATTTCAAGGAACAGGCGATCACGCACGCGTGGACGCTGCTGACGCGCGAATGGGGCCTGCCCAAGGACAAGCTGCTCGTCACCGTCTATCACACCGACGACGAGGCGTTCGGCCTGTGGCAGAAGATCGCCGGGCTTTCCGAAGACCGCATCATCCGCATCGCCACCAAGGACAATTTCTGGGCGATGGGCGACGATGGCCCGTGCGGGCCGTGCAGCGAAATCTTCTTTGACCATGGCGACCACATCTGGGGCGGCCCTCCGGGATCGAAGGATGAGGACGGCGACCGCTTCATCGAGATATGGAACCTTGTGTTCATGCAGTTCGAACAGACTGCGGGCGAGATCACCGGCAGTCTGCCGCGCCCCAGCATCGACACCGGCATGGGGCTGGAGCGCATCGCCGCCGTCCTGCAGGGCGAGCACGACAACTATGACACCGACACGTTCAAGGCACTGATCGCGGCGAGCGAGAGCCTGACGGGCGTGAAGGCCGCGGGTGAGCAGACCGCCAGCCACCGCGTGATCGCGGACCACCTGCGTTCCACCAGCTTCCTGCTGGCCGATGGCGTGCTGCCCAGCAACGAAGGGCGCGGCTATGTGTTGCGCCGGATCATGCGCCGCGCCATGCGCCACGCGCACCTGCTGGGTGCCAAGGACCCGCTGATGCATCGTCTGGTGGGATCGCTGGTGACCGAGATGGGCCAGGCCTATCCCGAGCTGGGCCGCGCGCAGCCGTTGATCGAGGAAACGCTGCTGCGCGAGGAAGTGCAGTTCCGCCGGACGCTGTCCAACGGGCTGAAGCTGCTGGACGAGGCGACGGGCACGCTGGGCGAGGGCGACAAGCTGCCGGGCGAGACGGCGTTCCGCCTCTACGACACGTATGGTTTTCCCTATGACCTGACCGAAGACGCGCTGCGCGCGCGCGGGATCAGCGTGGACAAGGATGGCTTCGACGCCGCGATGGCGCAGCAAAAGGCTGCCGCGCGCGCCGCGTGGAAGGGCAGCGGCCAGACCGCCGATGGCGAAGTGTGGTTCGACATTGCCGAGCGCGAAGGCGCGACCGAATTCACCGGCTATACCGCCACGACCGGCGAAGGCGTGGTGGTGGCGCTGGTCAAGGACGGCAAGATGGTGACCGAGGCCAAGGCTGGTTACGACGTAACCGTTCTGACCAACCAGACTCCGTTCTATGGCGAGAGCGGCGGCCAGATGGGCGATACCGGCACGATCTCCACCACCGAAGGGCTGAAGATCGTGGTGAGCGACACCACCAAGCCGCTGGGGCGCCTGCACGCGCATCAGGGCACGGTGGAAGCGGGTTCGATCAAGGTTGGCGATGCGGTGCAACTGGCGGTGGACGTGGCCCGCCGCGATGCCACGCGCGCGAACCATTCCGCCACGCACCTGCTGCACGCCGCGCTGCGCAACCGGCTGGGCGCGCACGTGACGCAAAAGGGTTCGATGGTTTCGGCCGATCGCCTGCGCTTCGACTATTCGCACCCCACCGCGCTTACGGCAGAGGACATTGCCGCTGTCGAGGCCGAGGTGAACGCCGAAATCCGCGCCAACGAGGCGGTGACCACCCGCCTGATGAGCCCGGAAGACGCGATCGAAGCGGGCGCGATGGCGCTGTTCGGTGAAAAGTATGGCGACGAAGTGCGCGTGCTGAGCATGGGCCGCGTGACGGACCTGCCGTATTCGGTGGAATTGTGCGGCGGCACCCACGTGCGCGCGCTGGGCGATATCGGCGTGTTCCGCATCGTGGGCGAAAGCGCGGTTTCCAGCGGCGTGCGCCGCATCGAGGCCCTGACCGGCGAAGGCGCGCGGGCGTGGCTGGTGGACCGCGAGGAAAAGCTAAAGGGCACTGCAGGTTTGCTGCGGACCACGCCCGACGAGGTGGAATCGCGCGTTGCGGCGCTGCTCGACGAACGGCGCAAGCTGGAGCGCGAACTGGCCGAGGCCAAGAAGGCGCTCGCCCTTGGTGGCGGTGCGGCGAAGGCCGAGAATGCCGATGAGGAAATTGGCGGCGTGAAGTTCAGCGGGCAGGTTCTGGAGGGGCTGGACCCCAAGGAACTGCGCGGCCTGCTGGATCAGGCCAAGCAGCGGCTGGGTTCGGGCGTGGCGGTGATCGTCGCCGTGAACGACGGCAAGGCGAGCATCGCGGCGGCCGTCACCGAGGACATGGCCGGCAAGGTGAGCGCCGTGGACCTGGTGCGTGCAGGCGTGGAAGCTCTGGGCGGCAAGGGTGGCGGTGGCCGGCCCGACATGGCGCAGGGCGGCGGTCCGGACGGCAGCAAGGCGGCAGACGCGATCGCGGCGGCGAAGGGCGTGCTGGCGGGGTGAGCCTGCCACCTTCGCCCGTGTCGGGAATTGTGTCTTGCGCCCGGACCGGTCAGGGCATCGGCACGCCGATGATCAGCTTCGCGATCACGTTGTCGGTGCTGGTGCCGTAGGTTTTGCCGAGGCCCAGATGCACGTCCCATTTGCCAAGGCTGGTGTCTGCGGTTACGAAGCTGGCCTGTTCGTTGCGGCCGAAGTGGCCGAGCGATTTGAGCGGGCCGAAGCCGGTGTAGTTCTCCACCCCCAGCACGAGCTTGGGCGCGACGCGGTAGCCGATGCGGCTGGACAGGTCGAACGTGGCCGGGGTGGGCGCGGGGCCTGAGACGACGAAATCGAAGTTGCCGTTCAGGCCCACTTCCCATGGGCCGCGACGCCAGCCGCCGATCAGCTTCATCTCGGCATTCCATGGATTCTCGTCGAGCCGGTGGGCGACGCGACCGATCTCGAAATTGGCGCCGCCGTAGAAGCCTTCGGCCTTGTGCGGGGCGAGCCATTTGATGCGCAGCTTGGCGCCTTGCACGCGGTATTTGCCGTCGGAGGCAAGCGTGGTGAGCGGCAGGTAGAAGCCGATGTCCCATGTCTTGCTGAGGCCCACCGAGAGTTCGGGCGTTACGCGCAGGCGGTGCAGCGAGGCTTCGCCGCCCGGATAATCGGCGCCCCGGGCGCCGCTCAGCACGTCGTTGACATGGAGATCGAGGCCGAGGTGCCCGGGCGCGGTCAGCTCGTCCATGTAGACCTGAATTTCCTCGTCGGCGGCGTGCGCGGCCGGGGCGAAAGCAATCAGGGCGGGGATGATCAGGACGGGTGCAAGAAGGCAGCGGCGCATCATCAGGCCCCCGGTTTGTCGCGCAGGCGGCTGGACTTGAGCCGGGGTGGCGTATCGAGTTCGCCCTCCTGCATGATCTGCTGGCGGAATTCATCCCGTTTTTCGTGGATCGAGGCGATCACGGGCCCCATCGGCACGCCAAGATCGACCAGCACGGCTTCGGACAGTTGCAACGAGCTTTCCAACGTTTCGGGCACGGCGTGGCTGGCCCCGGCGCGATAGAGTTCGGCGGCGTGTTCGGCATCGCGCGCGCGCACGATGATCGGCAGGTCGGCCCGCGCCTTGCGCAGGCGGCGCACGATGCGCGAGACGAGCACGGGTTCGTCCATCGTGAGGATCAGCGCGCGGGCGCGGGTGAGATCGAGCCGGTCGATCATCGCGGCGCTTTCGATATTGCCGAACAGCACGGGCATTCCGGCCTCGCGGCCCGTGCTGACCATGACGGGATCGGAATCGATGGCGACGAAGGGCGTGCCGTGGACCTTCAGCATCTCACCAATCAGGCGGCCGACGCGGCCGAAGCCAAGGATGACCGCGCGTTCGCCTTCTGGCTCCTCGACATCGGCATCGGCGGCCTTGCCTTCGCCGCGCTTGACCTGACGGCCGGAAAGCTCACCCACCTTTGCCAGCAGCGGCGTGATGGTGAGGCCGATGGCGGTGACGATCTGCCAGAACTGCGCAGATTCGGCGTCGATCAGGCGGGCCTGCGCGGCGGTTGCCAGCACGATCAGCGTGGTTTCCGAAGGGCTGGCCATCAGGATGCCGGTTTGCAGCGCGGTGGACCGTTCCTTGCCCATCAGGCGCAGCGACACGCTGGTGACCAGTGCCTTGACCAGCACCACGCCAGCCACCGCCAATGCCAGCGATCCGAACTGCTGCCAGACCACGCGCAAGTCTATGCCCATGCCGATGGTGATCAGGAACACGCCGAGAGCGAGGCCCTTGAATGGCTTGGTCAGGGCCTCGACCTCGCCATGGTATTCGGTTTCCGCGATCAGCAGGCCCGCGAGCAACGCGCCCATGATGGGAGAGAGGCCGACGCCACCGGTGGCCATGGCTGCGACGATCACCACCAGCAGGCTGGCGGCGAGGAACAGTTCCGGGCTTTTGGTGTGCGCGGCCTGCGCAAACAGGCGCGAGAGCAGCAGCTTGCCCGCGACCAGCATCACCACGATCACCAGCGCGCCCTTCCACAGCGTGCCCAGAAGGTCTGCGCTGTCGGGGCCACCCGCCGGCGCGATGGCGCCGAGCAGGAAGATGATCGGCACCAGCGCGATATCTTCGAACAACAGCATCGACAGCGCGGCGCGGCCGACTGGGCCTTGCGTGCCGGATATCGGCAGCACCAGCGCGGTGGAGGACAGCGCGAGCGCAAGGCCGAGGCCGAGCGCGCCGCCTAGCGTTTCGCCCGTCAGCAGCAGCGCGGCGCCGAGCAGGCCCGCCGAAACGGCGAGTTCTATGGCGCCGAGGCCAAACACCAGCCGGCGCATCGCCCACAGGCGGTTGAAAGACAACTCCAGCCCGATTTCGAACAGCAGCAGGATGATGCCGAATTCGGCGAATGGCTCGATCGCGTGCGGATCGGTGATGGTGACGTGGTAAAGCCACGGGACCTGCGGCACCATGGCGCCAAGGCCATAAGGGCCGACCGCCAGCCCGACGAGGATGAAGCCGATGATCGGCGTGATCCGCAGCCGCGCGAAAGCCGGGATAACGATGCCCGCCGCGCCAAGTATGACAAGCGCGTCGGACAGCGCGGCGTTGGGTACGATCGATCCGGCCATGGCTTCAGCCTAGCCCTGCGAATGGCGGCGGGGCAAGCCTTGGCGGCGCGTCAGGCGTCGGTCGTGGTCATCACGACCGCGCCAAAGTGGCGCGCTGCGAGATCGCCGGGCGTGATCCAGAAGC
>JBDLVU010000064.1:0-14977 GCA_039804665.1 Pseudomonadota bacterium | reverse complement strand
TTGAGGAAATCCTGCGCGGCGACATCGCTGTCGAACGGACCGGTAAGCAGGCGGAAATTGCTGCGCCACGGGGTGATGAACGGCTTCTTGCCCTTCAGCCCGGCGGCCTGACGGACCAGTGCGCGCCATTCGCCGCCCATGCGATCGCGGTCGGAACCGGTGAGCACCTGCACCCAGATGCGGCTGGGATGGCTGAGAGTGGCCTTCGCTTCCTTGGCGTCCTTGCCCTTCAGCTCCTTGCCGCCCTTGCCGGTCTTTTCGTCGGTGCGCGAGACGGCGGTCGGTCCGTCGGGACGGTCGCCGCGGGCAGCGGTGGCGCAGGTATCGGCCGCCTTCGCACCCTTGGTTGCGGGCTTTGGCTTGACCGGCACGGGCTTTTTCGCGGCCTTGCCCTTGGCGGGAAGCGGATCGCAGTCCTGGGCGGGCTCGGGCTCCTTGCCCTTCCCCTTGGCGGTGCGCGGTTCGGGCGCGGGCTTTGCCTCGGGCTTGGGCTCGACCTTCGGCTCGACCTTGGGTTCGGGGCGCTTGCGCGGTGGCAGGCGGGTGATGTCGACCGCGACGACCGGGGCCTGCTGTTCCTCGGCCGGAGGCTGGAAGCCGTCGAACAGGCTGCGGAAATCGGCCGGTGGCGGAGTGACGGCTTGCGGCGCGGGTTCCGGGGCCGGCTGCGGGGCGGCGACCGGCGGGGGCGGCTGGACGACCGGTGCCGCAACCGATGGACGCGGCGCGGAAGCCGGCATGTCGAGACGCGAAAGAACCGTCGGCTGCGGGATGGCGATGGGCGCAGGTGTTGGCGCCGGGGCGGGCGCGGTCTGGACCGGGGCGCTGCCTTGCACGCGCGCGAGGTCGAAGCCGGGGGTCACGCTCGGCGCCGGCTGGACCGTTGGACGCGAGACTGGGGCCGAAACTGGGGCCGAAACCGGAGGCATCGGGGCGGCGGTCGGTTGGACCACGGGGCGCGAGACGACCGGCGCGGGAACCGGAACTGGCTGAACCACCGGCTGCGCGACGGTGGGCACCGGGCGGGCGGTAGCCTGCTGCTGGGCCTGCTGCTGAAGCGTGACGCCCCACGGACTGGCCGGGGCGGACGGTTGCGCCGGGGGCGGCGTGGCGAGCGCCACCTGCACGGCATCGTCCTTGTCCGGACGGCGACGCCGGGCGCGACTGGCGCGGTCGTCGCGGCCGTGGCCGCCGAGCGCCTCGCCCTGCGGCGCAAGCGCGAGATCGGCGCGCGGGGTGCGCGGGTGGAGCGCGGCGTACTGGACCACGCGCGGATCGTCGCGGCCGATGTCGGCGGCGCGCGGGAAGCGGCCGAGGTTGGCGGCGCCGGCCTGCTGCGCAGGGGTCAAGCGCGGCATATAGCGCAAATAGGGCGCGATGCCGGCGGCAAGATCGGCCGGCATAGAGGCGCGAGCGACGCCCACCGCATCATCCGCGCTGCCGGTGATCGCCATGATGAAGGTGCGCACGCGCCACGCGGCGCGATCCTGGCGCTGGACCAGCGTGGCAAGCGTGGCTTCGGCACCGCGCCGGTCGCCCGCGATGGCGAGGCTGAGCGCGTAACGGCGGGTGGCCTCTTCGTTGGGGCCACGGCTGAGCGCGAGCTGGTACTGGCGCTGGGCGGCGCCGTTGTCACCCACGAGATCGTAGGCCAGCCCGCGATCCGAGGCCATCGCCACGGTATCGGCGCCCGAGGCCTGCGCATCGTCGAACCAGCGCAGCGCGGTAACAGGGTCTTCGCCGCGCAGCATGGCCGAGGCGATCTGCGCCTTGACCGCGCCATTGCCGGGCGAAACCTGATCAGCGCGGGTGAAAAAGCCGAGCGCGGCGTCGGTATCGCCAAGCGCCATCGCGGCGTTTCCGGCATCGACCAGCGCGGACGCATTGCGCGGATCGCGCGCGAGACGGGCAAGCGCCGCGTTCAGCGACTGGCCGGAATTGCCGGTGGGCCCGGTGGACTGGACAACCGGGCGCGAGATGGCGCCCGCGTCCCCGTCATCATCGGCCTGCTGGGCGTGCGCGGGAAATGTGGCAGACAGCAGCAGCATGGCAGCCGCAGCGGCCACGCGCGGAAAGGAACGGGCAGCGAATCGACGCATCATGGTGCCGCGTTAGCGGACCCTTCCTGAAGCGGCGGCAACAGAACCGCCGGCCCGGCCGGCCGCGCCCCTCCAAACGAGGAACGCAGCCGGCAGCGGGACCTTACTGGTTGTTCTGGCGACCGAGGAAGCGCGGGATGTTGAGCGCGGCGCCATCATCCTCGGGCTCCTCCGCTTCATCACGGCCTGCGCCACGCGAGAGGTTGGCCATTCGTTCGAACAGCGTGCTGCCACCTGCGGCACCACCGGTGCGCGGCGCGGGCGCGGCAGGCGCCGGCTGGGCGCGGCCGAAGCGCGGCGGCACGGGGGCATCTTCCTCCTCGGCGACGCCGAGTTCCAGTTCCTCGGCCACGGGCGCGGCCGGGGCGGCGGGCTGTTCCTCGCTAAGGTCGAGCGTCAGGTCGAGCGCGTCTTCGGGCTCAACGGCAGGCGCGGGCGCGGGTTCCGGTGCGGCCTGCGCAACGGGTTCGGGCTGCGCCACCGGCGGCGGCGTGAACGCCGGCGCGGCGGCCGGAGCGGCAGCGGAACCGGGGAATGCCGGCCCGCGCGAACCACCAAGCTGCATCGGGCGCGCCGCGATTTCGGCCTGTTCCTGGCTCTGTTCGATGCCCGTGGCGACAACCGAAACGCGGATCTTGCCATCGAGATCGGGATTGAACGCCGAACCCCAGATGATGTTGGCGTTGGGATCGACCAGTTCGCGGATGTGGTTGGCGGCTTCGTCGACTTCGAGCAGCTTCATGTCGTCGCCGCCGATGATCGAGATGATCACGCCCTTGGCGCCCTGCATCGACACGCCATCGAGCAGCGGGTTGGCAATGGCGCGTTCGGCGGCTTCGAGCGCGCGGTTCGGGCCTTCGCCCTCGCCCGTGCCCATCATCGCCTTGCCCATTTCACCCATGACCGAGCGCACGTCGGCGAAGTCGAGGTTGATGAGGCCCGGCATGACCATGAGGTCGGTGATCGAGCGAACGCCCTGCTGGAGCACTTCGTCGGCCAGCTGGAACGCTTCCTTGAAGGTGGTTTCCGCCTTCGCCACCAGAAACAGGTTCTGGTTGGGGATCACGATCAGCGTGTCGACGTGCTTTTGCAGTTCCTCGATGCCCGATTCGGCCGAGCGCATGCGGCGCGTGCCTTCGAACAGGAACGGCTTCGTCACCACGCCCACGGTCAGCACGCCCTTGCGGCGCGCGGCTTCGGCGATGACCGGTGCGGCGCCGGTGCCGGTGCCGCCACCCATGCCGGCGGCGATGAAGACCATGTGGACGCCTTCCAGCGCGCGCTCCAGCTCTTCCATCGTTTCTTCGGCCGCGGCGCGACCGACTTCGGGACGCGCGCCGGCGCCGAGGCCCTGCGTGATATCCGGCCCAAGCTGGATGCGATTTTCCGCGATCGAATTGTTCAGCGCCTGCGCATCGGTGTTGACGACGATGAAATCGACGCCCTCGATCTTGGCATTGATCATGTTGGCGATGGCGTTGCCGCCCGCGCCGCCCACCCCGATCACCGTGATGCGCGGCCGCAGCTCGTCAATCGCCGGCGGTCCGATGTTGATGCTCATGTCGGTCTCCCGGATGGGGTTAATTGTTACGCCAAAGCTTAACGCTGCTTTGGCACGATTGGATTCGTGGAATCAAAGCAAAATGCGGCTTTTCCACAGCTTGAAGCGCTTATCTGCATCGGTTTTGGGGCCGGTTGGCCAATTGACCACCTTACCCCGGTCAGAAGTATTCACGCAGCGCGCGCCAGACGCCCTTTACGAGCCCGAATCCGCTGTAAGGCTCGTTGGGCGTCCAGCCCGGCCCGACCGAGCGAATGTCCACCGGATCGGCCGCCGCATAGAGCACCAGCCCCACCAGCGTGGACGAACTGGGCGTGGCATGCCCCGGCGGCAGGCCCAGCATGGTGGGCGGCGAACCGATGCGCACCGGCCGGCCGAGCGCGCCCTGCGCGAAATCGGCAAGGCCCGGCAACTGCGCACCGCCGCCCGTCAGCACGACCTGCTGCCCGCGCTGGCCGGTAAAGCCCATGGCTTTGAGCGCCCTGCCCACTTCCTCGGTGAAATGGCCGAGCTGCTGGGTGATGACCGAGATCAGTTCGGCGCGGGGAATGCGGTTCTTGTCGTCGGCATGGCGCGCCACGGGGCCGGCCCCTTCGGGATCGCCGGGCGCGTTCACCGGGATCATCTCGCGGTGGTCGGCCGGGCTGGCGATGGCCGAACCGGACATGCACTTCAGCCGCTCCGCCTGATAGCGGCGAATGCCGAAGGCGCTGGCGATGGCATCGGTGATATCGCCCGAACCGAACGGAATAACCTGCATTCCCAGCAACATGCCCGAGGCATAGACCGAGACGGTGGTCACCTCAGCGCCAAATTCGACCAGCGCAACGCCGATCTCACGCTCTTCGGGGGTGAGGCAGGCATGGCCCGCCGCGATCGGAGAACCGACCACAGCTTCGACCCGCAAGTGCGCGTTCTGAACGGTTTCCTTGATGTTGCGGACGGGCGCACCATCGGCCAGCATCACATGGATATCGACCGCAAGCCGTTCGGCATGCAGGCCCTTGGGATTGGGCACGCCGTGCGCGCCATCAAGCGTGTAGTGCGCGGGCTGTGCGTGCAGCACGGTGCGGCCATCAGGCTGGATCACATCGCGTCCGGCGACCAGCAGATGATCGATATCGTCCTGTTCGATGCGGCGGCCGCCGATTTCGACCTCAACCCGCGCGGTGGTGCTGGCAAGGCCCGCGCCGGAACAGCCGATCCACACGCTCTGCACGCTGGCGTTGGCCATCTTTTCGGCGCGTTCGATGGCATCGCGGACCGAATGGGTCGCCGCCTGCATGTCGGTGATATAGCCGCGCTTGATGCCCTGGCTGGCGCGGTGGCCCGATCCGAGCACGACCATCTCACCCGCTTCCGACAGGCCTGCGATCATCGCCGACGTGCGGAACGACCCGATGTTGACGGCCGCGAAGACCTTGGTGATCCGGGGAATGGCCATGTCAGTCGCGGGCCGTCGCTTTGGGCCTGGGGGCGGCTGCCGAAGCATCGGCGGTGCGGGTGGCGGCAGGCGCGGCGGCGGCGGCGGCCTTTTTCGCTTCGGCCTTTGCCTGCGCGGCGGCCTTGGCTTCGGCCGCCATCTCGTCAGCATGGCCGGGCACGCGCAGGTAAATGCGATCGGGCGCGCGCATGTCGAACGCAGCGACCTTTCCGCCCAGCAGGCGATCGACGCCGTCCATGCGCGCGAAAGTCAGCAGGGCACCAGCGGATTCGGTATCGCCTTCGGGAAGGGCGAGGACCTGCCCGGTCTTGAAGGTCAGGTTCCAGCGGCGGTGGCCGATCCATTCGGCTTCGGCCACCTGCGGCTTGAGCGCAGGCGCGGCTTCGAGCAGTTTGGCGAGGTCTTCGACGCGCTGTTCGGCCCCATCCCCGGAAAGGACCAGCAGGCCGCGTGCCCGGGCCGGGGTGACGGCTTCGAGTTCGTGGCCGGTTTCGTCGATCAGGACGAGCTTGCCATCCTGCCCGCGCATCACCGCGTGGGGGCTGCGTTCGACGATATCGACCACCAGCGTATCGGGCAGCTGGCGCGAGACGCGCGCGTCCTTGACCCACGACAGTTCGAGCACCTGCTGGCGTACGCCTTCAAGATCGAGCTGGGTCATGGCGCGGTCACTCTGGCCGAGGATCTTGTCGTAAATCTTCAGCTCGTTCATGCGGTTGACGCCGTGGACCTGAAGGTGGACGACCTTGAACCCGGCCTTTGACGCGGCCGAGGCGAACTGTTCGCCGGCCAGCGCGGGCAGGCCGGCCATTTCCACCACCAGCCAGATCAGTCCCGCCGCCACGGCAAGGATCACCGACATGACGATGCGGTGCAGCGTCTCTTCGCTGAACGGCAGCGCGCGGACGGCGGAATCGACGATCGAACCGGTCTGCTTGCGCGCGGTGGCGACCTTGGCGCGGGTGTTGCGCGTGGCGGCTGCGCGCCGCACGCCCTTGCCGCCACGCCGGATCGTTTGCGCCATTTAGCCGCCCTTCCCCTGTAGCGCTTCCGCGATGATTGCCTCGACCAGCGCGGGATAGTCCATGCCCAGCGCCTTCGCCTGTTCGGGCACGAGGCTGAGCGGGGTCATGCCCGGCTGGGTGTTCACTTCCAGCAGGAACAGGCCTTCGACGCCGTGTTCGTCGTCCCAGCGGAAATCGCTGCGACTGGTGCCCTTGCAGCCGAGCAGCTGATGCGCGCGCAGGGCGATGTCCTTGCACGCCTGCGTGATCTCGTCCGGGATTTCGGCGGGGCAGACGTGTTCGGTCATGCCGTCGGTGTACTTGGCGTCGAAATCGTAGAATCCGGACTTGGGCCGCAGTTCGGTGACCATCAGCGCGCGGTTGCCCAGCACGGCGGTGGTCAGTTCACGGCCCCGGATGAAAGGTTCAGCCAGCAGTTCGTCGAATTCCTGCCACGGGCCGGTGGTGGCCGGGCTGATCGGGTTGCCATAGTTGCCGTCCACCGTGACGATGGCGACGCCGACCGAGGAGCCTTCGTTGACGGGCTTCAGCACATAAGGGCGCGGCAGGGGATCACGGGCGTAAAGCTCCTCCACCTTGACCACGCGGCCGCCGGGCATGGGCACGCCATGCGGCACGAGCGCCTGCTTGGTCAGTTCCTTGTCGATGGCGATGACCGAGGTGGCGAGGCCCGAGTGCGTGTAGGTGAGGCCCATCAGGTCCATCATGCCCTGCACGGTGCCGTCTTCGCCGGGGGTGCCGTGCAGCGCGTTGAACACCACGTCGGGCTTCGCTTCGGACAGGCGCAGGGCGACATCGCGGTCCATATCGATACGGGTCACGGTGTGGCCGCGCGATTCCAGCGCCTTGGCGACGCCCTCGCCCGACATCAGCGAGACCGGACGTTCGCTGGACCAGCCCCCCATGAGGACGGCAACATGCAGTTTGGGGAGGCTCACGGATTACCTACTCTCTTGATTTCCCAATGAAGTTCCACGCCGGACTGGTCCTTTACCCGCCGACGCACTTCCTCGCCCAGCCCTTCGATCTCGGCGCTGGTGGCATCGCAGGTGTTGATGAGGAAGTTGGTATGCTTTTCGCTGACTTGCGCGCCGCCCATGGTCAGGCCGCGGCAGCCAGCCTTGTCGACCAGTTCCCACGCCTTGAACCCATCGGGGTTCTTGAAGGTCGATCCGCCGGTCTTGCTGCGCAGCGGCTGCGATGCTTCGCGCGCGGCGCTGATGCGGTCCATTTCGGTCTGGATCGCCGCCGGATCGCCCGGATGGCCCCGAAAGCGCGCGGCGACGACGATGGAGCCGTCGGTCAGATCGGAGTGGCGGTAGGTGTAGCCGAGTTCGGACAGGGGCAGCGTGGCGATCTCGCCGCTGCGGATCACGACGTCGCAATCGATGAGGATATCCTTCACCTCGCGCCCATAAGCGCCGCCGTTCATGCGCACGAAGCCGCCGACCGTACCGGGGATCGAGCGCAGGAATTCGAGGCCCGCGATGCCATGATCACGCGCGGTGCTGGATACGAGGATGCCGCTGGCGCCGCCGCCGCAGTTGAGCGTGGTTTCGTCGATCGCCTCGACCGTGGCGAAAGCCTTGCCCAGACGGATGACCACGCCGGGCACGCCGCCATCGCGGACGATCAGGTTGGACCCGAGGCCGAGCGCCATCACCGGCACATCGGGCGCAAGGCCGGCCAGGAAATCCTGCAGGTCGGCCACGTCCTTCGGCTCGAACAACCACTGCGCCGTGCCGCCGGACTTGAACCAGACCAGCGGGGCGAGCGGGGCGTCGGGCGTCAGCTTGCCACGGACAGAGGGGAGCGTGGCGGTGGTCACGCGATAGCCTTCTCGCGCTCAATTGCGGTGGCGAGGCCGGCGGCCCACTTGGTGATGTCGCCCGCGCCGAGGCACACGACCATGTCGCCCGGCTGGATCATGCCGGCGAGTTCGGTTGCCAGCGCGTCAGGCCCGGCGATCAGATGCGCGCTGCGATGGCCGCGCGCCTTGATGCCTTCGACCATCGCGGCACTGTCCACGCCTTCGATCGGCTGCTCGCCCGCCGGATAGACGGGCGCGGCATAGACCACGTCGGCATCGTTGAAGGCGCCCTGAAAGTCTTCCATGTGATCGCGCAGGCGGGTGAAGCGGTGCGGCTGGACCACGGCGATGACACGGCCCTTCACCCCTTCACGCGCGGCGGCGAGCACGGCGCGGATTTCCACGGGGTGGTGGCCGTAATCGTCGATGATCGTGGTGCCGGCCACTTCGCCAACCTTGGTGAAGCGCCGCTTGACCCCGCCGAACTTGGAAAAGCCGGTGCGGATGCACTCGTTGGAACAGCCCATTTCACGCGCAACGGCGACGGCGGCCAGCGCATTCTGCACGTTGTGGCGACCCGGCATGGGCAGTTCGATGTCCTCGATCCGCTGGAACGAGCCATCGCGCTGGCGCAGCACGGCGGTGAAGCGGTTGCCGCCGGGGATCGGGGTCACGCTCTCGCCCCGCACGTCCGCCTGCGCGGAAAAGCCGTAGGTCACCACGCGGCGGTCGCGCACCTTGGGGATGACCGCCTGCACTTCGGGATGGTCGATGCACAACATCGCCGCGCCATAGAAGGGTACGTTCTCGATGAATTCGACGAAGGCGTCCTTCACCTTGTCGAACGAACCGTAGTGATCGAGGTGCTCGGGATCGATGTTGGTGACGACCGCGATGGTGCCGTCGAGCCGCAGGAACGAACCGTCGCTCTCGTCGGCCTCAACCACCATCCATTCGCTGTCGCCAAGGCGCGCGTTGGAGCCGTAGGAATTAATGATGCCGCCGTTGATCACAGTGGGATCGACGCCGCCGGCATCGAGCAGGCAGGCGACCATCGAGGTGGTCGTCGTCTTGCCGTGGGTGCCGGCCACGGCCACGGTGTTTTTCAGCCGCATCAGTTCGGCCAGCATTTCCGCGCGGCGAACCACGGGGATGCGGTTTTCCAGCGCGGCGACCACTTCCGGGTTGTCACGCTTCACAGCGGTGGAGGTGACGACGACGGACACGCCATCCACGTTTTCGGCGCGCTGGCCGATCATCACCTTGATGCCCCGGCTGCGCAGGCCTTCGACGACATAGCTTTCCGCCATGTCCGACCCCTGCACCGAATAGCCCATGTTGTGCATCACCTCGGCAATACCGGACATGCCGATGCCGCCGATGCCGACGAAGTGAATCGTGCCGATTTCGGTGCCGACGCCCTTCACTGCACGTTCTCCCGCGCCAGCGCTTCCGAGCCGGCGGGCGCGGTGCGCGTGGCCGCATCGACGCGGATCACGTCCATCAGCGGTTCGCCGCCAAAGCCTTCGACCAGATCCGCCAGATCGGCAACGGCATTGGGCAGGCCGCAATTCCAGGCCGCATGGGCCGCGTTGCACAGGGTTTGCGGGTGAAGCGCCATGGTTTGCACTTGCTTGGCGAGTTCCTTGGGAGTGAAGCCGGTCTGGCGAATGGCGCGGGCGCCGCCCGCCTTGACGATCTCGCGCGTGTTGGCGGCCTGATGATCGTCGGTGGCGATGGGCAGCGGCACGAGGATGGCGGGGCGGCCAACGGCGGTGAGTTCGGCAATCGTGGACGCGCCGGCACGGCCGATGAACAGGTGCGCATCGGCCAGACGATCGGCCATGTTTTCGAAATAAGTGCCGAGTTCCGCCGGAATCTGGTGGCTGGCATAGCGCCCACGCACCGCCTCGATATCCTCGGGCCGGCATTGCTGCGTGACCTGAAGACGATGGCGCAGGGCGGGCGGCAACATGGCAAGGCCATCGGGCACGACTTCGGACAGCACCGACGCGCCCTGGCTGCCGCCGGTGACGAGCACGCGGAACAGGCTGTCTTCGGTGAAGTCCGGGAACGGTGCCCCGCGCAGTTCCAGCACTTCGGTGCGCACCGGGTTGCCGACAAGGCGGACCTTGCCCCACAGCTTCGGATCGAGCCGGTCGACTTCACGATAGGCGGTGGCGATGGCGTCCACGCGCTTTGACAGGAAGCGGTTCACGCGGCCGAGCACCGCGTTCTGTTCGTGGATCACGGTGGGGATCTTGGCCGCCTGCGCCGCCAGCAGCGCGGGCAACGCGGGATAGCCGCCAAAGCCGACGACGCACGAAGGCTGAAAGCTTTCGAACAGGCGCAGCGCCATCGCCCGGCCCTGCCAGATGGCGCGCAGGCCCTTGAGCGCGGTGATCGGGTTCTTGCCCATGCGGCCCGCCGGCAGCACGTGCGCGGGCAGGAACGCGGGCTTGCCCGGAATGCGCGCGCCGCGTTCATCGGTGACGAGCGCGACATGGTGGCCGCGCCGTTCCAGCTCGACCGCCAGCGCGAACGCCGGGATGAGATGCCCGCCGGTGCCTCCGGCGGCGAGGACATAGTGCCGTGAAACCGCGCTCATTTCCGCGGAAGCTCCCTGAAGTCGAAGGATTCGCGGCTCAGATACGGATTACGGCGCGTGATGGCGAGCAGGAAGCCGACGCCGAGCAACAGCGCGATGGTGGAAGACCCGCCATAGGAGATCAACGGCAGGGTCATGCCCTTGGACGGGAACAGCTGGAGGTTGACCAGAATGTTGATGAAGGCCTGCCCCGCGACCTGCGCGGTAAGCCCCGCCGCCGCCAGCACGGTGAACAGGTCTTCCTCGTCCATCAGGCGCAGCATCACGCGCACCACGATGGCGCAGTACAAGCCAACGATCACCGCGCAGGCAACCAGGCCGAACTCTTCGCCGATGACCGAGAAGATGTAGTCGGTGTGCGCTTCGGGCAGGGCCATCTTGCGGCTGCCCATCCACATGCCGGTGCCGCCCCACCCGCCGTTCAGCAGGGTGCGCATGGCAAGGTCCACCTGATCGAACTCGCTGCCGCCAGAAAGGAAGGAATCGATGCGGTGCGTGGCGTTGGGATACAGGAAATAGGCCATGATCACGCCCGCGACCAAAAGGCCGATGGCCCACAGGATGCGGTTGACCGACATGCCGGACAGCAGCACCAGCACGAACCACACGCAGCCGAACAGCATCGTGGACCCGAAATCCGGCTGCGCCATCAGCAGCACCGCCGTAACGCCCATCAGGCCAAGGCTGATCGCGATCACCGGAATGTTGGGATCGCGCACCCGCCACGACAGGATCCACGCAAGCGCGATGGCGAAGCCGGGCTTTAGGAATTCGGACGGCTGGAGCGAAAAGCCGATCCACAACCAGCGCTTGGCGCCCTTGACCTCGCTGCCGACCAGCGGGACGAGCACCAGCGCGCACACCATGGCGGCTGCGAGCAGCACGGCCACCCGCCGCGCGCTTTCCTTGGGCAGAAGCGATGCAACGAACATCGCGATCAGCCCCAGCGTGAGCCAGCGCAAGTGCAGCCAGAAGAAATAGAGATCGCCCAGGTTCTTTTGCGCGGTGGACAGGCGGTG
Source organism: Pseudomonadota bacterium (assembly GCA_039804665.1). GTDB lineage: Bacteria > Pseudomonadota > Alphaproteobacteria > Sphingomonadales > Sphingomonadaceae > Novosphingobium. The sequence continues at coordinate 3,411 of JBDLVU010000064.1, read as the reverse complement.
CGAACTGGCCGGCGATGCGGCGGCCACGGCGACCGTGCCGATGACGACCAGCGCCATGATCAGCGCAAGCAGCACGCGATCGATCTCGCGCCACCAGATCACCAGTTCGCTGCGGCGGCTGCGGCGATAGCGATTGGCGCGGCCAATCACCTTCACCCCGCCTTCGCGCGTGGGCGTGGTGACGTTGTGGGTGGGCTCCGCCATCGTGCTCATGGCGCGTCCCCGTTTGGACAGGGCGCGGAGCGGTCGGCAATCAGCGCATCCACAATCTGGCGGAAGGCATCGCCGCGCGCCTCGAAATCGCGGAACTGGTCAAAGCTGGCGCAGGCAGGGGACAGCATGATCACGTCGCCCGGCCGGGCCGCGTCCATCGCCTGCCGCACGGCATCGCACAGCATTTCGCTGCGCTGCACGGGCATCACGGGTTCCAGGATCTGGGCAAAGCGCGGGCCGGCTTCGCCGATGGTATAGGCCTGCACCACATGGCCGAAATAGGGCGCGCACTCGTCAAGGTCGTCGCCCTTGGGCAGGCCGCCGACGATCCAGTGAATGCGCGGAAAGGCACCGAGCGCGGGCGCGGTGGAGGCCGGATTCGTGGCCTTGCTGTCGTTGATGAACAGCACGCCTTCAGCCTCGGCCACGCGCTCCATGCGGTGCGGCAGGCCGACGAAACTGGCGAGCGCGGGGCGCCAGACCGCTTCGGCAATGCCGAGTGCCGTGGCAATTTCGACCGCGATGGCCGCGTTTTGCAGATTGTGCGGCCCTTGCAGAGAGGGCCAGTCCGGCTGGCCCATCAGCGCTTCGGGATCGACGACGTGGACCTTTGGGCCACCCGGGCGCCCGGCCACGTCACCCGCGATGCGCAGCGTATCGGCATCGCCCCGGCCGAACACGGCGTGCTGCCCTTCGTGCTGCATGGCGAACAGGCGCGCCTTCGACGCTGCATAGCCGGCAAAACCATCGTAGCGATCGAGGTGATCGGGGCTGAGGTTGATCAGCGCGGCGACATCGGCGGCAAGGCTGTAGGTCAGGTCGATCTGGTAGCTGGAAAGTTCCAGCACATAGACGCCGCCTTCCGGCAGCGGCTCCTGCCCCAGGATCGGCAGGCCGATGTTGCCGCCCATGCGCGTGGGGTAACCCGCCGCCTGGCACAGGTGGTGGACCAGCGCGGTGGTGGTGGACTTGCCGTTGGTGCCGGTGATGCCGATCACGCGATGCGCCGGCAGGCCGGGGCGCGCCTGCGCGAAGAGTTCGATATCGCCGATCACCGGCACGCCGAAGCTGGCGGCATGCTGGGCGATGGGGTGGCGATTGAGCGGCACGCCGGGTGAGACGACCACCCCGTCGAATCCGGTGAGATCGATGGTCAGCGGATCGGCGATTTCGGCGCGTGCGTCCACGGCGGCGCGCGCTTCCTCGCGCGTGTCCCACGCGGTGACCTGTGCCCCGCTGGCCAGCAAGGTTTCCACGCTGGTCAGGCCCGACCGGGCAAGGCCGAGGACCGCGTAGCGCTTGCCGGCAAAGGCGGGGGAAACGATCATCGCTTCATCGCACTTTCAGCGTGGCAAGGCCGAGCAGCGCGAGCACGATCGAGACGATCCAGAAGCGGATCACCACAGTGGATTCGCGCCAACCGAGCTGTTCGAAATGGTGGTGAATCGGCGCCATGCGGAACACGCGCTTGCCAGTGCGCTTGTAGACGAAGACCTGGATGATGACCGAGACCGCCTCCATCACGAACAGACCGCCCACGATCGCCAGCACGATTTCATGGTGCACCGAAACCGCGATCACGCCCAATGTGCCGCCCAGCGCAAGGCTGCCGGTATCGCCCATGAACACGGCCGCGGGCGGCGCATTGAACCACAGGAAGGCAAGGCCTGCTCCCATCACGGCAGCGCAGAAAATCGCCAGTTCACCCGCACGCGGCACGTGCGGAATGCCCAGGTAGTGCGCGTAGTCCACGCGGCCGGCAAGATAGGCGATGATGGCGAAAGTGCCCGAGGCGATGATGACCGGCATGATCGCCAGCCCATCCAGCCCGTCGGTGAGGTTCACCGCATTGCCCGCGCCGACGATGACGAAGGCGGCAAACACGTAATACAGCGGGCCCAGCGGGATATACATGTTGCTGAAAACGGGGACGTACAGGTTGGTATCGGTCACGACGAGCGCGGCGGCGATGCCGGCCACGACGAATTCACCGGCAAGGCGGACCTTGGCCGGCACGCCCTTGTGCGCGTACTTCGTGACCTTGTCGTAATCGTCGAGGAAGCCGATCAGGCCGAAGCCGAGCGTGACCGCAAGGCAGGCCCAGACATAACGGCTGCCAAGATCCATCCACAGCACCAGCGCGATGGTCAGCGCGATGACGATCATCAGCCCGCCCATCGTGGGCGTGCCGCGCTTGGCGAGGTGGGTCTGCGGGCCGTCCTCACGGATCGGCTGGCCTTTGCCCTGCCGCACGCGCAGCATGTTGATGAAGCGCGGACCGATCAGCAGGCCGATCACCAGCGCCGTCAGCAGTGCGGCACCCGCGCGGAACGACTGGTAACGGATAAGGTTTGCGAGGCCCTCAAAGTGGAACCATTGCGCCAGGATATAGAGCATTCAGTTTTCCCTGGCCGTCAAGGCCCGCACCAGCGCGCCCAGCCCGACCGAATTCGACCCCTTGACGAGCACGGCATCGCCGCCCCTCGGCCCTTCGGCCGCGAGGCATTCCGCCGCCTCGGCCGCTGATTGGACATGATCCACTTCGATTGCCCCCGCAAGCGCGCCCGCGCGGCTTTTCCCCAGCGCGGCGGCCAAAGCAGCCATTTCGGGACCAACCAGAATCGCGCGATCAACGCCAGCGGCCAGCAGCGGTTCGGCAAGGTCCGCATGATAGCGCGCCTCGTCCGCGCCAAGTTCGCGCATCGCGCCCAGCACCGCCACCCGGCGTGCGGCGGGCGTGGCGCCCAACTGCGCTATGGTGGCGCGCATCGAGGCGGGATTGGCATTGTAGCTTTCGTCGATCAGCAGCGCGTGCCCCGATCCGTCCCCGCCGGCGGCGGGAATGCGGTGGCGCGCACCACGGCCGGCAAGGCCTTCCATTTCGGCAAGCGCAAGGCCCGCCGCGCCGAGATCACCGCCGATGGCCTCAACCGCCGCCATCACCGCCAGGCTGTTCGCCACCCAGTGATCGCCCGGCATCGCCACGGTGTAGCACAGCTTGCGGCTGCCGAGATCGGCGGTAACGAGCGTGCCGCCGCAAGGCGCGGGCACGGCATCGAGCAGGCGCACGTCGTCGAGCCAGAGATCGACCTTGGCTGGGTCCAGCCCCGGCACGCCGGCCTTGCCGATCGCCATCGCCAGACGGCCCCAGTTGGCATCGCCAGCGAACATCGCGGTCTTGACCAGCGGCGAGTGGGC
>JBDLVU010000063.1:0-15001 GCA_039804665.1 Pseudomonadota bacterium | reverse complement strand
AGCCGCCTCAGGTATCGCGACTTCCTCACCGTGGCGCTCAAGATCAAGTCGGACGACCTGTTCCCCGACAACTGGATCTATATCCACGACAGCAAGGTGAAGGTCGGCCGCATCCAGAACTTCCGGTCGTGGTCGCCCGAAATGGTGCCGGACGAAAGCGTCGCCTGCGTCGGCCTCGAATACTTCTGCTTCGAAGGCGACGATCTCTGGGCCTCGACCGATGACGAACTGGTCGAACTTGCCAAAAAGGAAATGGCGATCCTCGGCCTGGTCAATCCGGCACAGGTTATCGGCGGCGCGGTGGTGCGTCAGGAAAAGGCCTATCCGGTCTATGACGACGAATATGCCGCCAACGTCGAGGCCATGCGCACCGAACTGGAGCACAAGTTCCCGACGCTGCACCTTGTCGGCCGCAACGGCATGCATCGCTACAACAATCAGGATCACGCGATGATGACCGCGATGCTGACCGTGGAAAACATCCTCGCCGGGACGCGCATCTACGACACGTGGTGCGTCAACGAAGACGCCGAATACCACGAAGCCGGCGACGAAGGCGAACACAAGGCAATCCCCAGCCGGCCCGGCCAACGTGAGATCACCGCCGATCAGGCCGCCGCACTCGCCTCGGTCCGCGACGTACCGACCCGGGTGGATGCACCTGCTGCGGGCAAGCCCGGCAAGCGCAAGGCCGCCTGAGACTTACCCCGAGGAAAGGGGCCGAAGCGTGAAAACCCTTCGGCCCCTTCTCCTTCATTCCGGATTTCCGCACGATGACGGCACTGGTCCTTCCCATGCTTGACCGCCTCCGCCAGGTCACCCTGATCCGCTACATCCTGGCCAGCGTCGGCGCGCTGGCGGTAGACATGGGGCTGTTCCTGGCCCTGCTGACCGCCGGTACGCCCGCCATGCCCGCTTCTGCCACCGGCTATGCCGCGGGCATCGTGGCGCACTGGCTGCTGTCCAGCCGCAAGGTCTTTGCCGATCAGGTCGCGTCCGGGGGCCGCCAGCGCACCCGGCAAAAGGCGATGTTCGTCGTCTCCGCGCTGATCGGGCTGGGCGTGACCACCGCCATCGTCGGCTCCGCCACGATGGCCGGGCTCGATCCGCGCCTTGCCAAGCTGGGGGCGATCGTCGTCAGCTTCGCCACCACCTGGCTGCTGCGCAAGCGGGTCGTCTTCCGGTGAGCACAACCCTGGCAGACGCCCCGCCCCGTTCCGGGACCGACCGCGCGGACCTGCCCGCGCGCGTGGCGCGCGTGTTCGACCGCCCGGCGGCGCGTGTGCTGCTGGCGTGGGTGCTGCTCTCGGCCATCTTCATCAGGATCAAATGGCAGGCGATTGCCGGCTTGCGCTTTGGCGATCCGGACGATGCCCTGCGGCTGGTGCAGGTGCGCGATCTTCTGGCCGGGCAGGCCTGGTTCGATCTCCACCAATACCGCATCATGGCCCCCGAAGGCGTGCTGATGCATTGGTCGCGGCTGGTCGACATTCCGCTGGCCGGCATGATGCTGGCGCTGCGGCCTTTGCTCGGCACCGCGCATGCCGAACTCGTCACGCTGGTAGCGGTGCCGCTACTCACCCTGCTGTGCGCGCTGCTGCTCGTGGGCCGTCTGGCCATGCGCATGTGCGACCTCGAAACCGTGGGCATCGCGTGTCTGGTGATGGGCACGGCCAGTTCGATGCTGTTCCAGATGATGCCGATGCGCATCGATCACCACGGGTGGCAGATCGTGCTGGCTCTGGCCGCGCTGAATGGCCTTGCCGCGCGCGATCCGCGCAAGGGCGGGCTGGTCATCGGCTGCGCGCTCGCAACGCTGCTCGCCATTTCCATCGAAGGCCTGCCGCTGACCGCGGTTTTCCTTGGCGTCTGCGCGCTGCGCGGCCTGCGCAATCCGCAGGAGCGCTTTGCCTGGCTGGCCCATGCCACGCTGCCGCTGGCGCTCACCGGCATCGCCGCGTTCCTTGGCACGCGCGGATTGCGCGATCTGGCGACGCATTGCGATTCGGTCTCGCCCATCCACTTGCTGGTGTTCTGCTGGGTGGCAGCGGGCGCAGGCCTGCTGCGCGCCATCGGCCCCCGGCCAATGCCTGTGCAAATCGGCATCCTTGCCGGGATGGGCGCGGGCGCGCTCGGCCTCATGCTGGTGCTGGCGCCCGAATGCCGTGGCGGGGCCTTCGTGGCGCTCGATCCGCTGGTCCGCGGCTACTGGTACGTTGGCGTCGCCGAAGGCCTGCCGTTCTGGCGCTCACCCACGACCTATGCCGCAAACACGCTGGTGGTGCCGCTGGTTGGGATGCTGGGCTGCGCGATGATGGCGCGGCGCACGCCCGATGCCGCCCGTCGCTGGTGGTGGATAGACTGCGCGCTGGTGCTTGCCGGTGCGTGGGCGATCGGCCTGATGGTGGCGCGTGCCTCGGCCACATCGGCGGCGCTGTCCTCGGTTCCGGTCGCGGCACTGGTGCTGATGTGGATCACCCGCCTGCGCGATGAAAAGCGCATCGGGCGGCGCATTCTGGGCTACTTGCCGATCATTCCCGCGTTGCTGCCCTGGCTGCTGGTCGTCGCGTGGAACCGCGCGCACCCCGTCGCGCACAACCAAGTCGGTGGCAGCCTCAAGAACACCGTCTGCAACTATAACGTGGCCAGCGAAGCGCTTGGCCGGCTTCCCGCCACCGACATCTTCGCCCCGCTCGATATCGGCCCCGACCTGCTGGTGCGCACGCATGACCGCGTGATCGCCACCGGCCACCACCGTGCCAGCGCGGGAATGCACGATGTGATCGCGGCCTTCATCGGTAGGCCTGACGAAGCCCACCGCATCATCACCGCGCGCCACGCCACGCTGGTCGCCGTCTGCCCCGACGTCGCCGAGCCGCACATCTATGCACAGCGATCCCCCGGCGGCCTGATGGCCCAGCTCCTTGCCGGCAAGCCGCCCGCTTGGCTCGAACCGGTAGACCTCGCCCCGGGCGCCAACATCCGGTTCTGGCGGGTGAAGCGCTGACCGCCAAAGGAAACGGGCCGGGTCTTGCGACCCGGCCCGTCCTTTTTTGTCCGTCCTGATCCGAAGGGATCAGAAGTTGGCGGTCACGCGAGCGAAGAAGCTGCGGCCCAGAACGTCATAGACGGTCGGGAAGGTGCTACCCGCAACCGAAGTCGCGCCGCTGGTGTCGCCAACGATCGGCGGCTTCTTGTCGGCCAGGTTCAGCACGCCCAGCGTGAAGGTGAACTTCTCGTTGACGTTGATGTTCGCCGTCGCATCGAAGTAGCTCACCGCACCGATGTGGCTGCGCAGGATGTCGGTCGAGCTGTCCTGGTTGGTCGACCCGATCAGGCGCCAACGCAGGCTGAAGTCCACCGGCTTCCAGCCGAAGCCGAGCGTGGCATTGTGCTTCCACTTCGGCGTGGGGGTATCGCAGTCCGCACCGAACTTGCCGGCGCATTCGATCACGGTGTCACCGATCACAGTCGTGTTCTTGATCTGGTAGGTGCCCATGAAACCGACCGAATAATGGAACGCGTCGCGCGGGCCATGACGGTAGTTGAAGCCGACGTCGATGCCGCGAGCACGCAAGGCACCCACGTTGGCATAAGTCGACGGCACGCCGACGTGCGTGTCGCCGCTAAGCGAACCGTCGAGCGGGTTGCGATGGATGCTCTGGCAGGTCGCGCCGGTGGGGCTTTGTTCGACCTGGAAGCACTGGTTCATGATTACCGAAGTCGGCGCCTGGAAGATCGCATTCTTGATCTTGATGTCATAGTAGTCCGCAGTCAGCGACAAGCCCGGCACCTGCACCGGTTCGATCACTGCACCCACCGTGATGGTGTCAGACTTTTCCGCCTTCAGATCGGGGTTGCCACCGTAGAACGCGTTGATCTGGCCGGCAATCGGTCCGGGTACTTCGCCACGGCTCGCAGCCGGCGCACCCTGTGCCTGGCAGATCGCCCAGACCGAATCGCTGATCCCGGCGCCCGCGCAAGGATCGCTACCCAGGTTACCCGTGCCTGCCACCACCGGCAGATACAGTTCATACAGGTTGGGCGCACGGACCGAGCGCTGGTAGTTGGCGCGAATCTTCAGGCCTTCCACCGGGCTCCAGTCGCCGCCGAACTTGTAGGCGCTGACGCCGCCCGAAGTGGAGTACTTCGAATACCGGTAGCCCGCTTCGATATCGAGAGCGTTGAAGAACGGCTTGTCCTGAATCAACGGCATCTTGAATTCGACGTAGGCTTCCTTGACGTCGTAGTGCTTGTTCGGGATCGAGAAGCCCTGACCGTAATAGATCAGGTCGCCCGAAGCATAGGCATCGTCCACGATCGTGCTGGCGGTTTCGCGACGGTAGTCACCACCGATCGAGATTGCCGCAGGCTTTGAGGCGAGCGGGCTGGTCAGGAAATTAAGGTCGCCCGAAATGCTCGCTTCTGCCACGAACTGCGTGGTCTTGTTGTCCTGCACGGCGTTGCGCAGGACGTAAGCCAGCGCCTCGTTGGTGATCCCGTTCACGACGAACAAGTTAAGTGGGAGACACCCGTTGGTGCGAGCAGTTGCATCACGGCAGATCGCATTGCCGTTGGGGTCAGCCACAACGTCCAGCGCCTGCTGAAGCGCGGTATACGAAAGGTCGTTGCGCAGAAGCTGGTGCTTCTTCACTTCGGCGTACTGGACCGAGGCATCCCACTTGAAGCTGCTGCCCAGATCGCCACGCAGCCCGGTAAGGATCTGGTAGGTCTTGCTGGTGTGCTCTTCAACGCGACCGCCAGTTTCGACCATGCGACGGCGAATGCCGACGGTCGAGGTGCCGTCCTCGTTGATCACGAGATCGGGGTTGGCTTCGGTGTTGAAGAACGCGTCGCGCTCGGCCGCCGTCAGCAACGGATTGGTCGGGTCGATGTTGAAGCTGAAGCCAGCGGTCGCGGTCGGCGCCAGCGTGGTGACAACCTTCACGTGCTGGTACGAACCCCAGCCATAAAGTTCCACGCCATCGGTCAGGTCATAGTTCCACAGCGCGGTCGCGCCATAGCGTTCGAACGGCAGCTGCGCGTAGTTGACCGGGTTGTAGTTGTAACCCACGACGTGGTTGCTGAGCGATCCGTCCGGTTGGACCTGATAACGGCCAGCGCCCGGGATGTCGAACGCGGTCGGGGTGGTGTTGGACGAACCGCAGAACGACACGAGATCGCCCGAGCACAGCACCTTGTTGCTGAAGCTGCGCGCGCCATACTTCACGCCTTCGCGCTTCGAATAGTTGGCCGACAGGATGAAGTGGCCGCGATCACCCACGTTGAAGCCGCCAGTCAGGCTGGCATCGTAATAGGCGCCATCGCCCTTGCCGGTCACCTGCGTGCCGCCATCGAACTTCAGGCCGGTGAACTTGTCGTCCAGCACGAAGTTGACGACGCCCGCGACGGCGTCCGAACCATAGACCGCCGAGGCACCGCCGGTCAGGACCTGCACGTTCTTGATCAGCGCGGTCGGGATCTGGTTGACGTCGACCGAGCCGCTGGTGTCGTAAACGGGCAGGCGCTTGCCGTTCAGCAGCACGAGCGTGCGCTGCGAACCCAGCCCGCGCAGGTCGACCGTGGCCGAACCGTCGCCGGGGTTGTTGCTCGCGCCCGTGGTGCCGGCCGAGAACTGCGGATTGACCGACAGGATCTGCTCGACAGTTACGGTGTTGACGGCCTTGATTTCATCAGCGCTGACCACCGAAACCGGGCTGGACGCCGTGAGGTCCGGGCGCTCGATGCGCGAACCGGTCACGACGATCATCTGATCGGCAGGCGCATCCGCAGCCGCATCCTGCGGGGCGGCGTTCTGGGCGAAGGCCGGGCCGGCGAGAAGCGCCAGGCACAGCGCGACAGGCGCAGCGCCCGTCTTCAGAGTGAAGATAGATTTCATGTCAATTCAGCCCCTATCTGATTGGCAACCGATGGACCGGTCGCCGTTCGCAGGACCGGAAAAGCGGGGCCATCTTCGACAGCCGTCATCCTCCCCGGATGGGCAACGCGTGGCCCATCGGGCGGGGCGCTGTAAAGCGTACTGGTGTCACTTGCGACCAGTTCCGTTCCCGATGTAACCAATATGCCACACTTGCATCATTGTAAGCAGGCAATTCATTTGGCGGCGATTTCAGACACTTGTCGCCATACCCTCAGAAAATGGGGCTTTTCCGTAACGTCAACCACGACGAAAGGGCTATGCGGTTCCCATTAGGAACAGCGCGGGATCGACGCGGCTACCGCGCCACATCAGGGCCCAGTGCAGGTGCGGCCCGGTGGCGCGCCCGGTCATGCCAATGCGCCCCACCATCTGGCCCTGCGCCACGCGATCGCCCTCGGTCACGACCAGTTCCGACGCGTGCAGAAACGCACTGTTCAGCCCCATGCCGTGGTCGATGATCAGCAGGTGCCCTTCCAGCGTGAAGGCATCCTGCGCGGCCAGCACCACGGTGCCTTCGGCCGGCGCCGCGAACGGCGTGCCCGCCCCGCCGGCGATGTCCATCCCGGCGTGATAGGCGCCCGGCTCCCCGCGATAGATCCGCTGCGATCCGAACTTGCCCGAGATACGCCCCGTCGCCGGACGCACCATCGCCTGCCGCCAGCCTTGCGCACCGCTGTCCACCGCACGCGCCGCCTTGATCCGCGCGAGTTCGCCCGCCCGGCGCGCCGCGAACTCCGCATCGGGCATCCCCGGCGGACGCTTCGCCACGTTCACGTGCTGGATGTCCCACGCGCGCGGCGCGATTTGCAGCGGCAGTTCGAACGCGGCACCTTGCGGCGGTTCATGGCGCAGCATCATCTGCTGCGGCGCATCCCGGTCGAATGCGATGAAAAACAACCCGTCCGGCGCCATGGTGACCGGCATCGAATCAAGCAGCACCCGCCCGGGCACCGCACGCCCGCGCATCCAGCCACCTTGAATCAAGACATCGGGCAATTGCGGCTCAATCGGCCGCGCCACCGCCGCACGCGAAGGCGCAATGGCCAGCGCAAGACCGCCCGCCAGCGCCGACAGCGCGCCACGCCGGTCCACGTTCACCGCGATTCGAGCAACCGCTTCGTCGCGATTTCGGCGGTGGCATAGGCTTCCTGCCGGTCCGCGCACCAATAGCGCAGCATCTCAAGGGGGATCTCCTGCGCGCTCACGGCGCAGACCACATGGTCTCCGGCCGAAAGCTGGCGGAACGTTCCGGGAAGGTAGTGCAGCCGCGCGGCGCGGCCCTGGGCAGACATCAGCATGAACCCTATTTAGGCAATGCTGCGGCTCAAAGCAATTTCGGCTGCGCATCGCCCGGCGCAGGCCCGCGCGGTTTTGCCGCACCACGGGTCGACGGCGGTGCAACGGACGGCATGTCGCCGGGCGCCACATCCAGCTTGCCATCAAAGAATTCCAGCGTCAGCCGCGCGTGGCCGGCCGCCTGCTCACGCCGGCGCACCACATGCCCGTCGGGGCCCGTCACCAGCACATAGCCGCGCTCCAGCGGGGCCTTGGGATCAAGCGAGCGCCGCAGGCGGTCCAGCGCATCCACGCGTCCGCGCAAGGCCTCCACGCGTTGCAGCAACGGTTCGGGCCGCAACCGCAGCGCCGCCAGCCGTTCGCGCTCGCGCCGCACCCGCGCTTCCAGCAACGCGGGCCGCAGCGCCCCGGCATGGCGCGCCAGCGCCGCCCCGGCCAGTTCCGTGCGATGGCCCAGCGCGCGGCGCAGCCGTTCGCCCAGATCGTCCACCCTCTGCTGCTGCCCCTGCAACAGCGTGTGCGGCTGCGGCAGGCGCCGCGCCCGCAAATCCAGCCGTTCGCGCGCCTGATCGAACAGGCGCACCAGCCCGCGCTGCTTGCGCGCGTGCAGATCGGCCAGCGTGGCGGACAGTTCGCCCAGCACCGGCACCGCGATTTCCGCCGCCGCGGTGGGCGTGGGCGCGCGCAGGTCCGCCGCGAAATCCGCCAGCGTGGTATCGGTTTCGTGCCCCACGGCGCTGATCACCGGGATCGAACATTCCGCAATCGCGCGGACCACCTCTTCCTCGTTGAAGCTCCACAGGTCCTCGATCGAACCGCCGCCGCGCGCCACAATCACCAGATCGGGGCGCGGCACCGGGCCGCCCGGCTCCAGCGCGGAAAAGCCGCGCACCGCCGCCGCCACTTGCGCCGCCGATCCCTGCCCCTGCACCAGCACGGGCCAGACCACGACATGGCTGGGAAAGCGATCACGCAACCGGTGCAGGATATCGCGGATCACCGCGCCGGTGGGCGATGTCACCACGCCGATCACGCGCGGCAGGAACGGCAGAGGCCGCTTGCGGCGCGGATCAAACAGCCCTTCGGCCTCAAGCCGCGCCTTGGTCTTGGCCAGCAGCGCCAGCAGCGCGCCTTCGCCCGCCACTTCCATCCGGTCGATCACGATCTGGTAGTTCGACCGGCCGGGATAGGTCGTCAGCTTGCCGGTGGCGATCACCTCCACGCCGTCTTCCACGCGGAAGGCCAGCCGCTGTGCATTGCCGCGCCACATCACGCCGTCCAGCCGCGCGTTCTCGTCCTTCAGGCACAGGTAGACATGCCCCGAAGCGGCGCGCTTCACGCCCGAAAGCTCGCCGCGCACGCGCACGAAGCCAAAGCGATCTTCCACCGTCCGCTTCAAAAGCGCCGAAATCTCCGAGATCGACAGCGCCGGGGCGTTGTCGCCCGCGCTTTCCCTCGCTAACAGCCCGCCAGTGTCATCATTGTCGTCGTGTGCGGAAGGGAAGCTCATGAATATCCTGCTGCTTGGGTCGGGCGGACGCGAACACGCGCTCGCCTGGAAACTGGCCCAATCCCCCCGCACGGGCAAGCTCTATGCAGCGCCCGGCAACCCCGGCATCGCCGATCACGCGGAATGCATCACGCTCGACGTCACCGACCATGCCGCCGTCGTCGCCTTTTGCGAGGCCAACCGCATCGGCCTGATCGTGATCGGACCGGAAGCGCCGCTGGTCGATGGTCTTGGGGATTCGCTGCGCGCGGCGGGCTTTGCCGTGTTCGGCCCCAGCCGCCTTGCCGCCCAGCTGGAAGGGTCCAAGGGCTTTACCAAGGACCTGTGCACCCGCGCCAACATCCCCACCGCCGGCTATGTCCGCGCCACATCGCTCGAAGCCGCACGCGCCGCGCTGGCGCAGTTCGGCGCGCCCGTGGTCATCAAGGCCGATGGCCTTGCCGCGGGCAAGGGCGTGGTCGTGGCGATGACCATGGAAGAGGCCGAAGCCGCCGTGGACGACATGTTCGACGGCGCCTTTGGCAGCGCCGGCGCCGAAGTGGTGATCGAGGAATTTCTGGAAGGCGAGGAAGCCAGCTTCTTCGCGCTGACCGATGGCGCCACCATCCTGCCGCTCGCCTCGGCACAGGATCACAAGCGCGTCGGCGATGGCGATACCGGCCCCAACACCGGCGGCATGGGCGCCTATAGCCCGGCACGCGTGCTGACGGGCGAACTGGAAGCCGAATCCATCGCGCGCATCATCGCCCCCACGGTAAAGGCGATGGCGGACGAAGGCATGCCCTATTCCGGCGTGCTCTATGCCGGGCTGATGCTGACAGCACAGGGGCCAAAGCTGATCGAATACAACGCCCGCTTCGGCGATCCCGAATGTCAGGTGCTGATGATGCGGCTGGAAAGCGATCTGGTCGATCTGCTGCTCGCCTGTGCCGAAAACCGCCTCGGCTCGATCCCCGCACCGGTGTTCTCGCCCGATCCGGCGCTCACCGTGGTGATGGCCGCCGAAGGCTATCCGGGTACGCCGAAGAAGGGCGGCCGGATCGACGGCATTCCGGCGGCGGAAGCGGGCGGGGCCAAGGTGTTCCACGCCGGCACCACGCTCGGCCACGATGGCGTGCTTGGCGCCAGCGGCGGCCGCGTGCTGAACGTCACCGCGCGGGGCAAGACGGTGCGCGAAGCGCGCGATGCCGCCTATGCCGCCGTCGATGCGATCACCGCGCCCGAGCTGTTCTGCCGCCGCGACATCGGCTGGCGCGAAATCGCCCGCGAGGGCTGAGGCAAAGCCTCAGCCCAGAACCGGCGCCACCAGCGCGGCCAGATCGGCCTCGGGCCGCGCGCCATAGTGCGCGATGATCTCGGCCGCGCACACCGCCCCCAGCTTCAGGCAGGTTTCCAGCGGCAGGCCGCGCACGTGGCCGAACAGGAACCCGGCGGCAAACAAGTCGCCGGCGCCGGTGGTGTCCACCACCTGCTCCACCGGCTCCGCCGGTACCTGCACGTGCGTGCCGCCCTGATAGGCGTGCGCGCCATTTTCGCTGCGCGTCACCACCACGGTCGGCACCTTGCCGCCCAGATGGCGGATGCCTTCCGCGAAGTCCTCGATACCGGTCAGCGCGGCCAGTTCGTGTTCGTTGGCAAACAGGATATCGATCTCGCCCGCATCGATCAGCGCGCGAAAATCATCGCCGTGCCGCGCGATCACGAACCCGTCGGACAGCGTGAACGCCACCTTGCGCCCCGCGGCGCGCGCGGCGGCAATGGCCCGGCGCATCGCCTTGCGCGGCTCTTCAGGGTCCCACAGGTAGCCTTCAAGATACAGCACCCCGGCCGATGCCACCACGGCATCATCGAGCGCGGCGGCGGGCAGGAACTGCGACGCGCCAAGGTAGGTGTTCATCGTGCGCTGCCCGTCGGGCGTCACGAAGATCAGGCAGCGCGCGGTGGCAAGCTCGCCGTCGCTGGCGGGCGTATCGAACGCGATGCCGCCCGCGCGGATATCGTGCGCAAACACTTCGCCCAGCTGGTCGCCGGCCACCTGCCCGATGAACGCGCACTTCGCGCCCAGCGCGGCAAGCCCCGCCAGCGTGTTCGCCGCCGACCCGCCCGAAAGCTCGCGCGCCGGCCCCATCGCGTCATACAGCGCGTGCGCCCGGTCGGTATCGATCAGCGTCATCCCGCCCTTGGCCATGCCCAACCGTTCGATATCGGCATCGTCGGCGGGGGCGATCACGTCGACAATCGCGTTGCCGATGGCGAGGACATCATAAATGGGGGCAGGCGACTGGCTCACGGGTCAAGGCTTCCTGTTGCAAGGGTCCCGGCGAACTAGCCGGGCTTGCAACGCGCCGCAAGGCGCGCGCGGCGCGACGTCACGAGCGTTGACTCCGCCGCCGTCCCACCCGATCTCCGCGCGATGAAGCTGCGCCTGATGCTCCGTTCCGTTCTGGCCCTGACCCTGATCGCCAGCCTTGCCGCGTGCGGCGGCGAAACCGGCACCACCACCAGCGCCACCGGCAAGTCCGCCACGATTCGCAGCACCGGCCACCCGCCGACGCGCCCGATCCTGACCCCGGCCGCGCGACCGGCTGCCACGGTGCAGACCATCCCCGGCCTCGAAGGCGTGATCGGCGCGGATGCGGACCAGCTCACCCGCCTGTTCGGCGCGCCCCGGCTCGACATTCGTGAAGAAGACGCGCGCAAGCTACAATGGTCGGGCACCGCGTGCATTCTGGACGCCTATCTCTACCCCATCGCGCCGGGCGGCCGCGCCACCGCGGCATATGTCGATGCACGACGCGGCGACGGGCGCGATGTGGACCGCGCCGCCTGCGTCAGCGCGCTGCGCCGCATACCCGCACCAGCGCCCGCCGGTCCGGCCCAGCCCACGCAGCCGCGCCGCAAGCCCTGATTCAGCGCAGTTCCCACCAGTGGCGGCGGCGTTCGGGCACGCCATCGCCATCGCGATCAACCCAGCCGACGGTGCTTGCCGGGATCGGCCGCGACGCCACGGTGCCCAGCGCATCGGCCTTCGCCTCGGCCCGCGCCGCGCGCAGGTCAGCCTCACGAGCGCGCTCCTCTGCTTCCAGCGTAGAGCGTTCGCCCCGCCGCGCGATGCGCATCGAATCATAGCTCCAGCGCATCTGGCTGTGCGCGAACAGGCACAGCATCCCGCCCGCGATCGCCACGTTCTTCAGCGCCATCGTCGCCTGCATCGGATCGGTGAACTGGCGGTGGAAGAACAGGACGGTCAGCAGGCTGAAGCCTGCAAACAATACCGCGAACAGCCGGGTCATGAACCCGAAGATCAGCGCCAGCGCGCCGATCACCTCGAACAGGCCCACCGCCACGGCCAGCCCGGACGGCAACCCGGCCGAGGTGATCAGCGATTCGGTGGCTGAAACGGCGAACAGCTTGTTGATGCCGGAAACAAGGAAAAGCAGGGCCAGCAGGATCCGGCCGACAAAGGCGGCGATCGTGTTCATGGGTCTCTCCCACGTGGGTGGCGGGCCGGGATCGGCGCGTCGTCCGGTCAATCCCGCAAAGGACCCGCAGGTTCCGCGCGGCGTCCGATTAGCCCTTGCGAGAGGCGCCTGAATCTAATAGTGGACTTTTCGATACCACTTTAAAGACCCGGCATTCAACCCACGGAGATCCCACGATAATGCGCACCGCTTCGGAACAGGCCATCGCCATCGTCAAGGCCACCGCCCCCGCGATCGAAAAGCACGGGGTGGACATCACCACCGCGATGTACGCACGCCTGTTCCAGAATGCAGAGGTTGCGGCGATGTTCGACCGCGCCGCGCAGGACAGCGGCGAACAGCCCCGCCGCCTTGCCGCCGCGATCCTCGCGTATGCCAAGAACATCGACAAGCTGGGCAACCTTGGCCCGGCGGTGCAGCGCATGGTCGCGCGCCATGTCGAAACCGGCGTGAAGGCGGACCACTACCCGCTGGTGGCCGAAGCCCTGCTGCCCGCCATCCGCGACGTTCTAGGCGCCGATGTCGCCACCGACGAAGTGCTGGGCGCCTGGGGCGAAGCCTACTGGATGCTGGCCGACATTCTCATCGGCGCCGAAGCACAAGCCTACGAAGACGCCGCCGCGGCCTGATCGCCGCAGCGACGGCCCGCCGGAGCCGATCCCATCCCCTCTGGCGCATGCCAAGGGTGAGGCTCCGGCGGGTATGATGTTTGTTGGGAGCGGGCTGGTGCCGAAAGGCTTCCGCGGAGGCGGAAGCCGCTCCCCTCACAACCTCGGCAGCGTCACCCCGCGCTGGCCCATGTATTTCCCCGCACGGTCGGCATAGCTGACCTCGCACGGTTCGTTCCCCTGCAGGAACAGGAACTGGCACGCGCCTTCGTTGGCATAGATCTTCGCGGGCAGCGGCGTGGTGTTCGAAAACTCCAGCGTCACGTGGCCTTCCCAGCCGGGCTCCAGCGGGGTGACGTTCACGATGATACCGCAGCGCGCATAGGTGCTCTTGCCAAGGCAGATCACCAGCACGTCGCGCGGCACGCGGAAATATTCCACGGTCCGCGCCAGCGCGAACGAATTGGGCGGAATCACGCAGACGTCGGTCTTGCGGTCCACGAACGAATTGGAATCGAAGTTCTTGGGGTCCACCACCGCCGAATCGACGTTGGTGAAAATCTTGAACTCGTCGGCCACGCGCGCGTCATAGCCATACGACGACAGGCCATAGCTGATGCAGTCGCCACGCTGCTGGCGCTCCACGAACGGCTCGATCATGCCATCGTTCAGCGCCTTGTCCCGAATCCATTTATCCGAAAGAATGGCCATTAGAAGTCCTTAGGAGCGAGCAAGTGGTAGACCAAAATCTAGAAGCCTCAATTGCGTGCTTAACTGACGCTTCGATTTCAGCTCAAGTTATTCGCGGTCAAGAATCTTGGACCTACATCTACTGGATGCTGGGGTTTACCCTGTCCATTGAAGGGTCATTCATTAGCATGACACCGCTTATATTCCCATATAATGTGATTTCTTATGGGGCATCCATTAGTGTTACCGGGTATCTTTTTCTCTTCAACGGATGGTTCCACAATCGCCTTCTACAATGGAGACAAGGCTACGAACAAAAACCGCGCTAAAGACCCATCTGCGCCGGGCCGAAGGCGTTGGGCAATAGCACCGAAAGCCGTGTTTCCAACACTTCGTTGGCCCCCACGCACAACACCACCGGATCGGTCCCGCCCAGCGCCGCCAGTTCGTGCAGCACCTGCCGGCAGCGCCCGCATGGGCTGACCGGTGCGCCGGCAACCCCATGCGCCGCGCCGGTCACGGCCACCGCGATCAATCCACCGCGCCGCCCGGCATGCGCGGCAATCGCGCAAGCGACCGTCTCGGCACACAACGACAGCCCGTAACTCGCATTCTCCACGTTCGCCCCGGTGACGATGGCGCCGTCCTCGAACAGCAGCGCCGCGCCCACGGTAAACCCCGAATAGGGCGCATAGGCCGTGCCCATCGCCCCGCGCGCCGCGCCGATCAGCGCTTCTCGCGCCGCAGGCGTCACGGCTGCACCACCACCCAGCGCACCGGCCCGTCCAGAGCGTTCAGCCGCAGCCGGCCGGTGGCGGTCCACATCACCCACGGCCGCCCGGCATAGCCCGGCTCGACAAAATCCTGCGACACCCAGATGTTGCGGTCGATCATCGCCGAAAGATGATAGCGGCTGTCGATCCCGCGCGACAGCATCAGAATGGCAGGACGCCCGGCGTGCTTTTCGATCTGGTTGAGGAACGTGGTCAGCTCGCTGGCCATCGCCGAATCGGTCGGCGGTTGCAGGCAGGATCGCGAATCGATGTCGAGCGTGATCGCCGGGGGCAACAGCGCCGGATCGCGCGGCACCGTGGTCACGAAGTTGGCCGCCTGCGCATCGGCCGGCGCGCACAAATCGTACACATGCACCGCGCCCACCTGCAGCTTGTGTTCACGCGCGGCGTCCAGCGACGTGCCGAATGCCTCGTCGCGCCGGCCTGCGCCTTCGCTCGCGGTCAGGTACACGAAGTCCGCCCCGCCCGCTTTCAGCAAGGCCCAGTCGACCGCGCCATCGTGCACGTTCAGCCACGCACCCTGCACCGGATAGGCCGTGCGGTCCGGCCGCCAGGTACGCGCCTGCCACCAGCCGAATCCGCCCGCCACCAGCACGATCAGCAGGAAAGCCGCCGCCAGACGCCGGCGCGCCGTTTTGCTCAATCTCGTCATGGTCTGAAAAGGCGCCCCGAATCCCTGC
>JBDLVU010000062.1:0-24666 GCA_039804665.1 Pseudomonadota bacterium | reverse complement strand
GGATTCCAAGACGATCATCGCGATCAACAAGGATGAAGACGCCCCGATCTTCCAGGTCGCGGACCTTGGCCTTGTCGGCGATCTGTTCACGATCGTGCCTGAACTGGTCGGCAAACTTTGACAGCAGGAGGGCAGGATGACGTTTTCGATCAAAGCGCAACGGGCGCTCGTGTGGTGGGCGCTGATATTCTTGGTCATTTTCATGACTTGCTTCATCTTCCTGATCCGGATGGTGCCGCTGCCGCCCGCAACGCTAAATGCGGAACAAGTCGCGGCGATCTACCGCGCCAACTCCACCAGCATTCGTGTGGGGGCGGTGATATGCAGTTGGGTCGGGGCATTCATGGTGCCGTTCGCGCTTGTCCTGACCGTGCAAATGCGCCGGATCGAGCAGGGATGGCCCATCTGGTCGGTCCTGCAATTGTGTGGCGGCTGCCTGATGTCGATGTTCCTCGTCTTCCCGCCGCTGCTTTGGGGCATTGCTGCATTCAGCCCAGATCGCCCCGCCGAAATCACGCTGGCCATCCATGAGGCGGCGAACCTGACGCTGGTGACCACCGATCAGTATTTCATCTTCCAGTACGTGGCCATTGCGGTCATCGCGCTGACCGGTCGGGCCGATCCGCTGTCGGCGTTCCCGCGCTGGTACGGTTACTACACGATCTGGACCGCGTTCATGTTCGAACTGGGGGCCTTCGGCTTCCTGCCGCGCACCGGCCCGTTCGCGTGGAATGGTCTTTTCGTGTTCTGGATTCCGCTGGTGATCTTCGGGATCTGGTTCCTTGTAACCGGCGCCGTGTTGCTGTCCGCGCTCGGCAGGCAGGAACGGGCGAGTCGCGATATCCCACTTGTAAAATAAACGGTCGTTGAATAAATGAGTGGAGATGGAAACGACTCCACTCCGACGCCGCCGCGGTCGTCCGCGGTTGAGGCCAGAAGATCCCGATGCGGCATCGGGGGCCGAACGACTTCTCGCAATGGCGTTGAAGGCATTTGCCACGCATGGCTTCGATGGTGCCGGCGTGCGCCAGATCGCCGCGGATGCGGGCGTCGATCCGTCGCTGATTGCGCACCAGTTCGGATCGAAGGCGGACCTCTGGCGCGCGGCGGTGGATTTGCTTTCGGGGCAGCTGGCATCTTCGATTGCGGTGGCAAGGCCCGCCAATGACGCCGACCTCGGCCAGGAACAGGCTCGGCAGGCGTTGAGCGTCGCGGTGTCGCATCTTGTCGACCTGACGTGCGAGAACCCTCTGATCGCCAAGTTCGTGATGAACGAGATCGTGGGGCAGGGCGAGCGCAGCGAATATGTCTTCGCCAAGCTGATTCGGCCACCGCACGACCTGCTGGTGCCGTTGATCGCGGCGGCCGGTGGCGGTGCCTCGCGCGCCATCGACCCCGAGGTCGCCTTTTTCGCATTCAACGGCGCCATCGTGACTGCGGTCGCGAGCCGTCCGTTCCTGAACCGCATGTCCGCCAGTGCGGCATCGGAAGTCTATTTCAGAAATCAGCTCAAGCGCGCGGTGCTCGCGCAGCTTTTGCCCGACGTCGGAGGATGAGGGAAATGGCCTATGATTTCGTGGTTGTTGGCGCAGGCAGCAATTCGCTGACGACGGCCTGCTACCTGGCCAAGGCCGGACTTTCGGTCCTGGTGCTGGAACGCGAGGAACAGTGCGGCGGTGGCGTGGTTTCGGTTCACACGGATCCGCGCTTCACGCACGATTCCCACGCGATGGGATACCTGATGCTGCTGGCCAATCCGGCGTTGAAGGACAATGAGCTGGAACTGGAAACGCGCTTCGGGCTGAAGTTTGCTTATGCCCCGGCGCCGTTTGCCTCGCTTTATCCCGATGGCGCGGGGCTCATCAGCTATACCGACTTCGACCGCGCGGTGAAGGAAATCGCCCGCATCTCGGAACGGGACGCGCGCGCCTATACCCAGTTGGTGGAAGAGGCGAACGAATTGCTGCCGCTGCTTTCGCGCGGGTTCTTCATGCCGCCGATGCCGCATGAAGGCTTCCTGCGCCTGCTCAACGATAGCGCCAAGGGTCGGAAGATCCGGGCGGAGTTGGAGGGCAACGTCATCGACTTCCTCAACGCGCGGTTCGAAAGTCCGCATGTGAAGGTCCATATGGCGAAGTGGGCCTCGGAAGTGATGAGCGCGCCGGATTATCCCGGCACCGGCCTGACGATGTACCTGATCCTGGGGCTCGGCCACAAATACCGTATGGCGACCGTCGTCGGCGGAGCCAAGAGCGTGACCAACGCGCTGATCGATTGCCTGAAGCATCACGGAGGTGAATTACGCACCGGCGTGACGGTGGAAGGCTTCATCGGCGGCGGCGGCAAGATCGATGGCGTCATCACCGACGCCGGAGAGGAAATCCTTGCGAAGCGGGCGGTGGTTGCCAACCTCCATCCATGGGACATGGGGCGCATGGTGCCCGGCATCGACAAGGGCATTGCCGACCGCGCCGCCGCGGTGAAGCTGTCCGAATACGGCGCGATCAACCAGCAGATCGCCTTGTCCGAACGCATCCAGTGGATCGGCGGCGAAGCGTACGACGAAGCCATCCTGGTTGAATGCATGGAGCCGGACTGGGACAACTTCCTCAAACCCTTCAATGCCTACCGTCGCAACGAATTTCCCTACGACGTGCTCCAGCCGCTGGGCGGCCCGCAGAGCAATTTCGATCCCAGTCGCGCGCCCGATGGCATGACCGCGCTCTACCTATACTGCTTTGCTCCCTATCAGACGAAGGATGGCTGGGCCGTGGACAAGCAGCGCGCGGGCGATGCGCTGTTCGACTGGTTCTGCAAGTTCACGCGCAACATCGACCGCTCGAAGATCCTTGGCCGCCTGATCGAGTGCCCGGAGGACCACGACCGCCACAGCCGCATCATGCGCCGGGGCGACATCATGGGCATTGCCATGACGGCGGACCAGTTGATGGGCGCTCGGCCTACGCCGGAGCTGTCGCAATACCAGATCCCCGGCATCGACGGCCTGTTCCTGACCGGGTGTACCACGCATCCGGGTGGCCTGGCCACGCTGGGCGGGCGTGCGGCGGCGATGAAAATTTACCAGAAGCTGGGCATCCCGCTGAACACCGGCTTCATCAACTATTGACCCGACAAGTGCCCACCGGGGCGGAGAGGACAACCACACATGGAACTGTTCACCAAGGACAACGACAGCCTCATGACGGTCGAACGACTGTCGGCCGATGGCAACGACCTACTGATCGAAGGGCAGATCATGGGCACGCTGCCGGTGCGCGCGGTGCTGACCCCCGATCAGGCACGATCGGCGCTGAAGTTGCTGGACTTCAAGACAATTCTATTCCTGTTGACGCTGCTGTTCCGGCCCGGTCGGCAGCGCTGATCGGTACGCTGCCGCCGGTTGGAGGTGAAATAGGACGGGTGCATACCATTACCGTTTGCACCGATTTCTGTTCAAAACCGCGTAGAAGCGGGTGGTATCGGTCGTCCGGGCTTGCGGACCCCATCGCCTTGGCGGGATTATTGGTGTATTCGCCCTTCCATAATACGGCAGCAGGGCGCGCTTTTGAATGACCAAGTCCCCCAAGATTGAGAAGCTGGTTGCGGAAAACGCGAAGGCTGCGCCGAGCAAGGCCGGCAGCAAAGGCGCCAAGGCCGCAACCGGAGCGAAGAAGACCGCAAAGTCCGCAGATGCACCGGCCAAGCGCCCCGTGGTGAAGCCGTTCCGGTTCGGCTTCCTCGTCCATGACGTATCGCGCATGCGGCGCACGCTGTTTGACGAGGTCATGAAGAGCCATGGCGTCTCGCGCTCGCAGTGGCACGTGCTTGCCACGTTGTCGCGCGTCGGTACCGAAGGGCTGATGCAGGTCGACATCGCGAAGCACATGGACGTCGGTAAGGTGACCGTGGGCGGGCTGATCGACCGCCTCGAGGCCGGGGGCTTCGTGGAGCGCCGGCTCGACCCCGAAGACCGCCGCGCGCGCCGAGTCTACATCACCGAAAAGGGCTTCGAGGTGATCAGCAAGATGCAGAAGGAAGGCATCACGCTGAACCGTTCTATCCTCGAAGGCGTGTCCGACGAAGACCTGCACATCACCGAGGAAGTGCTGGCGCGGGTGAAAGCCAATATCCGCAAGATGCACACCGGAGAGGAATGACCCCTCCGGTGCGTCGGCCGTTTACGGCTGCAGCGCCTGCGCGCCTTCAAGTTCCGCGGCCAGCCGGCTGAGGAATTCGCCCGCGGGCGCGCCGTCGTTCACGCGGTGGTCGACCGTCAGCGACAGGCCCATGACCGGGCGCACGACCACGGTTGCGCCATCTTCGGCCACGCACGGCTGGGGCGCGATCCGGCCCAGCCCGATGATCGCCTGTTGGGGATAGGTCACGATCGGGGTGAAGTGCTCGACGCGCGTCAGGCCAAGGTTGGTGATCGTGATGGTCGCACCGGTCAGCTCGGCGATGGTTAGCTTGTTGGCCCTCGCGCGCGCAACCAGGTCCGTGCGTGCGGCGGCAATCTGGGGCAGGGTAAGACGCTCGGTATTGTACACGGCGGGCGCCACCAGCGCGCCGGGCAGGGCGATGGCGCAGCCGACGTGATATTCGTCGTGGCATTCCACGCCACCCGGTCCTTCGATGGCGTTGAAGGTGGGGAAGTCCGGCAACATCGCGGCCAGCGCCTTGATCACCAGATCTTCGAAGCCGATCTTTTCCCCTGCCGTCTTCCACGCGCCGCGCGCCGCTACCAGCGCTGATGCGTCGATATTGCAAAAGAAGCTGAGCTGTGCGGTGTTTTCCATGCTTTCGCGCATTTTCTGGGCGATGACGCCGCGAATTCCGGCAAGCTTCAGGGTCTTGGTAACGGCCACGGCAGGCTCCTTCGATTTAATAAAGTGCGTATACATACCATATGGACGATAATCAAATCGTCATTGCATGAGGGATTGAACGCGTATAGTACGCATATGGATCAAATGAATCTGTATGGTATGCGTGCGTGGGCGAGGCATCGGCCAGCACGTGCAACAAGGGAACGAGCATGAGTTTTCTCGAAGGACGCGTGGCGATCGTCACGGGCGGGGGGCGCGGCGTAGGCCGGGCTTATGCGCTCAAGCTGGCTGAACACGGCGCCAAGGTGGTGGTGAACGACCTGGGCGGCGATGCCGCCGGCACCGGTGCCGATACGACCCCCGCGCAGGACGTCGTGAACGAGATCAAGGCCATGGGCGGAGAAGCGGTCGTCAACGGCGGTGACGTTTCGAACTGGGCCGATGCGCAGGGCATGGTCCAGCAGGCCGTGGACACCTTCGGCAAGCTCGACATCCTGGTCAACAACGCCGGCATCCTGCGCGATCGCATGCTGGTCAACATGACCGAGGAAGAATGGGACGTCGTCGTGAAGGTGCACCTCAAGGGCACGTTCGCACCTACGCACCATGCCGCCAACTATTGGCGCCTTGAAAGCAAGGCCGGGCGCCAGCCCGATGCGCGTGTCATCAACACCACTTCGCACTCCGCGTTGTTCGCCAACATCGGCCAGGCCAATTACGCGGCGGCCAAGGGCGGCATAGCCAGCTTCAGCCAAGTCGCCGCGCGCGAATTGCAGCGCATCGGCGTGACCGTGAATGCGCTGGCCCCGCGCGCCGAAACGCGCATGACGCAGGGCCTGCGCCAGTGGACCGAGGAACAGCTGCTGCGCCGCGATCCGGAATGGATTGCCGGTTTTGTGGCGTGGCTGGCCAGCGCCGAATCCGCGCACGTCAGCGGCCGCGTGTTCGAAGTCTGGGGCTATGGCATCACCGTGGCGGAAAGCTGGCAGCACGGCCCCCACTGCGAAGCGTCGAAGGACCCCACTGTGCTGGGCGAACGCGTGACCAAGATCCTGAAGTATGCCCGCGCCAACGCCGGCATCAACCCGAACGAATGGCTCGATCCGTGATTGAACGATGCGGGGCGGGGCGCGCGTTCGGCTCCCCGCCCCGACCAGTTTCAGGCGAGAGTGGGACCTTCGGGAAAACCGGGATAGACCTTGTCCCCCAGCGCCATCCGCGCCTTCGCTTCCGCCGCGCGGGCGGCCGGATCGGCATGAACCACCGCCCTTGCGGGCAGTCGTTCCATCAAGGGTTCATAACAGGCAACCTGCGCCACATGCCCGCCCGGCAGGGCAGGCGCGCTGGCCCATCCTGCCAGCGTCGCGGCTCGGCTCTGCGTGCGATACAGTGCGATATGAACTGAATCCGGGTTCGGCTCCAGCATCTGGTGATCGGTCACGCGGCAGAACGTGCCGCTGACGACGCCGGGCAACGCCATCAGTGCGGGCATCCGTTCCCGGTCATACCATTCGGCAAGGCCATCGCCGGCTGCTGCGTCGATACGCTCGATCACCAGATCACCGGCGTGTCGGTCCACGCTCGCCTTCTGGCGGTATATGCTGGGTCGGTAGTACCCCTCGCGCATGGCGAAATCGAAGCTGTCGCTGATCAGCATCTCCTGCGAGAATACCACCGCGTGGCCAGCGCTGATGCGTTCGATATCGTCGCATTCATAGACCGCCAGATAGCCAAACGTCCGATCGGCGGCGATGCCAGCGGCCGATGGCACCTGTTCTGCCGTCAACTTCAGACGCTGCACCGCAGAAGAGCCGGGTAGGCGCATAACGTCGCGGATGTGGACGTTGCTGTACCATTCGTTGAATTCGTCGTCGCGCCCGTCACGCGGGTTCGACAGCACGATCAGCAGGTCGTCCATATCCTCTCCTGCAGTGTCATTTGTGCTTCAATAAGGTCTATTGCTTGAACAGGTCGCGCCCGATGATCTGCTTCATCACCTCGGCCGCGCCGCCCGCGATCCGCACGATGCGCGCGTCGATATAGGCGCGCGCGATCGGATATTCGGTCATGTAGCCATAGCCGCCGAAGAACTGGAGGCACTGGTCCACCACCTTCACGTGCAGGTTGGTGACGATCAGCTTGACCTTGGCCGCCTCCACGCCGGTCAGTTCGCCCGCCAGGAACCGCTTGATGCACCAGTCGGTGAATACGCGCGCAGACAACACTTCGGCCGAAAGTTCGGCCAGCACGAACTGCGTGTTCTGGAAATCGGCGAGCGTGTGGCCGAACATCTTGCGTTCGGACACGTAGTCGACAGTCCACTGGATCGCCGCCTCGGCCACGCAGATGCTGCGTACGGCCTGCGTAAGGCGTTCCTGCGCCAGCTTGCCCATCATGATGCCGAAGCCGGCGCCTTCGCTGCCGAGCAACCGATAGCCCTCGGCGCGGACATCCTCCAGGAAGATTTCCGAGGTGTCCTGCGCCTTCAGGCCGATCTTCTCAAGGTTGCGACCACGCACGAAGCCGGATTGGTGCGTATCCACCGCGATCAGGCTCACGCCCTTGGCGCCCGCGTCCGGATCTGTCTTGCACGCGCAGACGAGGATATCCGCCAGCTGCCCGTTCGAGATGTAGACCTTCTGCCCGTTGAGCAGGTAGCCGTCGCCTTGCCTGACTGCGCGGGTGCGCAGTTCCTTGACGTCGGACCCGGCGCCCGGTTCGGTCAGCCCCAGTGCGCCGATGATGTCGCCCGAGACCATCTTCGGCAGGACTTCCTGCTTCAGTTCCTCGGTTCCGGCGGCCAGGATATAGGGCGCAACCATTTCGGAATGGACCATGAAGCCGGGACCGGTGATGCCCTTCTTTGCCAGTTCCTCGATAACCACCACGTTGTACAGCCAGTCCGCGCCGAACCCGCCATAGGCTTCGGGGATGTTGGGGCACAGGATGCCCACTTCGCCCGCGCGCTTCCAGATTTCGCGGGGGACCACCTCGTCTTTTTCCCACTGCGCGTGGTTAGGGACCAGTTCCTCGTCGACAAAGCGGGCAACCGTTTCGCGGAACTGTTCATGTTCCGCCGAAAAGATGCCCCGTCCGATATCAGCCATTTCGTGCCTCGTGCATCGCTAGCGTCTTCTGCGCTTGCTTCAGGTGGGGAATGTCCAGCATCTTGCCGTCAAGGCCGAGCGTGCCACTGTTGGGATTGGCGGCAAACAGATCAACCACGCGCCGCGCAAAGGCGACTTCGTCTTCCGATGGCGAGAAGCATTCATTGATGATGGCCACTTGCGCGGGGTGGATCGCCACGCGGCCGGAGAAGCCTTCCGCGCGCGATGCCTTGCAAGATGCGCGCAGGCCATCGGGATCGCGGAAGTCCACGAATAGCGTGTCCACCGCCTCTGAGCCGGCAGCATGCGCACCCAGCAGGCAGAGCGAGCGTACCATCTTGTAGGTGTGCGCCCATTCGCCCGAGGCATCGGTGTTGCCGCTCGCGCCGATGGCGGAGCTGAGGTCTTCCGCACCCCAGGTTAGGCCATAGAGCCGGTCCAGCCCCGCGCCGGCATAGTCACCCAGCCGGAAGGGGCTGATCGCCGTCTCGGTCGCTACCGGCAGGATGCGGATTGAACCCGGCGCGATCCCGGCGGCGGTTTCCAGCGCGCTCAGGTAATGGCTCACTTGCGCGACGTCTTTCGGTCCGTTCACCTTGGGCAGCATGATGCCATCGGGCGCGGCGGGGATGATGGCGGCAAGGTCGGCCAGCGTGTGCGGCGTGTCGAGCGGGTTGACGCGCACCCATAGCTGCGACGCGCGGCGCCCACGCGGTCGTTCGCGCAGGAACGCGGGCACCATCTCGCGCGCGATTGGCTTGCGTGCCGCCGCCACCGCATCCTCAAGGTCGAGGATGATGGCATCGGCGCCGCACCCATCGGCCTTGCCCAGCTTCTTCTCGCTGTCGCCGGGGATGAACAGGAACGAGCGGAGGGGCAGCGCGGTCATGCGGCAGGCTTCTTCATCTGAAGGCCCGACCGCTTGCACGAGGCGACTAGCTCACCCTTCTGGTTGAACGCCTTGTGCAGGAAGGTGACGATCCCGGTATCGGGGCGCGAGCGGGATTCGCGCAGTTCGATCACTTCTGTCACGACGTTGACGGTATCGCCGTGGAACAGCGGGTTGGGAAATCGCACTTCGTCCCAGCCGAGGTTGGCAACCGCCGTGCCCAGCGTGGTGTCTCCCACCGAGATCCCCACCATCAGCCCCAGCGTGAAGGCCGAATTGACCAGCCGGCTGCCAAAGGGCGTGCCCTTCATGTATTCCTCGTCCAGATGCAGCAACGCGGGGTTGTGTGTCATGCAGCTGAACAGCACGTTGTCGGTTTCGGTGATGGTGCGGCGGATGGCGTGTTCGAACACCATGCCCACCGACAGTTCGTCAAACCAAAGTCCAGCCATCAGGAAAGCCCCAGTACAGAGATGGCCGCGATGCCCTGATAGGGCACACCGCCAAGGTTATGGGTAACGCCGATCGACGGATTGGGAAGCTGGCGCTCTCCCGCCCGGCCGAGCAGCTGGCTGTAGATTTCATAGGCCATGCGCAGCCCGGATGCACCGATCGGGTGGCCAAAGCACTTCAGACCGCCGTCGATCTGGCAGGGCATCGCGCCGTCGCGATCGTACCGCCCGTCGAGAATGTCGAAAACGGCGCGACCGTCGTCGGAAAAGCCCAGGTCTTCCATCGTGACCAGTTCGGTGATCGAGAAGCAATCGTGCACTTCGGACAGGTTTACCTGCGTGCGCGGATCGGTGATGCCGGCTTCCTGATAGGCGCGTGCGGCGGCGGCGCGCGTGGTGGCGACATAGCTGCCGTCCCAGTCGTTCATCTGCGTTTCGCGGCCTGAACTGGTGGCCAGTTGCAGTGCCTTGATCGTGACGAGATCCTTCTTGCCCATCGCGCGCGCGATTTCCGGCGTGGTCACGATCGCGCAGGCCGATCCGTCGGACACGCCGGAACAATCGAACAGGCCCAATGGGTCAGAGATCATCGGCGCGTTCATGATCGTCTCCATCGAGACGGCCTTCTGGAAATGCGCCTTGGGACTGAACACGCCGTTCTGGTGGCTCTTCCACGAAACGTGGCTGATCGCGCGCTTCAGGTCCTCCTTGGTCGTGCCATACTTGGCGCGATAATAGGGCGCGAGCTGGGCGAAGCCGGCGGGTGCGGACCCCATTGGCATCCACATGTCGTTGAAAGTGCCCTTGAATGGCGGGGGGAGGCCGCCAAAGCCGGTATCCTTCAGCTTTTCCGATCCGATGGC
This sequence comes from Pseudomonadota bacterium, assembly GCA_039804665.1. Classification (GTDB taxonomy): domain Bacteria; phylum Pseudomonadota; class Alphaproteobacteria; order Sphingomonadales; family Sphingomonadaceae; genus Novosphingobium. Next base: position 14,529 of record JBDLVU010000062.1, on the reverse strand, counting down.
GAGCGCGATGTCCACCGCGCCCGATGCCACGGCGTAGACCGCGCCACGCAGCGCCTCGGTGCCGGTGGCGCACATGTTCTCCACGCGGCTGACGGGTATGCCTTCCAGCCGCAGCGCCATGGCTGCGGGAATGGAGGAATTGCCCACGTTGACCCCGTCACCCCAGCAGCCGAACCATGCGGCCTCGATCTGCTTGCGCTCGATCCCGGCGTCGGCCAGCGCCTCTTCAAAGCTTTCGCGCATCAGGTCGGGCGAACCGGCGTCCCAGCGCTCGCCGAACTTGGAGCAGCCCATGCCTAGAATGGCGACTTTGTCCTTGATACCCGTTGCCATTGTTCAAGCTCCTTGGGCCGCGGCGAGCGGCGTTGCCTTCCAGAAATAGCGATTGTAGCCGCGCACCCGGTCCTTCTCCTTGATGCGGAAGACCATGCGCAGCGTGGCCCCGGTATCGATGCCCTCCTTGCCGATATCGACCATTTCCATCAGCACGCGCGCGCCCGACTGGAAGCGGACGAAGCCGACCCACAGCGGCGGGGAAGGGTGGTAGGATAGCCAGTCGGCGGTGGAGGTCAGCACTTCGGCCGTCTCGTCGCGCAGCGACACTTGCGCAAAGCCATCGCTGGGGGCGTGGCAGTTCACGCAATATTGCAGTTGGGGGAACTGCACCGTGTCGCAGCTTCCGCAGCGGCCGGCGGCGAAGCTTTCCAGCTGGCCGGCTGAACGGTATTGTTCGGTGAGGGCGGTCTTTGCGCTCTTTTCCGAACGCATGCCCCATTCGGCATCGATGCCGTTGTAGAACGAAAGCATGCGAAGATAGCTGTCGGTCGGCACGGCATCGGCAATCGCGCCGCCCACGCCGCGCGGGGGGCGTGCGGCGGTGATCGCGTTGGTCGTTTCGAAGATCAGCACGTCCGCGCCCTGACCGAAGCCCACCAGCATGATGCGCTCGCCCGGCCCGGCGGTTTCCAGCGTGGCCGCCAGCATCAGCAGCGCGTGTGCCGCCCCTGCATAGCCGATGCCGTCTTCTAGGCCCGGCGCCACGGTGCCGGCGAATTTCAGCTTCTTCGCCACGGCATCGGCCGCGCCCTTCAGGTATGATGGCATGACGAAGTGCTGGATGTCGCTGATGCCCAGCTCCGCATCGGCGAGGGCGGCCTTGACGGCAGCGGGCACGATCTTGGCATAGCCTTCGTCGCGGACCCAGCGTTCTTCCCAGTTGTAGTCGCTGGCCGATCCCGCTGCACGGAAGTGGTCGACGAACACTTCGGCAAGGCTGGCCGATCCGATCAGGCGGGCGGCCACGTCCTTGTCCGAAATGAGGAACGCCGCCGCGCCGGCGCCGAAGCTCAGTTCCTGCACGCTGGCTGGCTTGGCAAAGGGATTGTCGGAGCCGATCACCATGCTCGACTCGGTGCCCTTGAGCGCCTGAAGCAGCGCCGAGGTGCCTGCGCGCTGCGATCCGGCGTGGTCTGATGTCGCAACGCCGGCGGGCAGGCCCGCAGCATGGGCGACGATGGCCGCGTTCTGCAAGTCGGCATAGGGCAGGTTGGTGGAGGCAAGGCGCAGCGTGGCAACGCTCGTCGTGTCCGCGCCAGCCAGCGCATCGCGCGTGGCTTCCACGCCCATGGTGATGGCGTCTTCGTCCCAGCTGGTAAAGGCGCGGCTGCCTTTGGCTTGTCCGCGCAGCCCCGGCGCCATCCAGGCATGCGCCGCCGCGATCAAGGCGCGGTCCAGCCGTAGCCGGGGAACATAGGCGCCAAAGCGAGAAATTCCGATTTCGGTCATGTGCCCGTCCGCTTGACGGGGCGATTCCGGCCCGCGCAGAATGCGCTGCTGGAGCCCCAGTGATAACAGTGCGAACGATCTAGTACGTTACCGTATGTTATGCAAGTGATGTATTTGTTCGGGCCCGTCGAGCACCAGCTTCACGATCAGCCGGGCCAGCGCGGCCGTGTCGGCGGGCGGTGCATAAAGTCCGCCCAGCCCCTTCAGCGATGTCATGCCGAAGCACAGCGAGATGATTGCCCCGATGGCCAGTTGCGGGTCCACGCCCGGCGCACCGATGGGTACAAGGCGGCGGAACTGCGCCAGCGAATCGCGAAAGAAGGGCAGTTCTGCCAACGGCTGGTCAAGGTGGGGGGAAAGCAACTCCTGCCGTACCAGCGGCTCGCGCAGTACGGCTTCGCTGAACCACGCGACCTGAAGTTCCATCGCCTCGCGCGGCTGGAGGCGTGCTACCGCCTCTATCGGCGCGGCTGGCAGGGCGTCCAGCGCTTCCATCAGCGCGGCCTGATAGATCGCCTCCTTGCTGGCGAAATGGTGGTAGAGCGATCCGATCGTCACCTCGGCCGCGAGCGCCAGTTCCTTGGTCGAAACCGCCTCGAACCCGCGCTCGCCAAACAGCGTCGCGGCCGCCGCCAGCAGCCGTTCGCGCCCCTGCCCGTTGCGCCCGCGCACGCGGATGGTTTCGGGCATCATGCCTCGTCCTCGGGCGCGAAGAAGCTCTTGTCCGCGCCGCAGAAGTCGCACTGCCAGTTCTCTGGCAGATCGGCAAACAGGGTGCCGGGCGGAATGCCGTGGTCGGGATCGCCCAGCGCCTCGTCATAGATGTGTCCGCAGCTCAGGCAGATATACTGCATCTCAGATATCCCATACGAGCGGCAGGTAATGGACTGAGTTTGCCCGGCCCGACACCATGATCGGCTTTGCCCCCGGCTTCACGCGGAAGTGCGGAATCCGCTTTAGCCATTCTGCCAGAAACACGCGCAGTTCCGTACGCGCAAGATAGGCGCCGATGCACTGGTGCGGCCCTTTGCCGAACACGAGGCTGCGCTTGTTCTCTCGCGCGAAATCGACGGTCATGGCATCCGGATATTGCCGCTCGTCCAGGCCCGCCACGGCGGTTGCGGTCAGGATGCAATCGCCCTCTTTCATCGCCACGCCATTTAGCACCAGATCGTGCGTCACCACGCGCGCGACGTTGGCGATTTCATAACGGCGCATCATTTCCTCCACCGCGTGGGGGATCAGGCCGGGATCGTCGAGCAGCGCCTGTCGATGATCGTCATGCGTGGCCAGATGGTGCGCCATGAAGCCCATCATGCCTGCCACCGTATCCAGCCCGCCCGCCAGTAGCAGCGCGCCCATGCCCAGCAGTTCGTTGTCCGTCAGCTTGCGCCCGTCCTCGATCTTGCCATGGATGATCGCACTCAGCATGTCGGTGCCGGGGTTGGCGCGGCGTTCCGCGATCTTGGCGCCGAGATAGGCGAAGGCCTGCATGAATCCTGCACCCTGTTCTTCCGGCGTTTTGCCGCGCACGATCGCCTCGGCCACGTCGAGCAGGTGGAGCCGGTCGCCATCGGGCAGATCGACAAGGCTCATGAAGATGCCGATGGGCATCGTCAGCGAGAAGTCGGCCACGAAGTCGCACTCGCCGCGCCCTTTCAGCGAATCGATCACCGATACGGCAAGGTCCCGCGCCCGGACTTCCAGATTGCCGATGGCCTTGGGTGTGAAGAACGGTGCTAGCAGGCGGCGGAAATCGGTGTGCAGCGGCGGATCGTATTCGATCGGCGCCATGCGTAGCGGCTTGCCCTCCGCCGGCAGTGTGTGGACGCGTGACGAAAAATCTGTGGGCGTCGCCATGACATGCGCGATCTCGTCATGGCGGGTGAGCACCCAATGCCCACCGTGCCGGGGCGTGAAGAACACGTCCGGCCCGTCCTGGATGGATCGCCACCAGTCATAAAGGTCCACACCCTCCGGCGCGTTCATATAGTCGAAATCGCGGACAAGATCGGCCGGCACGTGCGCCGGAATCGGGGATTTCTCGAAGTGCGTCATGGCGGGGTCATCCTCTCTGCCTCAAAACATAGCGATCGCTATGGTTCGGCGTCAATGGATTTCATCATTATGATCCGCATGCACACCATATGGCAAAATGGCATTGCGCCACACCGTATGCCTGCGTATCTTCGTTGCGTGACGGCCATGCCGGTTCGACGGCGGGCTGCATGGGAGAAGGCGATGAAACTCAAGGACAAGGTGGCTGTCGTGCTCGGTGCATCGGCCGAAGGCGGAACCGGCTGGGCCGTGGCCGAGGCGCTGGCGGAAGCGGGCGCGAAGGTCATCGTCGCGGCGCGTTCGAAGGAAGGCCTTGATCGCCTTGCGGCGCGTATCGGCGGCACCGCCATCGTCTGCGATGCGGGCAAGCAGGCCGATATCAAGGCGCTGGCCGATGCCGCCGCGCGCCAGTATGGCAAGATAGACATCGCAGTGAATTCCGCCGCGCTGCCCGTGATCAGCATGATTGCCGACATCACGCCCGAACAGCTGCACGCAGGCGCTGAAGTCAATTATTTCGCCCACGTCTGGTTCGTGAAGTACATGGCGGAGATCATGAACGATGGCGGTTCGATCACGTTGATCTCGTCGAACAGCACCACCCAGCCACAACCGCCGCATTTCGCCTATGCCTGTGCCAAGTCGGCTACGGATTGCCTGGTTCGCTATGCCGCGCTGGAATATGGACCGCGCGGGATCCGCGTCAATTCGCTGCTGCCTGGACCGATTAAGTCGGCGCTCGCGGCCGGGCTCTACGAAATCCCCGGTGTCGAGGAAATATACGCCCGTAACGTGCCCTTGGGTCGTATCGGCCTGCCGCGCGACTATGCGGACACGGTCGTGTTTCTGTCGGGGCCAACCTATATTACCGGCGTCAATCTACCGGTGAGTGGTGGCAACCAGCTCACCGGAATGCCCCGGCTGGATGAGATCCCTACAGGGCAAGAAGCATATAAATCGGAAAACACCGCCTAGTGGGCGATGAATTGACGTCGGGCGCAGCAAACCTGCGCCCGATAGGTCGTGAACCCATAAATTGACCGCGGCCGGATTTGGTGGAAACAATGTCCAACTGTGATACCCTGAAGCATGGGAAATCGCGCTGGAAAGATACTTCTCGTTGTAGCGCAGCTTCTGCCGATAATGGCGATGACCGAGCTTCTCGTACTCCACTCGTTGTGGTCCGCAATTCCGGCGTTTGGAGCGATTTCCCTACTCGGGTTCATTAAATGCCGTCACTGTGGATTGCCGGGATGGGACAAGTCTGTCGTGGGCACCCGAATCCCAGTATCTCCAAATGCGTTTGAATGTTGCCCCCGGTGCGGGCAGGCCATGCTTACAGATTAAGCTTCTGTGAGCCTGCCTCCTCACAACACCTTTCACGCAGCGCCGAAATCTGATTCAGCGTCGGCATGAGCCGATATGACCTGACCGACTTCGAATGGCGCGTGATCGAGCCGCTTCTGCCCAATAAACCCCGAGGCGTGCCCCGCGTTGATGACCGTCGGGTGCTGAACGGCATCTTCTGGGTTTTGCGATCGGGAGCGCCATGGCGCGACCTGCCCGAGCGCTATGGTCCGCGCACCACTTGCTACAACCGCTTCGTGCGATGGCGACAAGCAGGCGTATGGGACCGGATGATGGACGCCATCACCGCCGCTCACGACGGTGACATCCAGATGATCGACAGCACTTCCGTTCGCGCTCACCAACAGGCCGCGACGGCAAAAAGGGGGATCGAGATCATTGTCTCGGTCGTTCCCGAGGTGGGCTCACGACCAAAATCCACGCGGTCGTAGATGGGCAAGGTCTCCCGATCCGACTAAACCTAACCGCCGGACAAAGCCATGACAGCGTAGCCGCTGACGATCTGCTTGACCATGTTGGTAGCGGAACAATCGTGCTCGCGGACAAGGCCTACGATGCTGATCGCATCCGGGAGTCTCTTCGCGAGAAAGGCGCGTTCGCCAATATCCCGCCCAAGGCCAACCGGCGGTCGAAACCGTACTTCAGCACATGGCTGTGTCGCCACCCGCTACGACAAGCTGGCTGAGAACTTCCTCGCCATGGTCCAACTCGCTTCAATGCGTCTGTGGCTTCGTGTTTATGAGTCTACAGCCTAGTTCATTCGGGTTCGGGGAACGACATGACGATCTCGCGCGCCTCGAAATCGCTGTGCAGACGGCCCCCGTGTGCGGCCATGATGCGATCGGCAATGGCAAGGCCCAATCCGGCGCCTTCTGCGCTGGGGTGGTCGGCCCGTTCATGACGGCGCACCAGCCGTGCGAGCTGTTCGGGTGAAAGGCCGGGGCCTTCATCGCCCACGCGCAATTCCGCACCGGGGCCACAGGTCACGCGCACGATGGCGCCCGGCGGGGTCACCCGCGCGGCGTTTTCCACCAGATTGCGCAGTGCGGCGGCCACCGCCTCACGATGGCCGTGGACGACCGTCGATGGGCTCAGTACCTGCAATTCGATGCGGCGGTCGCAGGCGATCACTTGCGGCGCGGTCAGCGCAACCACGTCCTCGGCCAGATCGCACAAGGCGAAATCGGTCGCCGGCAGCGGTGCGGTGGCCGCTGCGTTCACCTGTGCCAGCAACAGCAACTGGTCCACCAGCCGGCGCATCGCCAGAACTTCGCCCCGCAGGCGCGCCGGATCTGCCGCGCCTGTGCGCTCCAGTTCCATCGAAAGGATGGTCAGCGGCGTGCGCAGTTCGTGCGCCACGTCCGACGCGAACGCTTCCTGCTGGCGCGCGGTTTCGTCCAGCCGGGCCAGCAGGCGGTTGATCGCCTCGGCAAAAGGCAGGGCTTCCACCGGCAGATCGGCCACGGGCACGCGCACGCCGCGTTCGGCCGGCGTTTCCTCGATCGCGCGTGCCGCCCGGCGCAGCGGCGCGAATGCGCGGCCCACCACCCATGCGGTCGCGCCCAGCGTGGGGCCCAGCACGACAAGGATCGGCAGCCCGACATGATCGATCATTTCGTGCCACGCCGCGTTGAAAGCGTCGGGGTTGGCCAGATCGGCCAGCGAAAAGCCGTATTCGCTGATCACCGCCGCGCATAGCGTCACCGTGGCGAACACCGCGATCAGCAGCAGGCCAAGTCCAAGGCGGCGGGTAACGGAGGTTGGCCGGTTCATGCGGCGCGTTCCTCCAGCAGATAGCCCAAGCCCCGGATCGTGTGCAGGATCGCGGGCGCGCCGCTTTCGTCCAGCCTTCGGCGCAGGCGTGATACCACCGCCTCCACGGCGTTGGGCGAAACCTCCTCTTCAAAGCCGTACAGTGCGTTCTCGATCTGCTGGCGGCGGACCACGGACCCGGCGTTGCGCATCAGCAGTTCCAGCAGGTTGGCCTCGCGCCGGGTCAGATCGAGCGGCGCACCGTTCATCCACGCGCGCTGCGCCGCGGTATCGAACCGCAGCGGGCCGACCTCGAACACCGGCGCGGCGCGCGGGCCGGGCCGCCGCAGCAGCGCGCGCAGGCGGGCGGCAATTTCTTCGGTTTCGGCGGGCTTCACCAGATAGTCGTCGGCGCCCGCATCCAGGCCGCCGATGCGGTCGTCCAGCGCACTGCGCGCGGTCAGCATCAGCACCGGCACCGCAAACCCGCCGCGCCGCCGTGCTTCGAGCCACGCCTTGCCGTCGCCATCGGGCAGGCCAAGATCCAGCAGCACCGCGTCATAGTCCGCGCAGGCCAGCGAATCGTCGGCATCTGCCAGCGAAGCCGCGCGGTCGCACGTCATCCCCTTGCGCGCCAGCGCGTCGCAGACGAGCCCTGCCAGCCGTTCGTTGTCCTCTACGATCAGGAGCCGCATCCCATCCTCGCCTGCAATCCGGCATCCGCCATTAGGAGCATCGCCTGACACGGGCCTGACGCAAAGCGAAAGTCGCCGCAGCCTCTGGCGAGCGACAATCAGGACACCATTCGATTTCGGGGTACTTGGCGGAGCGGGAGTCCGCCTAACTGGTGACCACGGGCGATCACTGGAGGGCAAAAAATACCAAGGTATTGCTATGGTTTGGGGGATTCCTCTTTCCATGAAAGACCATCACTCTCCATTTGCGTTCATGGGCAAAGGCGATATTATCGTGGGCAACAACGTGGGCAACAGGGAGTGTCCGCCTAATGCCTCGCAAGCTGCACAATGCCCTTACCGCCCTTGCCGTGAAGTCTCTTGGTCCCGGACGGCACGCCGATGGCGGGGGGCTATATCTGCGCGTTCAAGGGGGCGGTGCGCGGTCATGGATTTTTCGCCAGTTAGTCGATGGTAAAGCCCGCGATGTTGGCTTGGGATCGGCGATCGGCCCTAATGCGCTAACACTGGCACAGGCGCGCAGCATGGCAGCCGATCTGGCTGCACAGGTCCGCAAGGGTGATGCACCGGAGGGCAAGCGCACGATCGCCCGGAAGATGCGGGCCAAGGTTGCCGCCGAGCGCATGGCGCAAACCGCCTTCCGCGACTTCGCGGACGCTTATGTTGATCGCAAGGAAGGTGGATGGAAGAACGCCAAGCACCGGCAGCAATGGCGCAACACTCTGGCAACCTATGCCTATCCGGTGATCGGTGATCTTCCTGTATCGGTGATCGGCACGGCGGACGTGCTGAAGGTGCTGGAACCGATATGGGCCGATCTACCGGAGACGGCCAGCCGCCTGCGCGGGCGTATCGAGAACGTGTTGTCCGCCGCCAAGGTGCAGGGGCTGCGATCGGGAGAGAACCCTGCGCTCTGGCGTGGACACTTGGACCACCTGTTGCCTAAACAAAGCAAGTTGAAGCGGGGGCACCATCCTGCCCTAGCATATGCCGAATTGCCTGCATTCGCGGCGGAACTGCGCGACCGGGAAGCGGTGGCGGCGCGCGCTCTGGAATACACCATCCTTACCGCCGCGCGCGTGGGCGAAGTGATCGGCGCAACGTGGCGTGAAGTCGATTTGCAGGCCGGACTTTGGACAATTCCAGCCGATCGTATGAAGGCTGGGAAGGAACACGAAATACCCCTGTCGCCGCGCGCGGTGGCGATTCTGAAAGAAGTGCAGCCGCTGAATACCATCAGCCGCCCCGATGCCCCGCTGTTTCCGGCTTCCAAAGGGGGGCAGTTGTCCGGGATGGCCATGCCCATGCTCATACGCCGGATGCATGAAGCGGCCACGAAGGACGGCGGTGCGGGATGGATAGACCGCAAGGCGGGCGACCGGATGATTACAGTGCATGGCTTCCGCTCGACCTTCCGCGATTGGGCTGGCGAACAATCATCCTTCCCCCGCGAGGTGATCGAACACGCTATGGCGCACCAACTGCCCGACAAGGCGGAAGCGGCATACGCCCGCGCCACGTTGCTGCCCAAGCGTGCCAAACTCATGGAGGCATGGGCCAGCTATTCAGCGCGCCCCGCTGCGGCGGTTGGCAACGTGGCGCCGATCCGCAAGGCAGAGGCGGGTTAGAGTTTCACCAGGCCTTGCGCCCGATGGAAGCGGGCCAGCAACGGGATTGCGCCCCGATGCTGGCCCTAACCACAACCCAGCATATGGAGTGCTGAATATGGCTGAGATCGAAGCAGCACCGCCCAAGAGTGAATCCGAACGGCTTTATGCCGCATGGCGTTGCGCCGCCGCGAGGTGGGAACTTGCCCTTTACGATCCGTCGAACTTGGGAGAGGACTTGGAGGACGAAGCCGAGACGCGGCACCTTGATGAGACGCACGGCGCGTTCGTGGCCTACATGCTGCATCCTGCCTGCGATCTGATGGAATTGTCCCGCAAACTAAGGGTTTTCCATCAAGAAGATGGGCGAGGGTTGACCGACGCCCCGCGCATCCTTGAGGCGTTGGCAAAGGATGCTGGTGCACTGGCATTTGAGGATGCCTGCCGCGATGCTCGAATGAAGGCGAATGCAGCCTGATCGAAAATGCACGCTCGCACCTACCCCCTTGCTATTCCCGCTATTCTGCTAGCGATCGGCTGGGGCCAAACTGGCGCGGGCTGCACTGGCAATCGCGGCGCGCTGCATCATACTGAGGGGCGGGGATAGGCCGGCCAGCCGATAAGCGCACTTCCCATGCGCTTCCCCGCTTGATCTTTGGGAGCCGCTGAGGGAGGCGGGACTTGGCAGACGAAGGCGATACATGGGTTCCGCTTCGGCAGGGAGTTGCTGAAGTTTCCGACATATATCATAGCGCGCTGCGCGGGGATTATGGTCATGCGCGGGATCAAGCCATTCAGGCGATCGAGCGTTCCCTCAAATTCGAATTATGTTCCTCGAGGGCGGCCATTTGGGCTGTTCACGTCGCGCGCGGCGATCGAATCGTTTTAGATTCGAGCGCAAAATCTGATGGTCCTGTAATCCATGGGTCCTTTTGGCGAGCGTTCTCAAAGGTAACGACCATTTATGCTGACTGGGTGGCGGGAGACTTCAACGCATTCGGCAAGCGAGGCGCGTCTAGCACTTGGGTGATCTATGCTCAGGGTGTCGAGATTGAACGATGCAATTTGCCGTTGGTCGGCTCCCCGAATAGGGAAGCTGCGACATTCCGGCTCAGTGAACTAACTTCGGAGCGGCGTGGACGGCCAAGGAAGTGGGATTGGGAAGGGGCGATGTGCGCTGTCATTGCACAAGCGAATATGCCGGACGGATTGGCCGACGGTTACGGCGCACAAGCTGAGGTCGGGCGGCTTCTCGCGCAATGGTTCCGAGACAATCAATGCGGTGAACCTGCGCCGAGTGAAATTGGTTTACGTGCGGCGAAAATCATGGCGGCAATTGGGTTAGGCCGGAAATAGTTTTTCCGGTAATTTCCGGTGATCCCGGCTGAATAAATTCTCCATTCTCCGAAAATCGGCCCTGTTCTGCAATGGACATGGAGCCGACCGAATGCACGTTCCCCCTGATCCGCTGGCCTATAGCGTGGCAGATGCCTGCCGCGTCTCTACCCTCTGCAAGAGCCAGATTTACAACCTGATCCGCGCTGGCAAGCTGGAGGCGCGGAAGCTGGGGCGGCGAACGCTGATCCCTGCGGCGAGCCTTCGCGCGCTGATCGAGGGGGAGGCTTGAACCATGCCCCCGAAATACGAAGCCCCGCGCAATGGCGGGGCAACGCGCGATAAGCTGGCAGGCGTTTCGCGCTCCCTTCCTACCTTGAATGCCTATCGGGCGCAAACGCTGATCCTCGCCCATGCCGTGCGCCCTGAATGGGCCGCGATGCTAGCGGGCCTCGCTTTCGGAGGGCAGGCCCATGGCTGACGGCAAGAATACGGCAAGGGGTGCGACGGACCCCAAGATTACCCCAAGGCGTGCCGAGGTCATTTCCCTGCAAGCGGTTCGGCTGGACCGCGAAGGACGCGCCCGGTTCGAGGCCAAACTTGCAGCGATGCGGGCCAAGCTGAGGCCCCAGCCGGACGATCTGCCGCCGGGAGGGCACGCCGCATGACTAGGCGTTCCACACGCACTAGCAGGGCCGCGATCGGCTCCATGGGAAGCGTTGCCGATACCCTTCGCGCGTTGTCCTATCGGTTGATCCATGAAGCGGGCGCACACGGCATGACCGCGCTGGAGGTTGTCACCGCATCCGGGCGGGAACGCTGGGGCATTCAACCGCGCATTTCCGAACTGGTTTCCGACAAGGCGATTGTGGATTCGGGGCGCACCCGCACCAATCCGAGCGGGCGGGAAGCGATCGTTTGGGTTCTGCCTGAATATGGCCCGCAAGGCGGTGCGGCATGATGGCCCGGATCAACATTGACGCAATCCGCCGGGACAACCCGTTGCCGGACGTTGCGGGCAAACTGGTGGCGCTGCGGCCAGCCGGGCGGGAGTGGGTGGCGTGCTGCCCCTTCCACTCCGACCGATCCCCCAGCTTCACGATCTATCACGGCGGCGAACGGTTCCACTGTTTCGGCTGCGGTGCATCGGGTGACGTGCTGGACTTTGTGCAGCGCGCCTATGCGGTGGACCTGATCGAGGCGGCGCGAATGCTGGGGGCGGGGGAGGTTCCTACGCTGGACCTGCCCAAACCTGCCGCGCCGGTTGCTGTGAATACTGAAACGATCGGCGCAGCGCGGGCGATATGGAATAGGGCCGTTCCGGCGGCTGGGACGCTCGCTGAGTCCTATCTGCGCTTTCGGGGTATCTCTTTCCCCCGTTCGCTCCGTCTCTGCGCTTCCTGCGCCTTCCCTGTGGCAATCTGGGCGGGTTGCCGTGCCTTGTTTGCGCGGTGCAGGATGTGGACGGGGAGGTTACGGGTATCCAACGTATCTGGCTGGCACATGACGGCATGGGCAAGGCGGACGTGGCCAAACCCAAGCGATCGTTAGGGCAGGTGAAGGGCGGCGCGATCCGTCTGGGCCAGTCCGATCGCTCCGGCATGCTGACGGTGTGCGAAGGGCCGGAAACGGGCTTGTCGCTTGTCGAAATGCTGGGCGGCCCGGTGTGGGTATCGGCGGGCGCGTCCTTCCTGCCTGTGATGCGGTTTCCGCCCGATGTGCATTCGATCGTGATCGGCGCGGACAATGACGAGGCCGGAAGGGCGAGCGCAGCGCAAGCGGCGCAGGCATTTGCCGAACGTGGCCTGAGCGTGCGCGTGATCCGCCCGCTGGAGGGCTTCAAGGACTTCAACGACGAATTGAGGGAGGCCCGCTAATGGCCACCAATCCGAAAATGCGCGACCGGCTGGAGCAGGCCGAGACGATCAACCCCGCCGAAGCGATTGGCCAGCCGCAACCGCTGTTGCGTGAACTGCCTGCGGGCCTGCCTTACCCCGTTGCCGCGCTGGGGCCGCTGAGGGAGGCGGTCGAGGCGGTGCAGCGCCATAGGCAAGCCCCTGTTGCCCTACCTGCGCAATCGGCGCTCGCTGTCGCTTCGCTGGCGGTGCAGGGCTTTGCCAATGTCGAGACGCTGGGCGGTGGCTTTGCGCCCCTGTCGCTCTACTGCCTAACGATTGCCGGTTCTGGCGAACGCAAGAGTGCCTGCGACGACGATTTGATGCAGGCGGTTGCCGAATACGAACGCGAACAGGATCGGGCCTATCGGGATGCGCGTAAGGCATGGGCGATCGACCTGGAGATTTGGAAAAAGCGCCACGAGGCAATCTTGGCCAAGGTGAAAAAGGGCACCGTTGACCGGGGCGAACTTGTGGCGATCGGGCCGGAACCGGAACCGCCCGCAAGGCCGGAACGGCTGGTTTCCGAACCGACATATGAAGGCCTTACCCGCCTGTTTGCCGAGGGCCAGCCGAGCCTAGGCCTGTTTTCCAATGAAGGCGGGCAATTCCTTGGCGGCGTGGCAATGTCGCAGGACAACCGGCAAAAGACGTTGGCGGCGTTCAACGACCTTTGGCAGGGCAACCCGATCAAGCGCACCCGGCAGGGCGATGGCACGCGGACGCTCTACGGGCGACGGCTGGCGCTGCACCTGATGGCGCAACCGATCGTTGCCCATGCCTTCCTTGCCGACCCGCTGGCGGGTGATACGGGCTTCCTTCCCCGTTGCCTGATTTGCGAACCGCCTTCCACGATCGGGACGCGGCTCTTTCGGGAGGGTCTGAGGGATATTGACCCCATCGAGGCCTTTGCCGATCGGCTGGGCGCGCTGCTGAATACCGGCATGGCGATGGACCCTGAAACGCGGGCGCTGAACCCCCGGCGGCTCTACCTGTCGGACGAAGCACGCGCACGGCTTGAAGGATACTACAACGAGACGGAGGCAGCACAGGCTCCGGGCGGCGCAATGGAGACGATCCGGGGCCATGCCAGCAAGACGGCGGAACAGGCCGCGCGCATTGCCGGTGTGTTGACGCTCTGGCGTGACATGGGCGCGGATACGGTGGGCCGCGATGCTATGGCGTGCGGGATTGATCTGGCCCGCTACTATCTGTCCGAGGCTCTGCGCTTGGCAGGGGCTGCGCTGGTTTCTGAAGCTGTCGCCAAGGCGGAGGCGCTGCGGGTGTGGATGCTGTCGCCTTCATGGGGCAGGCCGTGGCTTACCGTGACGGACATATTGCAGCGCGGGCCAAACCGCCTGCGGGAGGCCCCTGAGGCGCGCAAGGCGATCGAGATGCTGGAGGGGGCAGGGTGGCTTATCCCGCACCCCAAGGGAACCGAACTGGACGGCAAGTGCAGGCGCGAAAGCTGGCGGATCGTGCGGACCTGAGAGTGCACCCCGTTGCTAGCAGAAATAGCGGAATAGCAACGGGGCAGGGCAAAACCCGAAAAATTGAGAGGGCGCACCATGACCCGATTTGATCCCGACTTCGGCAAGTCCGGCTTCGCGCGGCACCTTTTCCGGCTGCGCTTTCGGCACCTGAAAATCAGTCAGCGTGCCTTTGCCGATCGGTTCGGGCTTTCCTATTCCGTTGTCCGCGATGCCGAACAGGGGGCCAAGCCATCCCGCACCCTGCGCCTTATCGTGGCGGCGATTGCCTGCGATCCGGCATTCATGGCGGCGATGGCCGATCGGGCGCAAGAGCCTTGCACCTGCGGCGAGGGCGATCCTTGCTGCGGCTGCGACTCCGGCTGCGGCTGACGCGCCTGCCGGGCGACGCGCGTCGCGAGGCTGGGCAGCGGCCGATGTCCCGGCGCACATCACCATCACATGGTCCTTGAGGCAAGATCAGTTGATCATCACTGTTGTTGATCAAGCCCATTCCTGCCCGCCCCGGCCGCTAAGTCAACATGACCCGCGCGATCATCGCCGC
>JBDLVU010000061.1:0-29887 GCA_039804665.1 Pseudomonadota bacterium | reverse complement strand
TCCCAGGTCGAACAGGGCCGCCTCCGTCTTGACCAGTCGTGGCCGATGATGGTCCCCGTGGCCGGATCGCGCGGCCCCGTCGCCACCGTGCGGCCGGGCGAAGTGCTAACCGCGCAAGGCCTGATGGAACTGTCGATCACCCGCAGCAACAACGAGGCGACCGACGGCCTGATCGCGGCCGTGGGCGGCATCCAGTCGGTCAATGCCTGGCTGACCAGGTCCGGCATCATCGGGCAACGGCTGGACCACACAATGGCCACGCTGGTGCGTGACGATGGCCGCGTGAACCCTGCCCGCACCATCGACACGCGCACCAGCAGCACCCCCCGCGCCATGCTGGCGCTGCTGTCCGCCATCGATCGCGGCGGCGCGCTCAGCCCGCAAAGCCGCGCGGTCCTGCTCGATACGATGACCCGCACCAGCACCGGTCGCAACCGCATCCGGGCGGGCCTGCCCGCCGGCACGCTGGTGGCGCACAAGACCGGCACGCTGGCAGGCGTCACCGACGATGTCGGCATCGTCCGCCTGCCCGATGGCCGCCATCTGGCCATGGCGATCTTCGTCACCGGGCCTGAAAGCCATACCGCCCACGCCGGGCTGATCGCGCAGATCGCGCGCACGCTTTACGAAGGCTACAGCCAGCCGCTCGGCCGTTCCACGCAGGAACTCGTCCGCCGCTAGGGCGCATCAGCCTTACCCGAAACGCAAAAGGGCGCCCCAACCGGGCGCCCTTTTCGCATCTGCGCGGCTTGTTGCGCGCCTGCGTCCTCCGCAAGACGCACAGAAAAAGGGGCACGGCCGCGCGCGCGGCCATGCCCCTCTTATCTGTAACCTGCCCTTGCGGGCGGGGATTACATCTTCGCGGCTTCGCTCGCGTCGGCGGCGGCTTCCGAAGCCGAACCGCTGGCGTCAGCAGCTTCCGAAGCGGCGTCCGAAGCAGCGTCCGACGCTTCAACAGCAGCTTCAGTGGCTTCAGTGGCCGGCTTTTCCGAGCAGCCGGCGAGGGCGAAGGCGGTGCCGGCGACAGCGGCGAGGATGAGCTTGCGCATGCGTTACAATCCCTGGATTGAAGTGAACCGCGCCGGGCAAGCAGCCCGCCGCAAAGCCTACTCTGGCGGTAGACTTCGGGACGTCAATTAATCGGCAATTCATCGCCTTGCAAGCATTAGACGTATGCATTGTGACAGCACGTATCCAACGCGCGGGGCAGGAAGGCTTTTTTGCCCCCTTTTCGGATGCGCCGGAACGCCCCGCAGCAGCGCCGGACGGTTGCATGAATCGCGGTTGCGGACAGTGCATCCCGAACCGCTTCCGCTCGACCGCGCAAGCCGCTAACACGCCGGGATGGACAGCCCCGCAAGCCCGAAGCACCACCTTTATCTGGTGGACGGCTCCGCCTATATCTTTCGCGCCTATCACCGCCTGCCGCCGCTGACGAACCCGCGCGGCGTGCCCGTGGGCGCGGTCTATGGTTACACCACAATGCTGTGGAAACTGGCGGAAGACCTGCACAAAGCCGATGGTCCCACCCACCTTGCGGTCATTCTGGACAAGGGTTCCACCACGTTCCGCAACGCCTTGTACGATCAGTACAAGGCCAATCGTCCGCCCCCGCCCGAAGACCTCGTGCCCCAGTTCCCGCTGATCCGCGATGCCACCCGCGCCTTCAGCCTCGCCTGCATCGAGGAAGACAATCTCGAGGCCGACGACCTGATCGCCAGCTATGCGCGCGAGGCGACCCGGCGCGGCTGGGACGTGACCATCGTTTCGTCCGACAAGGACCTGATGCAGCTTGTGGGTAAGTGCCCCGCCGATGAAAATAATGGCGGCGGCGGCTGCATCGACATGCTCGATACCATGAAAAATCTGCGGATCGGCATTCCCGAGGTGGTCGAAAAGTTTGGCGTGCCGCCCGAACTGGTCGGCGATGTGCTGGCGCTGATGGGCGATTCGGTCGACAACGTGCCCGGTATCCGTGGCATCGGCCCCAAGACCGCGACCAAGCTGATTCAGGAACACGGCGGGCTGGAGCAGGCCTTGGCCGCCGCGCCCGGCATGAAGGCGGGCAAGCTGCGCGAAAGCCTGATCGAACAGGCAGAGATGGCGCGGCTTTCGCGCGTGCTGGTGCAGCTCAAGGAAGATTGCGACCTGCCCATCGCGCTCGAAGATTTCGCGCTCGGCCAGATCCCGCGCGATCCGCTGGCCGCCTTCCTTGAAGAACACGGCTTCACCAGCCTGCTCCGCCGGCTTGACGACGGCAAGGGCAGCCCGGGGCCGAAAACCCAGCTGAACCCCGCCAAGCCCGAAAACGCCGCCGCCGCGCCCGCGCCGGCAGGCGCCCCAGCGGGTGATCGCCAGCCGCTGCCGGCATGGCCCGCCGTCGATCTTTCGGCGTACCCGTGCGTCCAGTCGATGGGCGAGCTGCAACAGTGGATCGCCCGCGCCTTCGCCGCGCGCGTGGTCGCCGTCGATACCGAGACCAGCGCGCTCGATGCGATGCGTGCCGATCTCGTGGGCGTCAGCCTCGCGCTTGGGCCGAACGATGCCTGCTACATCCCGCTCGGCCATCGCGGCACCGACATGTTTGCCGAAGTGCCCGTGCAGATAGACCGGGATCAGGCGCTCGCCGCGCTGAAACCGCTGCTGGAAAGCGATGCGGTGCTCAAGGTCGGGCAGAACATCAAGTATGACCTGACCATCCTTGCCCGGCACGACGTCAACGTATCGCCCATCGACGATACGATGGTCATCTCGTTCTGCCTCGATGCCGGACGCAGCGAAACCGGCCTTGCCGGCCACGGGATGGACGAACTGGCGCAGCGGCACCTGTCCCACGCCACCATGACCTTCAAGGAGCTGTGCGGCACCGGCAAGAAGGCGATCTCGTTCGCCGAAGTGCCGCTGGCCGATGCCACGCGCTATGCCGCCGAGGATGCCGACATCACCTGGCGCCTGCATCGCCTGCTGTCGCCCCGGTTGGCCGACGAGGGCGGCACCCGCGTGTACCAGCGCGTCGATCGCCCGCTGGTGCCGGTCGTCGCCGGCATGGAGCGCGCCGGGATCAAGGTGGACCGCGAACGGCTGGCGGGGCTTTCCGCCACCTTCACCGTCCGCATTGCCGAACTCGAAGGCGTGATCCACGAAAAGGCGGGCGGCCCCTTCACCATCGGCAGCCCCAAGCAGCTGGGCGAAGTGCTGTTCGATCGCCTCGGCTACAAGGGCGGCAAGAAGGGCAAGACCGGGCAATATTCCACCGACCAGTCGGTGCTCGAAGGGCTTGCCGCGCAAGGGGCAGAGGTCGCCACGCTGGTCCTCGAATGGCGCCAGCTGTCAAAGCTCAAGTCCACTTATACCGAGGCGTTGCAGGCCGCGATCAACCCCGCCACGGGCCGCGTCCACACCAGCTACAGCCTTGTCGGCGCGCAGACCGGGCGCCTGTCCTCCAACGAACCCAACCTGCAGAACATCCCGATCCGCACCGAGATCGGCCGCCAGATCCGCGATGCCTTCGTGGCGGAGCCGGGCAACGTGCTGCTGGCGGCGGACTACAGCCAGATCGAGCTGCGGCTGGCCGCGCACATGGCCGATGTGCCCGCGCTGAAAGAAGCCTTCGCGGCGGGCGAGGACATCCACGCGCGCACCGCCATGGAGATGTTCGGCGTGGTCGACCGCGACACGCGCGGGCGCGCCAAGACGATCAACTTCGCCATCCTTTACGGCATCAGCCGCTGGGGCCTTGCCGGCCGTCTCGGCTGCCCGGCGGACGAGGCGCAGGCGATGATCGACCGCTACTTCGAACGCTTCCCCGGCATCCAGCGTTACATTCACGAAACGCTGGAGCAGGTGCGCGAGTGCGGCTTTTCGCAAACGCTGTTTGGCCGCAAGACGTGGTTTCCGCGCATCAATTCAAAGAATCAGGCCGAACGGCAGGGCAGCGAACGCGCCGCGATCAACGCGCCGATCCAGGGCACCAGCGCCGACATCATCAAGCGGGCGATGGCGCGCATGGGACCGGCGTTGCTGGAGGCAGGCCTGCCGAACGTGAAGATGCTGTTGCAGGTGCACGACGAACTGGTGTTCGAACTGCCCGAGGCCGACGTTGCCGCCGCCACCCCGGTGATCCGCGCGGTCATGGCCGGCGCGGCCGAACCCTCGGTCCGCCTTTCCGTGCCGCTGGGCGTGGAGATCGGCACCGGCCCGTCATGGGGCGCGGCGCACTAGTTCAGGCTGGCGTAGCGCGCGATGTCGGCGGTGTGCAGCCACAGCACGCGGTCGTTGGGCACCGAGTTGGTCAGCGCGTAAAAGCCGCTGGCCTGATCGGCGGTCAGGCCCATCGCGCGGTAGTAGTCGATGTAGGCGCGGTTGACCGGGTCGGCGGCGCTGAAATCGGCGGGCTGGCGGCCATCGTCGTCCTGCCAGGCGTGGACCGCGAATTCGGCATCGGGCGCGGCGTGGCGCACGGTGCCGGCCAGAAACAGCTCGACCGCGCCCGATCGCACCGATCCGCCCGCCGGAACCTCGGTTTGCAGCCCTGCGCGGCGGATCATGCGGCCGAGCGCGAGGTTGGCGGTATCGTCCACCGTGCCCGGGCAATCGACCATCTCCAGCACCGCGATCCCGGGGAAGGCGCGCAGCATCGCGGCGAACCGGGCTGGGCTGCGGGCATCGGTTTCGGCCGCCAACGCGGCGTGGGTGGGGTCCACCACCACGAAGGGGCCGAAACGCGCGATGCCCTGCACCGCCGGGCTGGAAGGAAGGTCCACCAGCCGGTCGGTGCCGGTTTCCGCCTCGTCCTCGTCGACCACTTCCACGGTGGTCGTCTCGGTCCAGCGCACGCCGTCGGCGTCGGTCCACGTCCGCACCGATTCCTGCGCGGCGGCGGGCAGCGCGATCAGGGCAAGGAACAGGCACAGCAGGCGGCGCATGGCCGAAGCTTTGGCCCGCGCGGCTTGCCGAACCGCGAAGGAACGCGGTTAAGATTTCGCACCGATTTGGCGGTGCGCCTTCCCTTGTCGCCGGGGCCACGTAGTATCCCGTAGCGGAAGGGGAATGCATGGTCGCGCTGGTATCGACGGTCGCCTATCTGGGGCTGGAGGCCCGCGCCGTGGAGGTGCAGTGCCAGATCGCGCCCGGCCTGCCCGCATTCCGCGTGGTTGGCCTGCCCGACAAGGCGGTGGGCGAAAGCCGCGAGCGGGTGCACTCCGCGCTCGCCGCGATGGGGCTGGCGCTGCCGCCCAAGCGCATCACGGTGAACCTGTCCCCGGCAGACCTGCCCAAGGAAGGATCGCATTATGACCTGCCGATCGCGCTGGCGCTGCTGGCGGCGATGGGCGTGGTCGACGCCGAAACCATCGCCGGATACGTGGCAGTGGGCGAACTGGCGCTGGACGGGCGGATCATCCCCAGCCCCGGCGTGCTGCTGGCCGCGCTGCATGCGGGCGGGCAGGACAAGGGGCTGGTCTGCCCCGCCGCGCAAGGGACCGAAGCGGGCTGGGCCGGCGGGATCGAGGTGATCGCCGCGCCCGATCTGGTCAGCCTGCTGAACCACCTGAAGGGCACCCACCGCATCGCCCCGCCCCCGCCCGGCGAAGCCACGCCGCCGCGCCGGCTGGCGGACCTGAAACAGGTGAAGGGGCAGGAAACCGCCAAGCGCGCGCTGGAGATCGCCGCCGCCGGGGGCCATAACCTGCTGATGATCGGCCCGCCCGGCGCGGGCAAATCGCTGATGGCATCGTGCCTGCCCGGCATCCTGCCCGACCTGACCCCGGCCGAGGCGCTGGAAGTCTCGATGGTCGCCAGCGTGGCCGGCACGCTGGAGGATGGACGGATCAGCCGGGCGCGGCCGTTCCGCAGCCCCCACCATTCGGCGTCGATGGCGGCACTGACCGGCGGCGGGCTGAAAGTGCGACCGGGCGAGGTCAGCCTTGCGCATCTGGGCGTGCTGTTCCTGGACGAACTGCCCGAATTCCAGCGCGCCGTGCTCGATTCGCTGCGCCAGCCGCTGGAAACGGGCGAGGTGACGGTGGCGCGGGCCAACGCGCACGTAACCTTTCCCGCGCGGGTGCAGTTGGTGGCCGCGATGAACCCGTGCCGCTGCGGGCATCTGAGCGATGCGGCGCTGGCGTGCAGCCGCGCGCCGCGCTGCGCCGCCGATTACCAGAGCCGGGTGAGCGGGCCGCTGCTGGACCGCATCGACCTGCACGTGGAGGTGGACCCGGTGTCTGCCGCCGACCTTGCCCTGCCCCCGCCGGCCGAAGGATCGGACGCGGTGGCGGCGCGCGTGGCACAGGCGCGGGCGGTGCAGACCGCGCGGCTGGAGGGCAGCGGACGGCGCAGCAATGCCGAACTGGACGGCGACCTGCTGGACCGCTTTGCCACGCCAGACGCCCCCGGGCAGGCGCTGCTGCGGCAGGCGGCCGAGGCGATGCGGCTGTCGGCACGCGGATACACCCGGATGCTGCGCGTGGCGCGGACCGTGGCCGATCTTGCGGGCGCGGACGGGGTGGGCCGGCTCCACGTGGCCGAGGCGCTGAGCTATCGCCGGGCGCCGCCGCGCGCCTGACTGTCGGCGCGCTTTGCGAAGTTGACGAAGTTGACAGTGTCCAGAGCACAAATTCACCGCCGCCCGCAGCCCTTGCAAGGCGGCTCGGCAGCTTGCCGATCGCCGCAGACCACTGAAAATACACGATTCAAGGAGCCGATGCGGGTAAGTATGCAGATCCCGGCGATGTAGGACAGCGGTTTATAAATAACAGACGCGTCTGTTATTTATTGTCCAACAGGCTTTGCCGGGCATGGGCATCCGGCGTAGGACAAGGCCCATCAGCGGACGAGGGCCATGAGCGCGGAACAACAGCAGACACGGCGGGCGCAAGCCGGCGCGGATCGGCGCGGGCGGACCCGCGCGCGGATCGTGGCCGCGGCGTTCGACCTGTTCGGCAACGAGAACGGCCTGTTCGTGCGGATCGAGGACGTGGCCGACCGCGCCGGGGTGACACGGCCGACGGTGTACAACCACTTTACCGGCATGGCCGAGCTGCGCGATGCGGTCACGCACGAACTGACCCATGATTTCCTGAACGCGGTGACGCGGGCCATTGCCGAACTGACCGACCCGCGCGAGCGCGCCAGTGCGGCGCTGCGCCATTACCTGCACCGCGTGCGCGCCGAGCCGGGCTGGGGCTGGTCGATCATCAACCTGTCGGCCAACGGCATCCCGTTTGGCGCGGGCACGTGGCGCGAGGCGCGCGCGACGGTGCAGCAAGGGCTGGACGCCGGCCTGCTGCATGTGGGCGATGCCGATACCGGGCGCGACCTGCTGCTGGGCGCATCGCTGGCCGCGGTGGGCGCGCTGGTGCGCGGCAACGTGCCGCAGGACTATCCCGAACGCATCGCGGCGGCGATCCTGATGGGGCTGGGCGTGGCGCAGTACGAGGCGGAGGCGATGGCCCGCAGGCCCCTGCCCGTGCTGGACATGGCAACGTCGCCCAATTAATTTTACATCATGTAAAAATATAGTGACTCCGTGGTCCCCTCAGGGTTAGGAATGCGCAGCGCCCCAAGGGCACGCGCCGCAACGACGGAGAGGACCATGACCGCGACATCCGACATCGACCTGTACGGCGCGGAGGCGCTGGCCGATCCGTGGCCCGCCTATGCCCGGTTGCGCGCGATGGGGTCTGCGGTGTGGCTGGAGCGCGTGGGCGCGTGGTTCATCGGCCGCCATGCCGACGTGCAGCACGCGCTGGGCGACTGGGAAACGTTTTCATCCGCGCGCGGGATCGGGCTGAACCCCGTGATCAACGCCGCGTGGGACGAGGCGCTGATCTGCACCGATCCGCCGCTGCACACCGAACGGCGGGCGTTGTTTGGCGCGGCGCTGGGACCGGCGGCGCTGAAGCGGGTAAGCGACACCATCGACGGCCGCGCGCGCGATCTGGCGGACCGGCTGGTGGCGATGGAGCGCATCGACGGCGTCGCCGACCTTGCCTGCGACCTGCCGGTGAACGTGGTGATGGAACTGATCGGCTGGCCCGCCGACATCCGCCCGCAGCTGCTGAGGATTGCCGAGGAGGCGTGGAACGGCGCCGGGCCGCCCGGCCCGCTGACCGATGCCGGGCTGGCCACCTTGCAGGCAATGATGGCGATGATCGGCGAGATTTTCGACGCCAACACGGTCACCCCCGATGGCTATGCCGCCCAGCTGATCGCCGCCGCGCGTGCCGGGGCAATCACGCGCGATACCGCGATCGGGCTGCTGGCAGGCTATGTGGTGGCGGCGTTCGAGACGACCATCGCGGCGGTGGCATCGGGCGCATGGCTGTTTGCGCGGTACCCCGGGGAATGGGACAAGCTGCGCGCCAACCCGAAGCTGGCAATGAGCGCGGCGAACGAGATCGTCCGCATGGAAAGCCCGCTGCAGAAGTTCGCCCGCTTCGTGACGCGCGATGCGGTGATGAGCGACGGCACGACGATCCCGGCGGGCAGCCGGGCCATCGTGTGCTATGGCAGCGCCAACCGCGACGAACGCCAGTTCAGCCAGCCCGACGCCTTTGTGATCGACCGGCGCGAACGCCAGAACCTGGGGTTCGGGCATGGCCCGCACGCCTGCGCCGGACAAGGGCTGGCGCGCATGGAAATGACCGCGATCTTTGCCGCGCTGGCGCAGAAGGTGGCGCGCTTTGAAATCGACGGCGAACCGACGCGGATCGTGAACAACGTGGCCTATGGCTTTGCCCGGCTGCCGTTGCGGGTGGTGGGGGCCTGACGCCCCCATCATCCCGCTTTCAGGCTGCCAGACCTAGGCCGCGATCAGCAGGTCCGCCGCGACCAGCGCCGCGTGGGTGGACTGGCCGATGGTGGCGAACTGCACCGCCGCCGCCCCGCCCGCGCCATCGGCATCGTAATAAAGCGCGCCGGTGGTGGTGTTGTAGACGATGCGGTCATCCGCATCGTGCGCGGCGATGACGCCCGCGCCCGCATGGAATTGCGCATCGGCAAGCGTACCGGTGGCGGCAAAGGCGTTGAACGCCGCGCGTGACAGCACGATCCGGTCCCCCTGCGCGTGGGAAAAGTCGGTGATCGTATCGCGGCTGGCGCTGCCGGCGGCGGTATCGAATACAAAGGTATCGGCGCCGCCCTTGCCGGTGAGCACATCGTTGCCGCCGCGCCCGCACAAGCGGTTCGCCGCCGCATTGCCGACCAGCATGTCGCCATAATTGCCGCCGATCACGTTTTCGATTCCGGCCAACTGGTCCACGCCGATGCCGGCATCCGCGCTGCCGCGCGACTTTGCCTGATCGCTGGCCGCCGAAAGATCGACAAGGATGGCGGCGATGGCGCTGGTATATTTCACCGTGTCCGTGCCGCTGCCGCCGTCGTAGCGATCGTTGCCCGCGCCGTTGCCGCCGATGATCAGGTCGTTGCCCGCGCCCGCGTCGACGCTGTCGTTGCCATCGCCGGCATAGAGCGTATCGGCGCCGGTGCCACCGATCAGCACATCGTCGCCGCCGCCGCCGGCAAGATTGTCGTTACCCGCGCCGCCATCGAGCAGGTTCGCATCGGCCGAGCCGGTGACGGCATCGTTGCCATCGCCCACGGCGACGTTTTCAACGCCGGACAGCGTATCGGCGCCATCGCCGGTGGCGGTGCCGGCGGCAAGATCGACCACCATCGCGCCGGTTTCGGCGGCATAATCGGCGGTATCGGTGCCGAGCCCGCCCACGAGCACATCGTTGCCGCTGCCGCCGTCGAGCACGTCGGCACCCGCGCCACCATCAAGCGAATCGTTGCCCGAACCGCCGGCCAGCGCGTTGGCGCCATCGTTGCCGTCAAGATCGTTGGCCTTGGCGTTGCCCGAAAGGCCCGCATCGCCGCTGTCCTTGCCCAGCGCGGCGTTTTCGACGTTGGCGGCGAGCGTGTATTGAATGGTGGCCAGCACCAGCACGGTATCGACATCGCTGGCGAGGCCCTGATCGTCGATCACGTCGGCGGCATCGTCGACATAATAGGTATCGTTGCCTGCGCCGCCGACCATCGTGTCGGCGCCTTCGCCGCCATCGAGCACATCGTTGCCCGCGCCGCCTTCGAGCCGGTCGTTGCCGCTTTCGCCCAGCAGGCGGTCGGCCCCGGCCTGCCCGTAAAGCTGGTCGTCGTCGTAGCCGCCATAGAGCCAGTCGGCGCCGTCACCGCCATAGAGGCGATCGTCGTCTTCCTGCCCATAAAGCCGGTCGTTGCCGATGCCGCCGCGCAGATCGTCCATGTTGCCGCCGCCGTACAGGCGATCGTCGCCGTTGCCGCCGACGAGATAGTCGATGACGTTGCTGCCATAGAGCTGCACCGGGGTGTCCTTCCCGTCATCGAGGTTGCTGAGCGCGACATCGCCAACGGTGACGCGGGTGTAGGACAGGTCGGTGGTGGTGAGCGTGGTGTGCAGCGCGTGAATCTGCGTGCCATCGTCAAGGTAATCGTCGGCGCCGGTGACGGTGAGCGCCTGCGCGACGTTCCAGTTGGCCGCGGTGAAGGTGAGCGAGCGGGTGGACAGCGTGCCTTCGGTGGGGTCTGTCAGCGTGAAGTTGAGCGTGACCGCGTCAACCGGCGCCTTGTTGAGCGTGATCGAGAACACGGCGGTGTCGCCATCCTCGCCCGTGGTGTGGTCGCTGCCCGCGATGGTGACGCCCGGATCGGCCGCCGCGGCGGTGACGGCGGCGCTGGCGACCGTTTGCGCAAAGCCGCCGCCGTCGGTGTAGACAAGGCTGGCGGCGATGGCGTGGCCCAGATCGGCCTGCACCAGCGTGTAGGTGGCGCGGGTGGCCGACGAAATCGCCACGCCATCGCGCGTCCACTGGAAATGGCCGGTGCCCGAGCCATCGGGATCGCTGACGGTGTGGGTGGCGGTCAGCGTGGCGCCGGCAACCGCGCTGCCGGTAACGCGGACGCTGCCGGTAGGCGCTTCGTTCACGTTGCGGATGGAAACGGCAAGCGCCTGCGTGGTGGTGGCGGTGCCGTCGGACACGCCGACGGTCACGTCATAGACGTTGTTGCCGCCCGCATCGCGCGGCGCTTCATAGTTCGGCGCGGTGACGAAGCGCAGCGCGCCGGTGGCGGCATTGATCGAGAACAGCGCGGCATCGGCGCCACCGGTGATGGAATAGGTCAGCGTATCGGCGTTGCCATCGGTGGCGGCGACGGTGGTCACGGCGGCGCGGTTCTCCGACAGGGCGATCTCCGCGCTGGCGCCGCCACCGTTGCTGGCGATGACGGGCGCGGCGTTGCCGCCGGTCAGCGCGTCGAACATCTGCGCCTTGATCGCGGCGCCGCTGGCGTCGCCGCCGGTAAGGCTGTGATCCTGCCACACGGCCACGACCTGCCCGCTGGCGAGCGTGGCCAGCGCGGAAATGTGCTGATCGTTCGCGGTGGCGGTGCTGACGCGGAAGGCATCGCCCAGCGGCGTGCCTTCGGCGGAATAGGCGCGCGCGCCGACCGCGTGCCAGCTGGCATCGCCCGGCATCGCGCCCTTCCAGCTGATGACGAAGCCGCCATCGGCAAGGGCGGTCAGACCTTCGGACCATTCGTTGGTGCCCGGCACCGCAGAAACCGCGATCTGATCGCCCACCGCAATGCCCGTGGCGGTGTAGACTTGCGCGAAGCAATCGGCGGACCAGCTTTGTTCGGTGCCCTGCGTGTCGGTCCAGCTGATGGCAAAGCCGCCGCCCACAAGGCCGACGACACTGGCATTCGCCTGATCGCCAAAGGTGCTCTGCCCCACGACGACCTGCGCGCCAGCCTTGGCGCCATTGGCGTCGAAGACTTGCGCGACGACGTTGACGTGGCCGAAATCGCTGACACCCGGGGCGGCATCGGACTGCTGCCAGGTGGCGACGAAGCCGCCGTTTGCCAGCGCCGCCAGTTTTGGCCAGGCCTGATCGGTGCCGTCGTTGGCGTTGACGCGGAAGCGCGTGCCGAGCGCGGTGCCGTCGAAGGCGAACATTTGCGCCACGATGTCGCGCCGGCCGGAGGAATCGTAGGCGGTGTTCCAGTCTTCCCACGCGACGACGTAATTGCCGTTCGAAAGCACGGCGATGGCAGGCCAGCGCTGGCTGGTGCCGGACGCTTCGCCCGCGTTGACGGTGATCTCTGCCCCTTGCGCGGTGCCATCGGCGGCGAAGGTGCGCGCCTTGATATCGCCGTTGGGGACGCCGAAATCGTGCCAGGTGACGATGAAGCCGCCATCGGCAAGCCCGGCGACGGCCGGGCGATCCTGTTCGCCCGCGCTGCTGGTGTTGACGAGGAATTCCGCCCCCACCTTTGCACCCGTGGCGTCATAGACCTGCGCCTTGATGCCGGTGACGCTGGCATCGGTCCACGTCACCACGAAGCCGCCGTTCGTCAGCTGCGCGACGGCCGGAACGGTCTGGTCGCCGGCGGTGGCGGTGTTGACGCGGAATTCGCCGCCATGCGCGGCAAGCGAGAGCACCGGGTCGACGCTCGTCAACGAAACCTGCGCCAGTTCGATGACCGTGCCCGCGGGGTTGACCGAATTGGCGATCGCGCTTTCGGGCCGGTCATAGGAGTTGGAGAAGTACAGTTCGTTCACCGCAAAGCCCGGATCGGCGACGGTGAAGGTAAGTGAAACCGGCACGAAACCGCTGTGCGCGGGCAGGACCACCTCTTTCGCAAGGCCGAGGCTCATCAGCTGGTTGACCGAGATGCCATATTCCTGCTGCACCGCGAAGACGAGGTGCGCGGCGTTGTCAGACGGGTTCGCGGCCATGAAGGTGACGCGATAGGTGCCGTTGCCGAGATCGGAAAAGCGCTGAAACAGGTCGGTGCCCACGGGCAGCAGGGCCATGTTGCAGTCGTTCCAGACGTTGCCGATGGGCTGGACAAAATTGCCGTCCTGAAGGATTTCGATCATGTTTCCGGCGCACTTTTCAATTATGAGTTGTGCCGGAATTCTACGCTTTACAGTACTTTCGACATATCCGCCGCACTACGGCCGGCACTGCGCACCGGCGTTTACCATTCAAGATGATGTTTGCGTGGACTTAACGCCCCGCCATCGCCTTTGCCGCAGGCAGGAAGGTGCGGCCGATGCGCTGCTGCGAACCGTCCACCAGTTCGGCGGACCACACACCGAGTCCATCGTGCCGCAGGCCGGCAATGCGATCGCGCCGGACGATGGTGGAACGGTGCAGGCGGATGAAGTGCGCGGGGTTAAGCCGGTCTTCCAGCCCCTGGATAGTGTGCAGCAACAGGTAGGACCGCGTCCCCACGTGAAGGCGCACATAATCGCGCTCCGCATCGATGCGGTCCACGTCGGACGCGGCGATGCGGATCAACTCGCTGCGATGGGGCACCCAGAATTCATCTATCCATTCGCTGGAGACGGGTTCGGAGGCCAGGTCCACGGGCGCGGTCTGGCGCGCCTCGGCACGGGCCACCGCGCGTTCGAGCCGGTCCTGCGCGACAGGCTTCAGAACATAGTCGACCGCGTCGCAATCAAAGGCCTCCACCGCGAAATCATCGTGCGCGGTGACGAAGATGATCGCGGGGCGGTGCGCGGCGGTGGCCAGCGTGCGCGCGACGGACAGGCCATCGACCTCTGGCATGGTCATGTCGAGCAGGACGAGGTCAGGGGTCAGCGCCTCGATCAGGCGCAGCGCCTGCGCGCCATCGCTGGCCGTGCCGACCACCTGCACCGCAGGAATGCGCGCGGCGAGGATCTGCATCCGTTCGACCGCGAGCGGTTCGTCATCGACGATCAGCGTGCGCATTGAGCCCCCAACATCCTGATTCAACAGTCTTTCCATACCACGGGCAAGGTCAGCACGGTAGCATAGCCGCCCGCCGGCAACGGGCCGCCCTCCACCGTGCCTTGCGCGCCGAAGCGCGCCTCCAGCCGGTTGCGCACGTTGGCAAGGCCAATGCCCGTGCCGCCCGGGCCGGGCACGCCGCCGGGGCCATCGTCCGCCACGGTCAGTACCAGCAGCCCGTCCGCCGCGCGCGCTGCGATGCGGATGGTGACCGGCCGGGTGGTGGCCGAGACGGCGTATTTGATCGAGTTTTCAACCAGCGGCTGAAGGATCATCCCGGGCACGCAGGCCTGTTCCAGTTCACGCGGGATCTGGAATTCCACCCGCAGGCGATCGGGAAAGCGCACCGCCTCGATATCGAGATAGGCGCGTTGCAGCGCGATCTCATCGGCCAACGGCACATCCGCGGTGGGATCTGCGGTAAGGCTCTGGCGGTAGAAATTGGCAATTGACTGGATCATCCGTTCGGCCTGTTCGCCGCGACCGACCATGACCAGCGCGGACAGCGAATTGAGCGTGTTGAACAGGAAGTGCGGATTCACCTGATAGCGCAGGCTGCGCAGTTCGGCGGCTTTGGCAGCGCGGCGATATTCGCCTTCGCGGCGTTCGGCAGCGCGCGCGATCTCGCCATTGCCAAGCGCGAGATTTTTGCGGCGGGGCGGTGAGGGTGGGGGTGGGTAGGGGTTGGGCGACGGGCCTGACGACAGGTTTTGGCGCCACGGGCACGGGCGGGCGGGCCGCTGCGGCGGTGCGGGCCGCCTTGCGGGCAGCAGCGCGGGCATCGGCTTCGGCGTTATGGCGCGCCGCCTCGACATCGGCGCGGGCGTCCTCAAGATCGCGCGTGATATCGGCGGCGTCCTTGCCATCGGTCTGGATGACGACCCCGCCCGAGCGGACTTCGGCGGTGCCATGGGCATTGCGGCGGATGACAACCCCGCCCGGCGCGGTGACGACCGAGCTGCCATCGGCGCCCGTCTGGATGCCGATCGGCAATTCGGGCCGTGCGGGCGGGACGGCTGCCTTGCCCGGAACGGGGGGAGCAGGGGGCGCGGGAGGAGCCGGCGGTGCAGGCGCCATGGGATCGCCGACATCGACCAGCACGTTGCCCGACAGATCGTGGCGAACCTTGATCCTGGGCATGGTGACGGTGACGGTCTCGCCCGAAGCCGCAGGGGCGGCGGTGCCCTGCGCCTCTTGCGCCGTCATCCGCGCTTCCACCGGGGCGAAGGCCTGCTGGTTGACCACCGCCAGCGCGAGCGCGGCGGGCAACATGATGACCAGCGCCGCAGCCACGCGGGTGCCAAGGCTGCGCCCGTCGAACCGGCGCAGGATCGGCCATGCCAGCAGCGTGACCGCGATGCCGGCGACGGTGACGAGCGCGCGGCGCCAGAGCAGTTCGTTGAATTCGCCCAGTTCGACGACCAGCCCGCGCAGGGTGATCAGGACGAAATAGGTGAGCCACAGCGCGAGCGCGGACAGGACGACCTGCCGGGCGGGCACGTGCGGACGGGATGCGGGGGCTTCGGCGGCCATCCAGCCGGTCTAGCCCCGGTGGCGGGCGGGAGCCAGTGCGCTCGTCGGACGCAATCGGTTGTTGGTGGAATGGATCGCGGCGTCCCCCTTCACGACGAAGGGGGACGCCGTGGATCAGGCGAGGAGGTGTTCCTCGGCGATCTTCTTCTTCCACACCAGCGGGGCGAGCTGGTGGACGTTCTGGCCTTCGGAATCGACGGCCACGGTCACGGGCATGTCCTGCACCGTGAATTCGTAGATCGCCTCCATGCCAAGGTCGGCGAAACCGACGACCTTCGATTCCTTGATCGCGCGGGCGACAAGGTAGGCCGCGCCGCCCACGGCCATCAGGTAGGCGCTCTTGTGGTTGGCGATGGACTGCGTGGCGGCGGTGCCGCGCTCGGCCTTGCCCACACTGGCCAGCAGGCCAAGGTCGAGCATGGTGTCGGAGAAGCTGTCCATGCGGGTGGCGGTGGTGGGACCGGCGGGGCCGACCACTTCATCGCGCACCGGATCGACCGGGCCGACGTAATAGATCACGCGGCCCTTGAAATCGACGGGCAGTTCCTCGCCCTTGGCCAGCATGTCCTTGATCCGCTTGTGCGCGGCGTCGCGGCCGGTCAGCATCTTGCCATTGAGCAGCAGGCGGTCGCCGGCCTTCCAGCCCTGCACCTGTTCCTGCGTCAGCGTATCGAGATCGACGCGCTTGGCCGCGCTGTCGGGCGCCCAGTGGACTTCGGGCCATTCGTCGAGCTTCGGCCGTTCGAGGAACTTCGGCCCCGAACCGTCGAGCGCAAAGTGCGCGTGGCGGGTGGCGGCGCAGTTGGGGATCATGGCGATGGGCTTGCCCGCGGCGTGGCAGGGCGCATCCATGATCTTGACGTCGAGAATGGTGGAGAGGCCGCCAAGGCCCTGCGCACCGATGCCGAGCGCGTTGACCTTGTCGAAAATTTCGATGCGCAGCTTCTCGATGTCGTTCTGCGGCCCGCGCTCTTTCAGCTGGGCCATGTCGATCGGCTCCATCAGCGCCTTCTTGGCCAGCAGCACGCAGTGTTCCGCCGTGCCGCCGATGCCGATGCCGAGCATGCCCGGTGGGCACCAGCCGGCGCCCATCTGAGGCAGCATCTCGACCACCCAGTCGACGATCGAATCGCTGGGGTTCATCATCTTGAACTTGGACTTGTTCTCGCTGCCGCCGCCCTTGGCCGCGACATCGACGACAACCTTGTTGCCCTTGACCATGTCCACGTGGAGCACGCAGGGCGTGTTGTCCTTGGTGTTGCGGCGGGTGAAGGCGGGATCGGCGAGGACCGAGGCGCGCAGCTTGTTATCAGGGTTGTTGTAGGCGCGGCGGACGCCTTCATCGACCACGTCCTGAAGCGACATGTCGGATTCCAGCCGGCAATCCTGCCCCCACTGGATGAACACGTTGACGATGCCGGTGTCCTGGCAGATCGGGCGGTGGCCTTCGGCGCACATCCGGCTGTTGGTGAGGATCTGAGCGATGGCGTCCTTGGCCGCCGGGCCCTGTTCGGCCTTGTAGGCCTCACCCAGCGCGCGGATATAGTCCATCGGGTGGAAATAGCTGATGTATTGCAGCGCGTCGGCCACGCTTTCGATCAGGTCCGCTTCGCGGATCGTCACCATCTCGCCCATCTTGCGGAGACTCCCTCGTGTCGTTCGATGGAGGCCCCTTACGCGCCGACCGGCGACATGCAAAGCGCTTGGCGCGGGCAGGGCGATATTCTAAGGGCGAGGTTGACGGGATATATCAGGCCCGGTTGCGCTGCGGCACGCGGCGTGCAAGACCATTCGGAAATGAGGGATTTCATGACCTTGGTGGAAGATCGTCCGGCTGAAGGCCATTTCGCAGACGCTCGCCGCGCGATGATCGACAGCCAGCTGCGCGTGAGCGGCGTGAACGATCCGGCGATTCTCGCCGCGTTCGCCAGCACCGCGCGCGAGGATTTCGTGCCCGCCGCGCGCCGCGCCGTCGCCTATATCGACCGCGCCGTGCCGCTGGACGATGGCACGGTGCTGGCGCCCGCGCTGACCCACGGGCAGATGCTGACCGCCGCCGCCCCGGTGGCGGGCGAGCGCGTGCTGGTGATTTCGCGCAACGGCTATCTGCCGGCGCTGGTGCGCGCGCTGGGCGGCGACGTGACGCAGGTGGCCCCGGGTGAGGCGCTGACCGGCGCGTTCCCGCTGGTGCTGATCGACGGCGCGGTGGAAGCCGTGCCCGCCAGGCTGGACGCCGCGCTGGCCGAGGACGGCCGCGTGGTGACCGGCATGGTCGACCGCGGCGTGACCCGGCTGGAAATCGGCCGCAAGGTGATGGGCCAGCTGGCCTTCACCGCGCTGGGCGAGGCGGACTTTGCCGTGCTGGGCGAATTTGCCGCGAAGAAGAGCTGGAGCTTCTGATCCCATGAAACGACCCGTGCTGCGCGCCCTGATGGCTGGGGCTGCCTTGGCGATTCCAATGTCGCCGGCGCTGGCCGACGACCTGCGCGATGCACTGGCGACGGCCTACAGGACGAACCCGGACCTGCAATCGGCCCGCGCCGGACAACGCGCGACCGACGAAGGCGTGCCGATCGCGCGCGCATCGGCGCTGCCGAGCCTGGCGGGGACGGCAAGCTATACCGAGCAGCTGAAAAAGAGCGAATCGGTCGTCGGCGCTTCGGCATTTTCACCCGACCGCGTGCTGAACGCCAACGTGCAGGCGACCATGCCGCTGTATGCCGGCGGCGCGATCCGCAATTCGATCCGCGCGGCAAAAACCCGCGTGGAAGCCGGGCAGGCGAGCCTGCGCGGCGTGGAATCGGGCGTGTTTTCGCAGGTTGTCGCGGCTTATATGGACGTGATCAGCACCGAAGCGATCGTCGGGTTGAACCGCAACAACGTTTCGGTGCTTGAGGTCAACCTGAAGGCCACGAGCGACCGTTTCGAGATCGGCGACGTGACACGCACCGACGTGGCGCAGTCCAATTCGCGCCTTGCGCTGGCGCGCGGCGACCTGCGCACCGCCGAAGCGAGCCTTGTGGCCAGCCGCGAGCGTTATATCCAGGTGGTGGGCAAGGCACCGGTCGATCTGGCGCCGCCGCCGCCGCTGGCGGGCATTCCCGCCGATCCGGAAGACGCGGTGCAGATCGCGCTCGACAGCAATCCCGACCTTGCGGAGGCACGGCTGGCCAGCAAGGCCGCCGGTTATGACGTGAAGGTGGCGGGCGCGAGCCGCCTGCCCCGGCTTTCGGTGTTCACCGGCGGAGGATATACCAACTACCTCGGCTCGATGCCGGGCGTGGGTTCCAATGCGGGCGACCCGGTCAACCACTACACCAGCGCAACCGCGGGGCTTTCCGCCTCGATCCCACTGTTTCAGGGCGGGCTTCCCGCCGCGCGCGAGCGACAGGCGCAGGCCGTCGAAGGCGCGACGATGGAGCAGGAAATCAGCATCGAGCGCAGCGTGATCGCTACGGTGCGGTCCGCCTATTCAAGCTGGAAGGCGGCGAACGACGTGATCGCCATGAACCAGACGGCGGTGGAAGCCGCCGCGCTGAGCCTTGAAGGCGTGCGCGCGGAAAACACCGTGGGCAATCGCACCATCCTGAACATCCTGGATGCCGAGCAGGAACTGCTGCGCGCGCAAGTGCAGCTGGTGTCGGCACGGCGCAATGCCTATGTCGCGGGCTTCAACCTGCTGGCCGCGATGGGCAAGGCCGAAGCCAAGGATCTGGCGCTGGATGCCGAGATCGGCAACGCCGCGCTGTATGACCCCAACGTCAATTACGACCGGGTGAAGAACACGGTTTGGGACTGGGCGCACGCCCCCGATCCGAAGCCGCAATCGACCCGCACCGTTGACTCGCCCGCACAGGATGCGACAATTCGCCCGCAACCGATGCCGTGAGGCGGGTGGCCCGGATCGATTCGGTTGCGACCGATTCGGTTCGGATCATTGCGGTGGCCAAGTCGTTCAGGGGGTTTGCGGGAATGCGTCAGGCTGGGGAACCGTCGGTCGAGGAAATCCTTGAATCGATCAAGAAGGTGATCGCGCGCGACAATCGCGCCGAAGCCGCGCAAGCCCGCGTGCGCCGCGAACCTGCCGGTTCCACCCAAACGGCCGCCCATGCCACGCTGGACACGCGCCATGACGTGCTGGACCTGCGCGAAGTGGCCGCGCAGATCCTGGGCGCGGAAGCCGCCCTCGACGAACGTGACGACGAAGAGGACGAGGTCGTGGCCGAATCACCGCTGCTGCCCGAAAGCACCGCCGCATCGATGCGTGATTCGCTGGCGGCGCTGGCCATGCT
This sequence comes from Pseudomonadota bacterium, assembly GCA_039804665.1. Taxonomy (GTDB): domain Bacteria; phylum Pseudomonadota; class Alphaproteobacteria; order Sphingomonadales; family Sphingomonadaceae; genus Novosphingobium. The sequence continues at coordinate 10,248 of JBDLVU010000061.1, read as the reverse complement.
TTCCGAACCCGGCGCGCAGCCGCAGATCGTCCGTTCGGGCGAAACATCGCTGGAAGGGCTGGTGCGCGACATGCTGCGCCCCATGCTGGCAGAATGGCTCGACAAGAACCTGCCCCCGATGGTCGAGAAGATGGTCGCAGGCGAAATCGCGCGGATCGTCGGCAAGAAGGGCTAATCGCCTCTACGCGGCAGGCGTCGCGCGCATCATGGGCTTTGCTGGGCTGCGGCTCGACACGCTCGGGATGAGCGGGTGCGTTGGATATCCGCAGAGCCGCACGCCAGTTCCTTTGCGCGCCTGCACCTGTGCGCGCACGAAAATTGCGACATCGACCGCCGTCAAAATGCCCGGATTACCGACGCGATCCAGGCGCTTGCCAAGCATTCCCGAGTCGCTAATCCGGTTTCCATGAAAACCATTTCGCGCACGATCGCTTCGCTGCCTCTGCCGATGACGCTGGCGGCCCTTGCCCTGCTGGGCGCCCCTTCGCTGCACGCCCAGACGGCGCCCCGCCCAACGCCTGCGCCGATGTCGGCAGAAGACCTCGTCACGCTGAACCGGCTGGGCGGGGCGGCGGTCTCACCCGATGGACGACGGGTGGTCTATGCGCAGACCGCGACCGAGCCGGTGACCTATAAGCGGGTGACCGCGCTGTGGACCAAGCCGCTGGACGGTTCGGCCCCCGTGAAGCTGGCACTGCCGGCGGGGGCGAGCGAGCCGGCGTTTTCCCCCGATGGGCGGCTGTGGTTCCTCGCGCCGGGCAGCGGTACGGATGCGGTGCAGCAGGTCTGGCGGGCGGCACTGGATGCCCGGGGCGCGGTGGCGGGTGCGCCGGTGCAGGTGACCGCGTTCAAGGCCGAAGTGGCCGGGTTCAAGCTGTCACCCGATGGCCAGCGGATTGCGGTGTGGGGCGATATCGCGCGCGATTGCCCGACGTTTGGCGGATGCACCAGCGATGGCAACGCCGCGCTGCCGGGGCCGGGCTCGGGGCGGCTGTACAAGGATGGCGCGGGCTTCGTGCGGCACTGGGACCAGTGGGAAACGCCGGGCAACTACAGCCGCGTGTTTGCATTTGCGCTGAACGCCGATGGCACGGTGAACACCGACAGCGGACGCGCGCTGGATGGCGATCCGGCCAAGGGCGGGCTGGTGGGCGATTCGCCGACCAAGCCCTTTGGCGACGGGGCTGAGATCGCATGGGCGCCCGATGGCAGCGCGGTGGTGTTCGCCGCGAGGCTGGCCGACCGCGACGAGCCGCGCAGCACCAACGTGGACCTGTGGCTTTCGCCGGTGGACGGCAGCGGGCCGACGAACCTGACCGCCGACAACAAGGCAACAGACACCAGCCCCGCATTCTCGCCCGACGGACGCTGGCTGGCGTGGGCGGCCATGGCGCGGCCGGGCTATGAAAGCGACCGGCTGGTGGTGTGGCTGATGGACCGCAAGACCGGCGCCAGGCGCGCGCTGACGCAAAGCTGGGACCGTTCGGCCACGTCACTGACATGGACCCCGGATTCGAAGGCGCTTCTGGCCACGGCCGAGGACGTGCTGGATACGCCGGTGTTCCGCATCGATCTGGTGAACGGCAAGGTTTCGCGGCTTTCGCTGGCAGGAAAGCGCGAGGGCAACATCGGCCGGGTCACGCCGCTGAAGGACGGGCGCGTGGTGTTTTCACGCGACACCATCGACGCGCCGGCCGAGCTTTATGTGGGCAAGCCGGGCAAGGCGGCGATGCGCCTGACCGATCTGGATGCCTCGCTGCTGGCCAGCCGCCAGCAGGTGACGACGCAGCGCTTCAGCTTCAAGGGCGCGGGTGGCGACACCGTGTGGGGCATGATCGTGAAGCCCGCAGGCGCCACGGGCAAGCTGCCCGAGGTGCTGCTGGTGCACGGCGGGCCGCAGGGATCGTGGAACGATTCGTGGTCGTATCGCTGGAACGCGCGGGCGATCGCCAGCCAAGGCTATGCGGCGGTGACGATCGATTTCCACGGATCGACCGGATACGGGCAGGGCTTTATCGACGCGATCAACCGCGACTGGGGCGGCAAGCCGCTGGAGGACCTGCAAAAGGGCCTCGCCGCGGCCGAGGCGACCGACACGCAGATCGACGGGGCCAACGCCTGCGCGATGGGCGCCAGCTATGGCGGGTACATGATGAACTGGATCGAGGGCGCGTGGCCCGACCGGTTCAAGTGCATCGTGCAACATGACGGCGTGTTCGATGCGCGCGGCATGGCGTACGAGACCGAGGAGCTGTGGTTCGACGAGTGGGAGCACGGCGGGCACAGCTATTTCGAGGCGCCCGACGAGTTCGAGAAATGGAACCCGGTGAACCTTGTGGCGAAGTGGAAGACGCCGATGCTGGTGATCACCAGCGAAAACGACTTCCGCATTCCCTATACGCAAGGGCTGGCGGCGTTCACCGCGCTGCAGACGCGCAAGGTGCCGAGCGAACTGTTGGTGTTTCCGGACGAGAACCACTGGGTACTGAAGCCGAAGAATTCACTGCAATGGCACCGCACGGCGTTCAGCTGGCTGAACCGGTGGTTGAAGCAGGGGGGCAAGCCAGACTAAGGCTGGCCGATGGCCAAGCCCGATCCGGCGCTGTTGAACGCGGCGCGCTATCCCTTTTCGCACGAGATCAGCACGCGGTTTGCCGATCTGGACCCCAACGATCACATCAACAACGTGGCGATGGCCGCGTTGCTGGAGGACGGGCGGGTGCGCTTCAACGGGGCCGTGGGCTTGTTGCGGGCGCGCGACGGCCTGCGCTTCATGGTCGCGAGCGTGCAGATCGATTATCTGGCGCAGGCGCACTATCCCGGCACGATCGGTTGCCGTTGCGCGGCGGCGGCGGTGGGGCGGACCAGCTTTACCATCCAGCAGTTGCTGACGCAGGCCGATGTACCGGTCGCCGTGGCACGCACGGTGGTGGTGTGCACCGATGGCCAGCACCCGGTGCCGGTGCCCGACGACGTACGCGCGCAGTTTGACCGATGGATGCTGGCATGACCGACTCTGAAGAAATCGCGCAGGCCGAACGCGCGCTGGAATTGCTGGGCGGCTTTGCGCCCAAGCGCCACATCCTGCTGTGCGCGGGGCCGGAAAAGGACAAGTGCGCTCCCCGCGCCGTGGGCGACGAGGCGTGGAATTACCTGAAGAAGCGGCTGGGCGAGCTGAAGCTGGGCGGAGCGCAAGGAATCTTGCGCAACAAGGTGGGGTGCCTGCGGGTGTGCCTGGCCGGGCCGGTGGCGGTCGTTTACCCCGACAACGTCTGGTATCATTCGTGCACGCCGCCGGTGCTGGAGCGGATCATCCAGGAGCACGTGATCGGCGGGGTTCCGGTGGAGGAGTTCAGGCTGAAGAAGCCCGTGTGATTGATGCGGAAAGGCCCTCCGGTCTTTCTTTTGCAGGAGCGGGCGGAAGGCGCACTAACCCCACGTATCGTCATCCAGCGGATCGTTGATCGATTCGTCGTGGCCGGTACCGCTGGAGAGAAAGACGAGGCCCATCAGCGCGCCGACCAGCATGATCATCAGGCCAAAGCCCAGCGCGGTGGCGATGTAGAGGTGGATCGAGGCGAAGCCGACGTCCTGATAAAGCCACGCCCACACACCCGCGATCACCGCAAGCGCGAGCAGACCGACCCAGCGCATCATCCGGCGATAACGGGCCCATGCGTGGGCCGCGTTCTGCGGATCGTCGAGCGGGGATGGGTGGGGATCGCGGGATTTCATGGGCGTCTCCATGCGCCGGGCGGAAAGCGCAGGCAATTGCTTTGAGAACGCGCCCGATGGTGGCATGATCCCCAAGTCGAGATGGCGAAACAGCCGTCCACAGGGGAAAGGAGGATGCCATGACGATTGGCAAGTTGATCTCCGGGCGTTCGAGCGAGGTCTGGCGCTGCCACGCCGACGATTCGGTGGCCGATGCGGTCGAAACCCTTGCAAAGAAACGGATCGGCGCGCTGCCGGTGGAAGACGCGGGCGAAAGCGTGGCCGGCATCTTTTCCGAACGCGACGTGCTGTACTGCCTGCAAAAGCATGGGGCGGCGGCGCTGCACATGAAGGTGCGCGACGTGATGACCGCGCCGGCGATTACCGTGAGCGCGGACACCAGCGTGATGGAAGCGCTGGCGCTGATGACCAAGCGCCGGTTCCGCCACCTGCCGGTGGTGGATGGCGGGCGGATGGTGGGCTTCATCTCGATCGGCGACCTGGTGAAGTATCGCATCGACCGGATCGAGGCCGAAGCCGACGCGATGCGCACGTACATTCAGACAGCCTGATCCGCATGCGGGCTTGAGAGCGGGGGTCGCTCGGCCTATCTGAGAAGGATGAGCGATCCCACCGTGACTCTCGCGCCCTCTGCCGCTGCCCGCGTGGCGGCGATTGCGGCCAGGCAGGCCAAGCCTGCAATCCTGCGCCTTTCCGTGGAAGGCGGCGGGTGCAGCGGATTCCAGTACAAGTTCGACCTCGCCACTGCGGCCGAAAGCGATGACAGCGTGGCGGAAACAGACGGGGTGAAGCTGGTGATCGACCCGGTGAGCCTCGATCTCGTTTCAGGCGCGGTGGTGGAATATGTCGAATCGCTGGGCGGGTCCGCGTTCCGCGTGACCAACCCGCAGGCCGCTTCGGGCTGTGGCTGCGGGGCCAGCTTTTCCATATGATCAAGGTCGCCAGCTTCAACATCAACGGGATCAAGGCGCGCCTGCCCCGGCTGCTCGAATGGCTGGAGGAGACGCGCCCCAGCGTGGCGTGCCTTCAGGAAATCAAGACGCAGGACGAAGGCTTTCCGGCCGAAGAGTTCGAGAAGATCGGCTATCACGCGATCTGGCACGGGCAGAAGGGCTTCAACGGCGTGGCGATCCTGGCCGACGGGGTGAAGCCGGTGGAAACACATCGCGGACTGGCGGGCGATCCCGAGGACGAGCATGCGCGCTATCTGGAAGCGGACGTGCTGGGCCTGCGCGTGGTGTGCATCTACCTGCCCAACGGCAACCCGCAGCCGGGGCCGAAGTTCGATTACAAGCTGCGCTGGATGGAACGGTTGCGCGCCCGCATGGCCGAGCTGGCCGCACAGGAACTGCCCGCGCTGGTGATCGGCGACTACAACGTGATTCCCGAGGACAAGGACACGTTTTCGGTGCGGGCGATGGCCGATGATGCGCTGATGCAGCCCGAATCGCGCGATGCCTATCGCCGCCTGCTCAACGACGGGTGGACCGACGCCATCGACCTGCACAATCCGCAGGGCGGAGTGTGGACATTCTGGGACTATCAGGCGGGCGCATGGCAGCGCGACCACGGGTTCCGCATCGACCATGCGCTGCTTTCGCCCGAACTGGCGGACCGGCTGGTGGCCGCAGGCGTGGACAAGGCCTATCGCGGGCGCGAGAAGGCGAGCGACCACGCGCCGATCTGGGTAACCTTGCGAGACACTTGAGTTCCCGCTGCATTGCAGCACGAGGGGTCGGACTGGCGCAGTTATGCCACCGTTCGTCGGGCACCCTCTTGCGAAACACGCAACCGGGCGCATCTGCGCCTGCGACGGAACGAAGGGATCATCGGTCCGCCGCGTTGTCGGGTTGTGGCATGGTTCACACCCCAGCCAGCGGAAGGGTGCAACAAGCATCCGATGGACGAATCGAGAGACCCGGACGACACGCATGAACCTCTTCGGCAAGGATTTTTACCGCGCACTCATGGTCGGCTTCCTGATCGGGACGGCCGCCGTGGGGGTGAGCGTGGGCAGCGCCCAGTTGCACGCGGCTCCGGCCGTGCAGGCCTACAAGTAATGATACGGCGGCGGACCCTGACGGCCATTGGCGCCGCAGGGTTCGCACTTTCGGCCTGCGGCGCGAGCGTGCAGGCCGAAACGGTGATTGCCACACCCGAGGCGGCGATAAAGGCCAGCGAAACCCCCGGGGCCAAGACCGCGCTGTTCGCCGGTGGATGCTTCTGGGGCATGGAAGCGGTATTCAGCCACGTGAAGGGCGTGAAGAGCGTGGTGTCCGGCTTCGAAGGCGGATCGCGCAAGGACGCTCGCTATGAACGCGTGAGCGAGGGCGATACCGGCCACGCCGAATCGGTGCGCATCACCTATGATCCGGCGCGGGTCCGCTATGACCAACTGCTGCAGATCTTCTTCAGCGTGGCGAGCGATCCCACGCAGCTGAACCAGCAGGGGCCCGACACGGGCACGCAGTATCGCAACGCCATCGTGCCGCTTTCGCCCGAGCAGCGGCGCGTGACGGCGGGCTATCTGGCGCAGCTGAAAGCGCTGGACCTGTGGAAGCGGCCGATCGTGACCGCGGTGGAGCCCGACCGGGGGTTCACCCCGGCCGAGGACTATCATCAGGACTTCGCGCTGAAGAACCCGGACCACGGCTATATCAAGCGGTGGGACCTGCCCAAGGTGGCGGCGCTGAAGCGGCTGTTCCCGGGCTTGTACCAGAGCGCCTTCACGCCGGGCTGAATCGGCCCTATCTAGGGCGGATGGGCGGCCACCATCATCATCACGACTTTGCCGGCGAAAAGCTGATCGGCGCGGCGCGCGACGTGCTGCTTTCGGCAGGCGAGCAATGGACCGAAATGCGCGCCGACGTGTTCGACGCGCTCGCCGGCAGGGACCGGCCCGCCAGCGCCTATGACATCGCCGAAAGCGTGGGCCAGCGGCGCGGCAAGCGCGTAGCCGCGAACAGCGTCTATCGCATTCTCGACCTGTTCGTGCGCACCAACCTGGCGCGACGGGTGGAGAGCGCGAATGCCTATCTGGCGAACAGCCATCCCGGCTGCCGCCACGACTGCATCTTCCTGATCTGCGATACCTGCGGCACGGCCACGCACATCGACGACGACCGGCTGACCGGGGCGCTTCGCGCGGCGGCACAGGCCGCCGGCTTTGCCGAAGTGCGCCCGGTGGTGGAACTGCGCGGGGTGTGCCGCCGCTGCGGCGAGGGCGAATAGCGGCGGCGCGACTTCAGGTTATTGCGGAGGCGTGGAAAGCGGCGCGGGGGCGGCAGGCGCAGCCGGCTGTGCCGGGGCGGTTTCCGCATCGCGCTCGCGGGCCAGACGCGCGTCGTATTCCTTTTCGATCTGTTCGACGCGGCCCTGTTCGGCAGCGGCGTCCTTGTCGATCGACTGGAGACGCTTTTCGCGCTCCGCCTCGATCAGCTTGCCGAACTGCACGTCGCTCGACTGCTTCTTTTCGGCATAGGCCTGGTTGATAAGCTTGGCCATGCAGCCCGAAGCGCCGCCCGAGCCGACCGGCGAGCATGACGCCACGCCCGAGGCGCCGACCGTTTCATACGCCTTCACGCGTTCGGTCCAGCCCTGGTTGACGCTGGCGTTGGGATTGTCGCGCAAGGGGGCGGGAATGCGGAAGCGTTCAGCCTCGTCCTTGCGCGCGCAGACGGTGATCGAACCATCGGCAGACGCCGGGCAAGGGTCGTCGCCATAAACGATCAGCTGGTTGACCTTCTCGCCCGGCTGGCTTTGCGCAGCAGCGGGGAGCGGCGCAAAACCCGCCAGCGAGGCGAGAGCGGCAGCGGCAAAAAGGCGCTTCATCGGAAAAGTCTCCAGCTGGGATCGGCCCGATATAGGGCCATTCCCCCTTGAACGGTAGATGAAGCGTGATCCTTGGCCCTGATCAAATCCGCTTCGACAGACCGATGGCCACCCGGCAGCCCAGCCGGATCGCATTGAACAGCAAGGGATAGGCGGGCGCCTTTTCCGCGCCGGCGGCGAGCGCGGCGTCGCGATGCTCGCGCTCGTCATCGCGGAATTCGCGGATCATCGCGGCGAGTTCGGGGTCTTCGTCGCCCAGTTCCTCAAGCTGCTCGGTATAATGGGCGTCGATCTCGGTCTCAATCGCGGCGGTGCAGGCCATCGCGGCTTCCGGACCCAGCAGCGCAGTGGCCGCGCCCAACGCAAAGCCCGCCACCGACCACACCGGCTGCAACGCCGTGGGGCGCACGCCGCGCTTTGCGATCAGCGCGTCGAAACGGCGTCGGTGGTCTTCCTCCTGCGCCGCCATCGCCACGATCTCGGCCGAATGCGGGGCGCGATCGCCCATAACCGCGATCTGCCCGGCATAAATGCGCGTGGCGCCGTATTCGCCCGCCTGATCGACCCGAAGCATGGTTGCGGTCTTGCTCACGCCTTCGCTCCCTTGCGCAGCAGCGCGAAGATGAGGACCGCCGCGCCGGTGGAGATGAGGAAGTTATAGCCCGCAAGGCTGATCCCGAACAACGTCCACTGCGCCTGATCGCAGCGGATCAACGGTGCGTTGAGGATGGCGTCGAGCGCGTTGCCGCCGAGCTGGACGGTGGTGCAGGTGGTGAAGCCTTCCCACCAATGGTATTCGACGCCCGCATGATAAAGGCCGATCAGGCCGCTGATCAGGATCGCCAGCGCGGCGAGCCGCACCAGCAGCATGCCCGCAGGCTGGCGGCGCATGACCAGCGCCAGCGCGCTCAGCACCACGGCGGCGAAATGCGGGTAGCGCTGCCACCAGCACATCTCGCACGGGACCAGCCCGAAGCCGTATTGCGAGGTGTAGGCCCCCGCCAGCAGCGCGGCAGGCACCAGCAGGGCCAGCGTGAAGGCGGCGGAGCGGCTTTGCGCGGGTGTCATCTCAGCGGCTCCGGTGGGCCAATGCGGCGGGCGTGGTGCGGCCGATGGTTTGCGTAGCGTACCACAGCTGGAAATCGTCGATGCCCTTGGTCTTCAGCTCTTCCGGCGTCATCTTGAAGCGCGGATCGTCGATCTTGTCCTTTTCGAGATCCTTGTCGTCCTTGATCTCGTTGATCAGGTGGCCACGCAGGTCGCTTTCACGATACGAACGCAGCGCGCGCTTGCGCAGGTCGGGATCGGAAATCTGCGGCACGGCGATATCGGGATCGATGCCGCCTTCCTGCACGCTGCGGCCCGAGGGGGTGTAGTAGCGCGCGGTGGTCAGCTTCAGCGCGGTGTCCCGCGTCAGCGGGATCAGCGTCTGCACGCTGCCCTTGCCGAAGCTGCGCTGGCCCATGATGACCGCGCGGTGCTGGTCCTGCAGCGCACCGGCGACGATTTCGGACGCGGAGGCAGAGCCTTCGTCGATCAGCACGATCATCGGCAGGCCGCGCGCGATGTCGCCCGGCTGCGCCGCATAGGTATCGTTGTCCTTGGCATAGCGGCCGCGCTGCGAAACGATCGTGCCCTTTTCAAGGAACAGGTCGGACAGGGCCACGGCTTCGTCCAGCAAGCCGCCCGGATTGCCGCGCAGATCGAGGATCAGGCCGTTGGGATGGCCACCGGTCTGCGCCTTCACCTTGCTCCACGCGTCGGCCACTTCCGCGCCGACATTGGCGCTAAAGCTGGAGACCGAGATCACGCCGGTGCCGTCCTTCACCTTCCATTCCACCGGCTTCAGCTCGATGATCTGGCGGGTGATGGTCACGTCGAACGGGTCGTCGCGGCCGGGGCGGAACACGGTAAGGCGGATCTGCGTGCCGGGGGCGCCGCGCATCTGGTCGACCGCATCATCCAGCGTGCCGCCATAGATCAGCTTGCCGTCGAGGTGGGTAATGTAGTCGCCAGCCTTCACGCCCGCCAGATCGGCCGGGCTGCCCTTGGTGGGCGCGATCACCTTTACCGCGCCGTCGTCCATCGTCACCGACAAGCCGAGCCCGCCATAGGCGCCGTCCGTCTGTGTGCGCAGGTTCTCGAAATCGCGGGCGTCGAGATAGGAGCTGTGCGGATCGAGCGTGGCCAGCATCCCGTCGATGGCGCCCTTGACCAGCTTGTCGTCGTCCACCGGCTCGACATAGTTGGTCTTGATCCGTTCGTAGACGGCCATGAGCTTGCCGAATTCAGGGCCGGAACGGGCATCGACCGCGGCAAGCCCGGCTGTCGTCGCCGGGATCAGGGCAACGGCAGTCACCAGCGCCGTGGCGCGGAAAAGGGCAGCGAACCTGTTCGCCATGATGGCCTTTCGATGATGATCCGCGACCGCCAAAGGCGCGGCTTTGGCGCTCCGGGCACGCTTGGCCCGCAGGTGTTGCATAGCGAGCCTTACCTTGATCCCGATCTTTTCCTGTTTGACGGCAATGCCAACCAGACGGTCTATGTCTCGCCCAAACACCGGCTGATCGTGTTGCGCATGGGCGGCAACCCGCCTGCTCCCTCGCCCACGCAGGCCGAATGGGACAATGCCTATCTGCCCAATCTGCTGATCCGCGCGATCAAGCCCTAAGGTTTTGACTG
>JBDLVU010000060.1:0-15518 GCA_039804665.1 Pseudomonadota bacterium | reverse complement strand
CTCGCCGGTGCACTGGCGCATGATCCCGGGGTGCGCGCCGTGGCCGGCATGATCGTGGCCCTGGCGTGGCAACTGGGCATTGCCTGCGTGATCGAAGGCGTGGAAACGCCCGCGCAGGCCGAAGCGGCGCGGGCGCTGGGCGTGCACCTCATGCAAGGCTATCACTTCGGCCATCCCGAACAGGCGGGCGTGGCGCTGGAGGCGGTGCGGCGCGAAGTCGCCTGAAACGATCAGTGGATTTCCATCATGGGGCGCGGTGAGCCCGGCGGGTTCAGCCGGCGGAACAGCTTGCCCTTTTCGCTGTAAAGCACCGCCAGCAGCGACAGCACGCCACACACGAGGAATGATTTCGCCAACGGCAACGCGGTGCCATTGAACGCCTGCCCGATCACGATGCCCAGGCCCGCGCCGATCACCATGCGCAGGAACGCCTGGACCGAACTGGCCGCCCCAGCCGTGCGCGCAAAGGGCTGAAGCGAGATCGAGCCGAAGTTCGCGCCGATGAAGCCGACCATGCACATGTTCAGCATCATCATCGGCATGAATTGCCAGAGCGGTTCGTGCGCCTGAGCCGCGCCCAGCGTTTGCGCGATGCTGAGCCCGATGTAGGCCAGCAGCGCGGTGTGCGACACGCGGCGCGCGCCAAAGCGCTCGACGATGCGGGAATTGGAGAAGCTGGCCAGCGCCATGCACAGCGCGGTCGCACCGAAGATCAGCGGGAACCAGTGACCTGCGCCGAAATGTTCGCCGACAAGCTGCTGCGCGCTGTTCACGTAGCCGAACAGCGCGCCAAAGGTCAGCGCACCGCCGATGACATAGCCGAACGCTTCGCGGTTAACGGCGGCTGCCCCCATGTTGCGGACGATGGACATCGGCATGATCGGCTGGCGATATTCCGGGCGCAGGGTCTCGGGCAGGCGGAGGGCCACCCACACACCCAGCAGCACCCCCATCAATCCCAGCAGGCCGAAGATCCAGCGCCAGCCCGCGAACAGCAGTACCGCCTGCCCCAGCGCGGGTGCCACCATGGGCACCAGCATGAACACGACCGAGATCGTGGACATCAGCTTGGCCATTCCATCGCCGGATTCGCGGTCGCGAATGATGGCGCCGGGCAGAACAGACAGCCCGGCGCTGCCGATCGCCTGCGCGGCGCGCGCGATGAGCAAGGTATTGAAATCGGGCGACAGTGCGCAGACGGCCGAAAGAGCGATGTATAGCAGCAGGCTACCCAGCAGAACGGGACGGCGGCCATAGCGATCCGCCAGCGCGCCGGGGATCAGCGCGCCTAAGCCCGCCGAAACCAGAAACACGCCCACCACCAGCTGGCGGCGGTTGGGATCGGCGACGTGCAGGTCGCGCGCGATCTCGCCGAGCGCGGGCAGCATCGCGTCGATAGCCAGTGCCTGGAGCGCCATCGTCATGGCCATCAGGGCGACAAATTCCCTGTGACCCATGACGGGCCTTGATGATTTCGGGCTGGGGGAGGACATAGGTCATCTATACTGTAAGCATGCCTAACTTCCAGCGCTTTATGCTGCGATGCGAAACCGGTTATCTGCACCCATGCGCGACGACGAACCCGATTCCCGGACCGAAGGGGCCTCTGGCGACGGGCTGCGCAAGATCATCCATATCGACATGGATGCGTTCTTTGCCAGCGTGGAGCAGCGTGACGAGCCGACGCTGAAAGGCCAGCCGGTGGCAGTGGGCGGTTCGTCTGATCGCGGGGTGGTGGCTGCGGCAAGCTATGAGGCCCGCGCGTTTGGAGTGCGGTCCGCCATGCCCTCGGTCCGGGCAGCCGGGCTTTGCCCCGGGCTGGTCTTTCGCAAGCCGCGGTTCGATGTCTATCGCGCGGTCAGCCGGCAGATCCGCGCCATCTTCCTCGATTACACGCCCCACGTTGAGCCGCTGTCGCTGGACGAGGCCTATCTCGATGTGACCGACGACCGCAGGGGGATCGGTTCGGCCACCCACATCGCCGAGCTGATCCGCGCCCGCATTCGCACTGAGACCGGGCTTACCGCCAGCGCGGGTGTTTCGTACAACAAGTTCCTCGCCAAGATCGCCAGCGACCAGAACAAGCCCGACGGCATCTGCGTGATCCGGCCGGGGGAGGGTGCGGATTTCGTCGGGCGGCTGCCGGTAAAGCGTTTTCACGGTATCGGGCCGCGCGGCAGCCAGAAGATGGCTGCGCTGGGTATCGAGACAGGCGCAGACCTGCGGGCATGCGATCTGGTCTTCCTGCGCGAGCATTTCGGGAGCATGGCCGACTATCTCTATCGCGCGGCGCGGGGGATCGACCTGCGCCGGGTCAGCGCAGACCGTCCGCGTAAGTCGGTGGGCGGCGAACGCACGTTCGATCAGGACATTTCATCGGGTTCGGCCCTGCGTGAGACGCTGGAAGGGATCATCGACATCGTGTGGGAGCGGATCGAGCGCAGCGGCGCCCGCGGCCGGACGGTGACGATCAAGCTGAAGTCCAGTGACTTCCAGACGATCACTCGTGCGCGTTCATATCCCGGTAGCGTGGCGGACAAGGCGGCCTTCGCCAAGGCGGGCCGCGAGTTGCTTGATTCGCTGCTGCCGCTGCCGCAGCCGGTGCGCCTGATGGGGCTGACGCTGTCGGCGCTTGAGGGCGATGCGGAAACGGCGGATCAGGTTCCCGCTGGCGGCGTTCAGGCCGAATTGCCGCTCTGATCGGTCCATCCGCGCCACACTTCGATATATTGCAGCACTGCTCCGTCGGTCTCGGCCGGCAGCGCGTCCAAGGGAAAGAAGCGTGCCTCCTCGATCTCGCGCCCGTCGGCGCCGGGCAGGTCGTGCGTGCGGCCGGTGATCAGTTCGATCCGGTTGGACCAGCCTGAGGGGAATGCGCGGCGAAAGGTGCCGAACCACACTCCTTCGGCCAGGCGGCACCGTGTTTCCTCCAGCACTTCGCGCGCTCCAGTCTGCACCGGGTCCTCCCCCCGGGCGAGGCCGCCACCGGGAAGCATCCAGCGATCGCTGTGATGATAGGAATGGCGCACCATCAGCAGCCGTCCCTGCGGATCGAGCACCAGCACGTTGGTGCCGCGCACCTCCAGCCGCAGCAGCGCCCACGTCCGCAGCCGTACGCGGTGCGCCCGCCGGAGCAGCCAGCGATGCAGTGCAGGCGGAAGCAGGTGAAACATCGCGCCGGTCTGGCGTGTGGCGCCGGGAAGGGCAAGTGCAGGTTTCAGGCGATGGTATCGTGCCTTAACGATACAACATGGTTGAGGAATGGTTAATCCCGCTCGACAGGGCGCGCCAGCAGGGGCACCTCTTCGTTCATGATCACTGCCATCGTCCTTGCCGCCGGGCTCGCCACGTTGAGCCCCGCTTCCACCCCGGATCACGCGCTGCGCTGCGCGGCAACCAACGCCATGATCGCGACCATGCTGGAAAGCGGCGAGCCGACGGCTGAGGATCGTGACGATGCGGCGCGGTTTCGTCGGCATGAGGCGGTCTGGCTGAACCGGGCGGGCGCCGATGCGCCGGCACGCCTGACGGGCGAAGTGCGAACGCTGGCCGAACAGGTCGGCGCGAGCCCCTCGGCACAGGCCGCGCAGCAATTGCTCGAAACGCGGCTGGGCGAATGCGCAGTGCCCGCAGCGCTTGACGGGCACCCCGCCGCTGCCTCCGACGTTGCGCCGAATGCTACGTAGTCGACGCTCCGGCCGTTTGTAATTCCCCGGCCTCTTGGTATGGCTGCGCGGTGGCTGGCGCGCGGAATCGCGCGGGCCGGATGGGGGGCAAGGCGCTTGGCGCAACGCGAACGCGGATGGAACGGGGGCGGATGGCCCGGCGCGGCGCGCATTCTGCCCGCGCTATCGTTGCACGCGGTGGTGTGGTGGGCGCTCGCAACCTTGAACGCCGTGCTTGCCGCAATGCTGGTATGGGCGCTGGTCACGCCGGTGGCGCCGCTCGGCGCATGGGCACCGGCGGGCGTGCGCGTCGTGCCGCAGCCCATGCGCGCGGCCCTGTTTGCCGGGGTCGATCCGTTCAATCGCACCGCCTCATCCGGCGCAGCGACGCCGGGCGGTGGCGCGGTAACATCGCTGGCGCTGACGCTCTTTGCCACGCGCTCTGCGCCGGGTGGCGCGGGTAGCGCCATCGTGGCCGGCGCCGATGGCGTGCAGCAGGTCTATCGTCTGGGCGAGGCCATCAGTCCGGGCGTGAAGCTGGTGGCGGTCGGGTTCGATCATGTTGAGATCGAACGGAACGGCGCGCGCGAAGTGCTGTATATCGATCAGTCATCCGCCGCACCCAGCGCCGAAGGCATGCTGGCGGCGGCTGGGCGAGGCTCATCGTCCACGGCTCCGGGGAGTGCCGATCCGGAGGTCCTTACGGCAGCGTCCGTGCGGCAGGGCATCGGCTTTGGCCCCCATGCCGAGGGCGGGCGCGTGGTGGGGCTGGAAGTCATGCCGCAGGGTGATGGCGGGGTTTTCCGCGCCGCCGGGTTCGAACCGGGCGATGTGATTACCACCGTGGGCGGACAGCCCATTCGTTCCAGCGCCGATGCGGCGCTTCTGGCCGGGGCCCTGCGTCCCGGATCAGCCGTTTCGGTCATCGTCAGGCGCGGTGGCCGGCTTCTTCCGCTCTCGATTGCATTGGCGCCATGATCCTTCGCACCGTTCTGTCCTGTGCCGCCGCGCTGGCGCTGGCCACCCCGCAAATGGCCGCCGCGCAATATGCGCTCAACGTGCGCGAGGCGGATATCCGCGCCTTCATCGCGGATGCCGCCGAAGTGACCGGGCGCACGTTCATCGTGGACTCGCGGGTGCAGGGCAAGGTCAGCGTGGTCAGCGACCGTCAGCTGAGCCGTTCGGAATACTTCGAGGTGTTCCTGTCCACCTTGCGCGCCAACGGGCTGGTTGCTGTGCCGACCACCAACGGCGCCTTTCGCATCCAGCCGGCGGAGGGTGCAGCCACGCAGCCGAGCCGGATCGGCAGCCGGGGTGCGGCGGCGAACCAGATGGTCACCGAGATTGTCCGGCTGCGCACGATCGGCGCGGCGCAGGCGGTGGAAACGCTGCGTCCGCTGGTCAGCAAGGAAGGATCGATCACCGGCAATCAGGCGGGCAATTCGCTGGTAATCGTGGACTATGCGGACAACATCCGCCGCATCCGCGCGCTGTTGCAGGATATCGACCGCGACCAGTCCTCCACCCAGACGGTCATCCTCGATCACGCCGGCGCGCGCGAGATCGCCACTGCGCTGACGCAGCTGATCCCGGCGGCGGGCGAAGGCGGGCGCTCGCTGGCAAGCGTGGTGGCGGTGGACAGCGCCAACGCCGTGCTGATGCGCGGCGATCCGGGCACGCTGTCCCGGCTTGCCGCGATGGCGCGGCAGCTGGATGCGCGCGCTGGGCTGGGCGGGCAGATCAAGGTGCTGTGGCTCGATTATGCCGATGCGGCGGTGCTGGTGCCGGTGCTGGAAAGGCTCGTCGGCGGGCAGGGCGGGGGTGAGGTGACCTCTGGTTCGCAGGCGCCGGTTTCGCTTGGCGGCGTGGGCGGCAATGCCAATTCCAATGCCGGTACGCTGGGCAGCACCGCGCCTTCAGGCGGCGCGGCGGCGGGCAGCACCGGCACCAATCCGACCGGCAGCACCAGCGGCGGGCTGGGCAATGGCCCAATCAAGCTGGAAGGCGGGCGCGGCACCGCCACGATCACTCGCTATCCCGGTGCGAACGCGGTGATCATCGCGGCACCGGCGGACGAACAGAAGCGCCTGACCGAACTCGTCCGCCAGCTCGACGTTCCGCAGGAACAGGTGCTGGTCGAGGCGATCATCGTCGAGATCTCCAACGACGTGGCGCGCAAGCTGGGCGTGCAGATGCTGATCGGCGGCAAGGACATTCCCTTTGCCGTGACCAACTTCTCCAACGTTTCGCCCAATATCCTGAGCGTGGCGGGCGGCCTTTATGCCGACAAGCTGGACCAGACCACCACGGTGATCAACGGCAGCACTGTCACCACCACCAACAACAGCGCCACCGGCGATCTGCTGCGCCAGAATGCCGCACAGGCGATCCTTGGTGCAAGTGGCGGCTTCGGCGGGTTCGCCACCGATCTTGGCAAGAACCGGTTCTTTGGTGCGCTGATCAACGCGGTGCAGTCCGACAGCAATTCGAACATCCTCTCCACCCCGCACATCACCACCAACAACAACGTGCCCGCCTCGATCCTGTTCGGGCAGGAAATCCCGGTGGCGACCGGAGAGGCGCTGTCGAGCGCGAACTACAACAATACCTTCCGCACCATCCAGCGGCAGAACGTAGGCATCGAACTGGACGTGACGCCGCAGATCAACGCGGGCGACCAGGTGCGGCTGGACCTGCGCCAGCAGGTCAGCTCCATCGCCGGGCCGGTGTCCTCGACCAACAGCGAACTCATCATCAACAAGCGCGAGATCAAGACCACGGTGACCGTGGGCGATGGCGAGATCGTGGTGCTGGGCGGCTTGCTGGACGACAACGAGCGGCGCACGATCGAAAAGGTGCCGTTCCTGAGCAGCGTTCCCCTGCTGGGGGAATTGTTCAAGTCGCGCGCCAAAAGCCATGTGAAGACCAACCTGATGGTATTCATCCGTCCTTCGATCCTGAAGAATGGGGCCGACCGCGCGGCGCTGACGGCGCGCCGCTTCGGCGTGATCCGCAATGCGGAAACCGCATTCGATCCGAAGCGCGAGCCGGGGATCGATGAACTGGTGGTGGATTATCTGGGCACGACGCCGCCCGCTGCCGCACCTGTTCCCGGCGATGCAGTGATCGCGCCGCCCGCCACGCCCGTGCGGCCCTGATCGATGGCTGGGGACGTGACCCCCGACGTTCTGGCTGGCGCCGTGAGCGTGGCCCTGCCGGTCGTCACGCCGCTGCTGCCCTACGTCTTCGCCCGCAACGAAGGCTATATGGTGGAGAGTGCGGAGGCTGACGAACTGGTGCTGGCGGTGCGCGATGGGGCCAATCCGCTGCACTTGCTGGACTTGCGCCGTGTGTTCGGCCGCCCTTTGCGCACACGCGCGCTATCGGCGGCCGAGTTCGAACGGATGCTGGCCGAAACTTATGCCGTGGACGGCGCCGCGGCGGCCATCGCGGGGGACATGGGCATCGGTGGCGACGGGCTCGATCCGCTCGCGCTGGGCCTGCCCACGGCGGAAGACCTGCTCGACAGCGCCGACGATGCTCCCGCCATCCGCCTCATCAACGGGCTGATCGCCGAAGGCCTGCGGCAGGGCGTGTCCGACATCCACATCGAACCTTATGAGCAGGCGCTCGTGGTGCGGATGCGGGTGGACGGCGTGCTGGCCGAAAAATTGCGGATGCCCCCGCACGTGGCACCGGTGCTGGTCAGTCGTATCAAGGTCATGGCCCGGCTCGACATCGCAGAGCGCCGCGTGCCGCAAGACGGGCGCATCGCGCTGAGCCTTGGCGGCAAGCTGGTGGATGTGCGCGTTTCCACGCTGCCCAGCCGCGCGGGCGAACGCGTGGTGATGCGCCTGCTCGACAAGGAGAACGCGGGGCTGGACCTTGCGCACCTCGGCCTGTCGGACAAGGCGGGCGAGGTGCTGGAGCGCGCGCTGGGCGAACCCAACGGCATCGTGCTGGTCACCGGCCCCACGGGTTCGGGCAAGACCACCACGCTCTACGCCGCGCTCCGCCTGCTCAACGACGGGCAGCGCAATATCCTGACCGTGGAAGACCCCGTTGAATACGCGGTGGACGGCATCGGGCAGACGCAGGTCAATGCCAAGGTCGGCCTCAGCTTTGCGGCCGGCCTGCGCGCCATTCTGCGGCAGGACCCGGACGTGGTGATGGTGGGCGAAATTCGTGACCGCGAAACCGCGGAGATC
Organism: Pseudomonadota bacterium; assembly: GCA_039804665.1. Taxonomy (GTDB): domain Bacteria; phylum Pseudomonadota; class Alphaproteobacteria; order Sphingomonadales; family Sphingomonadaceae; genus Novosphingobium. The sequence continues at coordinate 7,645 of JBDLVU010000060.1, read as the reverse complement.
GCGGTACAGGCCTCGCTCACCGGGCATCTCGTGCTTTCGACGGTGCACACCAACGACGCCGTGGGCGCGATCACCCGGATGCGAGACATGGGGGTGGAGCCGTTCCTGCTCGCGTCCACCTTGCGCGCGGTCATCGCGCAGCGGCTGGTGCGGCGGCTGTGCCCGCATTGCCGGCAGGAAAGCCCGATCGAGCCCGGCGCTGCCGCGATGATCGGCATGAAGCCGGGGCGCAGTGCATGGCGGGCGCCGGGCTGTGTGCAGTGCGGCCACACCGGCTATATCGGCCGGATCGGCGTGTTCGAGGCGTTGCGCGTGGATGAGGCGGTTCGGCAGATGATCCACGACAACGCCGATGAAGCCGCGATTGCCCGCCATGCCTTTGCCGATTCCCCCCGCTTGGCAAAGGCCGTGCGCCGGCTGGTGCGCGAAGGCCTGACAAGCGCGGAGGAAGCTGCGCGCATCCTGCGGCGGGACGAAGGTTGATGGCCCGCTATTCCTATCTTGCCATCGACGCCAAGGGCCACGAACGGCGCGGCGCAATCGAGGCGCCTGGCGAGAGCGAGGCCACCGGCAAGCTCGCCGCGCGTCAGTGGCACGTGATCCGGCTCAGCCCCGATGCGGCGACGTCAGCCCGGCGCGCGGCGGATTCAGTCACCCCCGCCGGCTGGTTCGCTTCCCGCATACGGCCCAAGCAACTGGCGCTGTTCACGCGGCAGCTCGCCTCGCTGGTCACGGTCAGCCCTCTGGAAGAGGCGCTGCGCACCATCGCGCGCCAGACCGAAGCGCCCAAGGCCCGCGCCATCCTGTCGCAAGTCCACGCCGGCGTCGTCGAAGGCCTGCCGCTGGCGGAAGCGATGCGCCGTGAGGAGGCGAGCTTTCCGCCGATCTACCGCGCCATGATCGCGGCGGGTGAAAACAGCGGCAGCCTGCCGGGTATCGCCAACCGGCTGGCCGATCTGCTCGAACGGCAGGCGCAAGTGCGCGGCCGTATCCTTGCCGCGCTGGCTTATCCCGTGGTGCTGTCGCTGGTGGCGATCGCGGTTGTCACCGGGCTGATGATTTCGGTGGTCCCGCGCGTGGTCGAACAGTTCGATAACGCCAGCCGCCAGTTGCCCTTCCTGACCCGCGTCGTCATCGCGATTTCCCAAGGGCTGGCCGCGTGGTGGTGGGCGATCCTGATCGGCCTCGCGCTCGCGGCGCTGGGCGCGGCGCGCGCCTTGCGCGATCCGGCGGTGCGGCTGGCTTGCGATGCGCTGGTCCTGCGCCTGCCGCTGATCGGGCGGATGGTGCGCGATGTGCACGCGGCGAGCCTTGCGCGAACGCTGTCCACGATGATCGAGGCGCGTCTGCCCCTGGTGGACGGACTGCGCCTGTCAGGCCGCACCGTCTCCAACCGCGTGCAGCGCGCCAGCCTTGAAGCGATCACCGAAAAGGTCCGCGCCGGCGGCTCGCTTTCCGCCGCGCTGCGCGATGCGGGCACGTTCCCCCCGCTGGTGGTCTATCTGGCCGCCAGTGGCGAGGCGTCCGGGCAACTGGGGCCGATGCTGGAACGCGCGGCCGAATACCTCGAACGCGAATTCGAGGCCTTCACCAGCGCGGCGCTGGCCTTGCTGGAGCCGGCGATCATCATCGTGATGGGCGCGCTGGTGGCGCTGATCATCCTCGCCATCCTGCTGCCCATCCTGCAACTGCAAAACCTGACGGGACTATGAAAACGATGCCCGAAATCGCGCGCAAGGCGCCGGCGCCCAACGGCTTCAGCCTGATCGAGCTGATGGTGGTGATCTTCATCATCGGCCTGCTGGCCACGGTGGTGATGATCAACGTGCTGCCCAGCCAGGACAAGGCGATGGTGGTCAAGGCGCGCAGCGACATTGCCACGCTTTCGCAGGCGATGGAGATGTACCGGCTGGACCAGTCGACCTATCCCGATCAGGCGCAGGGCCTTGCCGCGCTGAAATCGCCGCCGGCCAACCTCACCATGCCGCAAAGCTATCGTGCCGGGGGCTATGTTAAGGACCTGCCGAACGATCCCTGGGGGCACCCCTATCAGTATCAGGTACCCGGCCCCGACGGGCGGCCGTTCCAGATCCTGTCGCTGGGTGCCGATGGCCAGTCCGGCGGCTCGGGCCTGAATGCCGATATCACGGCGGGCCAGTAACCGGCGATGGATGTTTCCCGTGCCTGCGATGATGTGATCGCGCTGGCTCCGGCCGAGCCGGGCGGCGTGTGGGCATGGTGGTGGATCATGGATGGCGCAGCGGGCGCGATGGAACAGGGCGATCTGCCGCCGCTGGGCCCGCAAGCGCGCCTGACCCTGCTGGTCCCCGCCGCGCTCGCGCCCGTGCGCGATAGTGCCTTGCCCGATCTGCCAGTTGTGCAGGCGCTCGCCGCCGCGAGGCTCTCCGCCTCGCCAGTGCCGTTTGAGGAAGGGCCGGTCCACGTTGCCGTTGCCGCCTGCGATGGACGGCTGTTGCAGACGCGCATTGCCGCCCTGCATATGGATCAGTGGCTGGCGGCGCTGGCTGCGATCCCGGGAGCGCCTGATCCGGTCGCGCTGGTGCCCGCCGCGCTGGTGCTGCCCCGTCCGGCCGAAGGCGCGACGGTACTGGGCGAACTTGCCGGGCAAAAGCTGGCTCGGGTGGCCGATGCGGCCTTCGCGGCGGAGGACACGCTGCTGGCAGCGCTCGCGGGGCCCGAGCCCGCGCTGCTGGTCCATGGCGCGGAACTGGAGCGCCTTCTTGCAGGCATTCACAAATCGCCTCCGCTGAACCTGCGACAGGGCCCGTATGGACCGCGTCGCGTGTCGTTCTTTCGGCTGGAAGATTGGCGCGGCCTTGCCCGCATGGCGGGGTGTGCCGCGCTGTTGGCGCTGGCGGTCATGCTGGTTTCGATTCAGCGGTGGCATCGGGCGGCCGACGCGCAGGAGCAGGCCGTGGTGGCGCAGGCCGCCGCGCGGTTCCCCTCGGTTACCGATTTCGACAGCGCCGAACGTGTCGTCATGGTCGAAGCGGCGCGGCGCGGCGCGGGGCCGAACGGTTTTGCGGCGCAGGTGGCCGCGCTGCTCGACGCCTTGCGCGCTGTCCCGGGGCTCAGTCTGCGCGATCTTGGGTACGCTGCTGATGGCACCTTGCGCTTCACGGCGGCGGCACCCCGGCCGGACGATATCAATGCGGCGCTGGTCGCGTTGCAGCGCGCCGGCTGGAAGGTCACCGTCCCCCCAGCCATCGCTCCCGATCCCACTGGCGCGACGGTTGCCGCCATTACCCTGAGGGCACCATGATCGCCGCCTTGCTGGCCCGTTACCGGATGCTCACCGGCCGCGAACAGCGCCTTGTCGCCGGGGCACTGGGGCTCACTGCGCTGGTCATTGCCGTCTATGGCCTGATCCTGCCGCTGGGCCGCGCGTTCGATGCGGCCCACATGCGGATGAGCGACGCCAGCGAACGCAGTGCGCGCGTGCAGGCGGTGCTTGCCATGATCGATGGCGAGCGCGGCAGCGCAGCGTCGATGGAGCCTGCTCCGCTGGATCGTCTTGTCGCTGCAGAAGCGGAGCAGGCCGACCTTGTCGTTCAGTCCAGCCAACCGCGCGGGCAAGCCGTGACGCAGGTCGTGGTCACCGGGGCCCGGTCCAGCGCGGCGCTGCCATGGCTTGATCGCCTTGCGCGGGGCGGCGTGGTGATTGATGCCCTGACAATGACACCCGGCGCCGATGGCACGCTTTCGATCACGGCCACGTTGCGGCGGCCCGCATCATGATGGGGCGCTGGATCTTCGTGCGCGCGGTCCGATTGTCGCGGCGGCAGGCCTGTGGTGCGGTCGGCCTGATCATCGGCGCGTTAATCGCCACGCTGCCGCTGCGGCTGGCGCTGGCTGGCGTGCCGGGCATCGCGGCGCGCGAGGCGTCGGGTCCGGCGTGGAGCGGCACGCTGCGGGATCTGCGGGTCGGCCCCGCGCCGTTCGGCGATGTTGATGCTGGCATCGATCCCCTGCCGCTGTTGATCGGTCGCACGCAGGTGTGGCTGCGGCGCGAAGGGACGACTGACGCGGTCCGCGCGCGATTGGGCCTTGGTGGAGGGCGCGTCCGCCTCGTTCAACTCGATGGCGTGGTCCAGCTGCCGGGCGGCTTCGGCGGCTTGCCGGTGCAGGATGCCAGCTTTGACGGTTTCGACCTGCGCATGGATGGCGCGGGCTGCCGCGAAGCGCGCGGCACGGTTTCGCTCACACTTCCGGCTTTCGGGCCGGGGGCAAGCGGTGCCCCGCTCACGCTCACCGGCATTGCCCGCTGCGAACGGGACGCGGCGGTGGTGCCCTTGCAGAGCGCGGGCGGTCTTGAACGTCTGGTGCTGAGGATCGGCGCGCAGGGTGGCTGGACGGCCAGCCTCACCCTACCCGCCGATCCTGCCCACCCGTTCCGCGCCGCCGGGCGCTTCTGACCGGGGAAACGCGTCAGCCAAGGATCTGGCCAAGGAACCACACACGCTGTTCGGCCTGGTCCGTCCAGTCGTCGGCCATGCCGTCGGTGGCGTTGTCGCCAGCCTCGCCCGCGGCTGCCTTTGCGGCGCGGATTCGGCCGACCAGCGCGGCGTTGTCGTCACGCAGGGCCCTGACCATGTCGAGCGCATCGACCTTTGCGCGGTCGTCGTCCTTGATGATCGATCCGGCGGCGATCGCACCGATGGATGTCAGCGTGGTCCCGCCGTTCTTGCGCACGCGTTCTCCGATCACGTCGGTCAGTGCGAAGAGTTCCGCCGCCTGTTCGTCGAACAGCAGGTGCAGGTCGCGGAACTGCGGCCCGGCGACGTGCCAGTGGTAGTTCTTGGTCTTGAGATAGAGCGCGAAGTAGTCGGCCAGAAGCCCGTTGAGGCTGTCGATCAGCGCTTTCCTGGCGTTGTCACCCGGCATGATTTCCCCCTTTCCTTTCGGTTGCCCGGGCTATAGCCGCATTCCGTTGAAAGGAGTTCTGATAAAAAAGGGATAGAATAATCGATTTCAGCGATCAGTCGGCATTGGCTTTGGCGCCGTCCGCAGAACCAGCGCGCCCAGCGCCGCCGAAAGGATCGAACCGGCCAGAATTCCCAGTTTCGCTTCATCCACCAGTTCGGGCGATGCGGGGTAGGCCAGCCCGGCCACGAACAGGCTCATCGTAAAACCGATCCCGCACAGCAGCGCCAGCCCCCACAACTGGGGCGTGGTTGCCCCGGTGGGCCGCGCTGCCACGCCCAGCCGCTCGCATGCCAGCACCGACAGCAGGATGCCGGCCTGCTTGCCCAGCACAAGACCCGCGCCAATCGCCAGCGGCAAAGGGGCAAACAGCGCGGCGGGGCCCATCGTGTCCATGGCCACGCCCGCATTGGCCAGCGCGAACAGCGGCACCACCAGCAGCGCATTGGGAAGGACCAGCGCGTGCTCCAGCCGCAGCAGCGGGCTGTTGCCATGCCGGTCGAGCGCAAGCGGAACCGTCAGCGCGGCGGCCACGCCCGCGATCGTCGCGTGGACACCCGAATGCAGCACCGCGAACCACAGCAAAAGCGCGCCGAACAGATAGACCGGTATTGATCGCACGCCGAGTCGGTTCAGGCCGAGCAGCGCGCCGAACAGCACAACTGATATCGAAAGCCATAGGATGTCGATATCGGAAGTATAGAATCCGGCTATGATCAGGACCGCGCCCAGATCGTCGACGATCGCCACGGTCAAAAGAAACAGGCGCAGCGAGGGCGGCAGGCCTCGCCCCACCAGTGCCAGCACGCCCACCGCAAAAGCAATGTCGGTGGCGGCCGGAATTGCCCATCCGCGCCGCAGCGCAGCAGACCCGCCCGCAATGGCGAGAAAGACCAGCGCGGGCAGGATCATGCCGGCGAGCGCCGCGATCACCGGCAGCGTGCGCTGGCGTGGGTCAGCCAGCGCCCCTGCAATCGTTTCTCTTTTGATTTCAAGACCGACCACGAAAAAGAACACGACCATTGCCGCATCGTTGATCCAGTCGTGCAGCGAGGCGAGGCGTGCGATCGGGGTCCACGGCAGCGCATGGTGGAAAAGCGCGTGCCATGCTGCCGCCCAAGGTGAATTCGCAAGTGCAAGAGCCGCTGCGGCGCAGGCGATCAGCACCACCCCGGGTGCCGTTTCACTTTGCGCAAGCCAGCGCGGGACCAGTCGATGCCTTTGATGTCGCGCCATTTTCGAACCAATCCCGTCCCTGCGACACGTTGCCAGCCGCCCCTTGCGTCCATAGTCTGTTCGGCAGGGGTGGGTTCCGTCAACCGGCGGGGGCTATGGAAATTTTTGCATCCGACGTTGTGTTCGGGTGGCTCGGCCGTGTCGAGCATGAACTCCTGCTGTTCGCTGCCGTCTGGTTCGCCATCGGCGCCCTCGATGAAATCGGGGTCGATCTGCTGTGGCTTTGGCTGCGGGTGACGGGCAGGGCGCGGACCGAACGGCTGCATGTGCCCGAGCCGGCACCGTTGCGGGGGATCGCGGCGGTGCTCGTTCCCGCGTGGCAGGAAGCCGCAGTGGTCGGCGCCATGCTTGCCCATGCGCTGCGCGTCTGGCCCCAGGCCGAACTGCGCGTCTATGCCGGCTGTTACCGCAACGATCCAGCCACGCTGGCTGCGATGATCGGCGCGGCGGGGGACCACCGCCTGCGGATCGTGGTGCACGATCGCGATGGCCCGACCACCAAGGCCGACTGCCTCAACCGGCTGTACGCCGCGTTGCGCGAGGACGAGGATCGCGGCGGATTCCGCGCGCGCTGCGTCGTCCTCCACGATGCCGAAGACATGGTGCACCCCCAGGGCCTTGCTTTGCTTGACCGCGCGCTGGACGATGCCGACTTCGCACAACTGCCCGTCCGCCCGGAACCCCAAAGCCACAGTCCGTGGATCGCCGGCCATTATTGCGACGAATTCGCTGAAAGCCATGCCAAGGGGATGGTTGTGCGCGGCTGGCTGGGCGTCGGCCTGCCCGCCGCCGGCGTCGGCTGCGCCTTTTCGCGCGCGGCCATAGAGGCGATTGCCGCCCGGCGCGGGATGAAGGAGCCTTTCGCCGCCGAATGCCTGACCGAAGACTACGAATGCGGCCTGCTGATCGGTGAGATCGGCGGGCGCGCCAGCTTCGTGCGGGCGCGGGACAGTCAGGGCCAGCTTGTCGCCACGCGCGAATTCTTTCCGGCTGGCCTTGCGTCCGCCGTCCGGCAGAAGACCCGCTGGCTCCACGGCATCGCGCTGCAAGGCTGGGAGCGGCTGGGCTGGAGCGGCCGGCCGCTGGAACTGTGGATGCGCCTGCGCGATCGCCGCGCGCCGCTGACTGCGGTGGTTCTGGCGGCGGCGTATCTGCTGATCGCGCTGCTGCCGGTGCTGATGGCCGCCGAATGGGCCGGTCTTTATGATCCCCCGCCGCTCAGTGATGCAATGCGGCTGCTGTTGCAGGCGAACTTTCTGGCGCTGGGCTGGCGTGTCGTGTCGCGCATGGCGTTCACTGCCCGCGAATATGGTCTGGCCGAGGGTGTCCTGTCGATCCTGCGGATGCCGGTGGGCAACGTGGTGGCGATGATGGCGGGCCGCCGCGCTGTGGCCGCGTATCTGCGGGCGCTGCGCAGCGGACACATCCATTGGGACCACACGGTGCACCTGCGCCATCCTGCGCG
>JBDLVU010000059.1:0-15758 GCA_039804665.1 Pseudomonadota bacterium | reverse complement strand
GGCCGTCGTCGAGCTTTTCGAGGCCGGCGATGATCTTCATGCCGTGGGCGTCACCGTCGACCGCAGTCACCACGACCATGACCCGCGCCGCAGGTTTCCCTGCGGGTGGGTCATGTTAACCGGCCAGCGGGCGGGCTCAGCGGACGAAGCGGCGGCGGAGCGGCATCAGGCCAATGCGCGGCAGGAACTGCTGATCGCCGAACTGAACCACCGCGTACGCAACATCCTGGGCGTGATCCGGGGGCTGATCCGTCAAAGCGATCCCGACGATCCGGCGGTAACGGACTTCGTGAAAGTGGTGGACGGGCGCATCCATGCGCTGGCGCGCGCGCACAACCAGATTACCGACGACCATTGGGGCCCCGCGCCATTGGCCGCGCTGATCGAGGCGGAGGCGGCCGCGTTTGCCTCAAGCCGCCAGAGCGCGCTGATCGCGCAAGGGCCGCCGGTGCTGCTGAACCCGCAGGCTTATTCGACGATGGCGCTGGTGATCCACGAACTGGTGACCAATTCGATGAAATACGGCAGCCTTTCCGGCAAGGGGCACGTGCATCTGGACTGGCGCGTGGACGAGCACGACAACCTGCTGCTGGACTGGCGCGAGAGCGGCGGGCCACCGGTGACCGAACCGACGCGCAAGGGGTTTGGCACCACGATCATCAAGCGGTCGGTGCCTTATGACCTCGGCGGGCTGGCGGACATTGCCTATCACCACGAAGGCATCCACGCGCACTTCTGCATCCCGGCCCGCCACGTGTCGCGCAGCCCGGTGCACAAAAGCCCGCGCATCGCGCTGCCCCATCCGCCGCGCCCGCAGGATGTGGCGGTGCAACCCGACCTGCTGAAGGGCGTGAACGCGCTGTTGGTGGAGGACAGCCTGATCATCGCGCTGGATGCCGAGGATATCCTGCAACGCTTTGGCGCGGACATCGCCACGGCCTCTACCGTGGAGGCGGCGCACGACGTGCTCGACAGGATGCGGCCGGATCTGGCGGTGCTGGACATCAACCTGGGCGACCAGACCAGCTTCGGCATTGCCGACCGGCTGGCCGACATGGGCGTGCCGTTCTTCTTTGCCTCTGGCTATGGCGAGCAGGCGCAGCTGCCGATGGAACACCGCGCGCGCGGCGTGGTGCAGAAACCCTATACCACGGGCAACCTGATCCGGGGGCTGAAGACGATGCTCGGCTGGCCCGAGGAGGCGCTGTCGTGAGTCTTCTGGCATGAGCGCGGTGGCAGTGCTGCGCGCGGCGACGCGCGCGGATCATGCGCGGGTGGACGCCGCGTTCGGGCGGCATGATCTGGGCACGGCGGCCGGCTATGGCGCGTTTCTGATGGCGCAGGCGCGCGCGCTGCCGGCGGTGGAGCGCGCGTTACGGCCGGGCGAATTGCTGGCGGGGTGGAAGGGGCGCAGCATCGCCCTGCTGGACGATCTCGCCGCGATGGGGCTGGACGCGCCCGGTGCGGCGGGCTTTGCGCCGCCCGATAGCGCGGCGGCGCGATGGGGCGCGATCTATGTGCTGGAAGGGTCGCGGCTGGGCGGCGCGGTGCTGCACGGGCGGGTGGGCGATGGGCTGCCCACGCGGTTCCTGCGCGCGCGGCACCGGCCGGGCGACTGGCGGCGGCTGTTGCAGCGGCTGGACGCGATGGACGAAGGCCCGGGCTGGCGGGCGGAGGCGGTGGACGGCGCGGTGGCGGCGTTTGGCGCGTTCCTAGGCGGCGCGGTCCTGTGCGGGGCGGCGGCCGGTCATCCGTAGGTAAAAGCGCGAGAAGTACGATGGGTCGTCAAAGCCGAGTTCGGCGGCGACCTGCTGCGCGGTGGCGCCGGTGTAGCGCAGCATCCGCCGCGCTTCGAGCGCAAGGCGGCGGTGAACCAGCTCCATCGGCGTGCAGCCGAGCCGCGCGGTGGCAAGCCGCGTAAGCGTGCGACGCGTGAGGCCGAGCGCGGAGGCGTAGAAATCCAGATCGCGGTGTTCGCGGAAATGCAGCTCCACCAGTTGGCGCAGGCGTTCGACGCGGAAATCGGCGGGGGCGCGCACCGTTCGCTCGGTGCCGCGCGCTGCAACGCGGACGAGCGCTTCGGCAAGGGCAAGGAACAGCGGATCTCCGGTGCGCCATTCGCTTTGCAGGGCGAGCATTTCGCCCGCCAGCCAGCCAACGCGGCGCGCGGCGTCGGGGCCAAGGTCAAGCGGGCCGCCTTGCGCCAGCGCGGGCCCGAGCGGATCGCCGGCCGCGGCGGCGCGCTGCGCGAAGTCGGCCGAGAGCGTGAGCACCCAGCCGCGGGTGTCCTGACGGAAACGGAAGCCGTGGACCGTGCCGGCGGGAACGATGACCCCGCATGGCCCCGCGCGGGGGTGGGTTTCACCGTCAAACGCGATTTCCGCATGTCCTTCACGCACCAGCAGGATTTGCACGAAATCGCCGTGGCGGTGCGGCTTGATCTCCCAGTCGTGCAGCGCGCTGCGGCTGGCGATGGTTTCGATATGCGCGAAACCCGTGGGCTGGGGCGCGGCCCGTTCGCCATACAGGGCATAAGAGGGGATCGCGGGAGGGGGCATCGGGGCCGTCATGCGCGCGTGTCCTGAAAGTACCAGCGATTGTCGCGGCCATGCCTTCCCCCGGCCCTCGCGCGTTGTCAAGGAACGAGCATGACAGGCACGCGCCTTTGGAAACGGCGCGGCCGGGGAGAACGTACCATGCGCACACAAGTCGCCATCATCGGCGCGGGGCCCGCCGGGCTGCTGCTGGGCCACCTGCTGAAGGCCGAAGGCATCGATTGCATCGTGGTGGAGCGCCAGACGCCCGACTATGTGCTGGGGCGCATCCGCGCGGGCGTGCTGGAACAGATCACCGTGGGGCTGATGGCCCGGCTGGGGCTGGACGCGCGGCTGAAGGCCGAAGGGCTGGTGGAAGAAGGCTTCAACCTGGCCGACGGCGAACGGCTGATCCGCATCGACGTGGCGAACCTGACCGGCAAGACGGTGGTGGTCTATGGCCAGACCGAAATCACGCGCGACCTGATGGACGCCGCGCCGACGCGTGGCCTGCCGGTGATCTATGACGCCGCCGATGTGGCGCTGCACGATATCGAGAGCGACGCGCCCTATGTCACGTTCGTGCAGGACGGGGTGCAGCAGCGCATCGACGCGCGCTTCATCGCCGGGTGCGACGGGTTCCACGGACCGAGCCGCAAGGCCATTCCGGCCAGCGTGGCGCGCGAATTCGAGCGCGTCTATCCGTTCGGCTGGCTGGGCATTCTGGCCGATGTGCCGCCGTGCAACCACGAACTGATCTATGCCAACCACGAACGCGGCTTTGCGCTGGCATCGATGCGCAGCCACACGCGCAGCCGGTACTATGTGGACGTGCCGCTGACCGAGAAGATCGAGGACTGGAGCGACGATCGCATCTGGGACGAACTGGCGGTGCGGCTGGGGCCGGAAGCGGCGGCGAACATCACGCGCGGACCTTCGATCGAAAAGAGCATCGCCCCCTTGCGCAGCTATGTTTTCGAACCGATGCGCCATGGCAGCCTGCTGCTGTGCGGGGATTCGGCGCATATCGTGCCGCCGACCGGGGCCAAGGGGCTGAACCTTGCGGCAAGCGACGTGCATTATGCCGCCGAGGCGTTGACCGCGTACTTCAAGCGCGCCGACAACGATGCGGTGGCGGGTTATTCGGCCAAGGCGCTGGCGCGCGTGTGGAAGTGCGAGCGGTTCAGCTGGTCTCTGACCAAGCTGATGCACCGCTTTCCCGAAGACGGGCCGTTCGAACGCGCGATGCAGGTGGCCGAGCTGGACTATATCGCCAGCAGCAAGGCCGCGCAGACGAGCATCGCGGAAAATTACGTGGGACTGCCGGTTTAGGGCTCCACTGTAATATCGTCATGCGCCCGTCATAAATGCGGGACACAGAGGCCCCGTTCACCTCGAACGGGGCAGTATGCGGCAAATCGATATCCTGGTGACCGGCGCGCTGCCGGGTGGCAACGAAAGCTTTGCGCACGGCGATCTGCGCGTGGTGTTCCACAAGTGGCGGGTGGCATCGCCCCTGCCCTTGCTGGACGGCAAACCGTGGGCCTTCGTCGACTGGGTGCTGCCTGAGCTTTCGGGCCTTGAACTGTGCCGACGGCTGCGCTGCGACCCGCAAACCGAAGCCGCGCACGTGACGATGGTGCTGGAAGAAGACGAGGCCGAGGCCAAGCGCCGGGCATTGCGCGCGGGCGCGGACGATTACATCGTCGGGCCGATCGACCGCGCATCGGTGCTGGACCGGGTGCTTTCCGTGCAGATCCCCGAACGCGACGTGCCCGGGCGCACGCTGCGGCTGGGGGAGCTTGCGCTCGACCTGTCGGCGTTGCAGGCGCGGTGGAAGGAACAGCCGATCGGGCTGATGCCCAACGAGCTGCGGCTGCTGCGCTATCTGATGGAACAACCCGGCCACGTGTTTTCGCGCGCGCAGTTGATCGCCGCGCTGGGCAAGCAGGAACAACCCATCGACGAACGCACGGTGGATGCATGGGTCAGCCGCCTGCGCCGCGCGCTGCGCGATGCAGGCGCGGGCTATCCGCTGCGCACGGTGCGATCGCTGGGGTATGTGCTGGACCGGCCCTGAGGCGGGCAGGCGTCTGCAGATGCTCCAACAAAAAAGGCCCGCAAGGTTTGATCCTTGCGGGCCTTTTTGGCGTTCAGCGCTGGCCGTTCGTCAGAACTTGGCGCCCGCGCGGATGCCGAAAGTGCGCGGGGTGGTGGTGACGATGTATGCGCGTTCGCACGAGCCGCACTCGGCATAACGCGACAGGTCGCCATGCTTGTTGGTCAGGTTCTGGATGAAGGCTTCGATAGAGAAGCGTTCCCAATCGGCACCGACCGAGGCATTGAGCATGGCGAAGGCGCGCAGGCGGCCAAGCGCTTCGGCATAGGTGACGCGCAGGTCCGGCGTGGCCGAGCTTTGATACGACCCGTTGAGCTGGCCATAGACCTTGGCCGCGCCGACGGGGACGGTGTAGCGGGCGGTGCCGCTCATCTTCCACTGCGGCGTGATCGGCAGGCGCGTGCCGGCGGGGGCATAGACTTCATTGGGGCTGCCATCGGCGGCAAGGCCCGTACACTGGAACGTGGGGTCATCCGCCTTGCACAGGTTCTGGCGGATCTTGCCGTCGGTGTAGGCACCGGCAAGGTTGAGCGTAAACCGGTCGAGCGAGACGGTCGCATCCATGTCGAAACCACGGATGCGCGCGCTCGGCCCGTTGGTGATGATGGTGAAGCTGGCCGGGCCAAGGTAGCTGAACTGGAAGTGGTTCCAGTTCTGCTGATAGATCGCGCCATTCAGACGCAGCAGTCCGCCCGCGAGCGTGGTCTTGAAGCCCAGTTCGAAGTTCTGGAGATAATCCGGCTTGTACGCCCCGGCCAAGCCGAAGCGGTTGTTGCCACCGGGGCGGAAGCCGCGCGAAACCGTGGCATAAAGCAGCACATCGGACGTCGGCTTGTAAGACAGGTTGAAGCGGTACGTGCCACCGTCACCCTTGGCGCGAACAGGCTTGACCGTGCCGTTATCGTAGACGCCGAGGTTGGTGCACGGGCTGCCCGCCACGGCTGGCGGCAGCAGCGTGGTGGAGCTGCTCTTGTCGCCGGTGGCGTAGTCGTAAAGGCGGTCACCTGCATCGGTGAAGCAGCGGGAGACGCCGTACTTGGGGAATGCGGCGGCGTTGACCGGATCGGCGGTATAGCCATCGCCCGGATTACGGCCGAAGCCGAAGAAGCCGATCAGCGAGTTGTCGTACTTGAAGTAGCGACCGCCGGCGGTGAGCGTCAGGTTGGGCAGGATATCGTAGCTGAGTTCACCGAACGCGGCGTAGTCCTTGTCCACGCGATACTGCTGGGTGAGCCAGATGGTGCCAGGGAAGCCGTTGACCGAGACGTCGTCGGCAAGGTTGGCGACCTTGTAATCCTGATGAATCTGGTTCGACTGGCGCTGGTAGAACAGGCCCGCGACAAGGCGCAGGCGCTCTGTCGACGGCGAGGCGATGCGCAGTTCGTGGCTCATCTTCTTGAAGTGATCGGAGCCGATCACCTGCTGGCGAGGATCGATGCTGTTGCCGGCATTGTCCTTGAAGTAGAGCGAGCCGGCGATGCCGTTGTCGTAGAAGGTGTCGTAGATCTCGGCATAGTCGGTGTAATCCGACGAGGAGTTGTCCTTGCGGTCCAGATAGGCGCCGGCATAGGTCAGGTCCCAGCTGCCGATCTTGCCTTCGATGGTCAGGGCCGCCTGAACGAAGCGATCGTTGCGGAAGTCCGGGAAGAAGTGTTCGACCTGGAGCGTGCCGACCGAGGGTTCGTAGGCATAGACGCCGTGGCTCTTCTGTTCCTGGTACATCACGGCGGGCGTGACGATCCAGTTGTCGTCGAGATCGATCTTCAGCGCGGCGCGGCCGCCGTAAGTCTCGGTATCGTTGTAGTTCTTTTTCGCGGTGCTGGCGTTGCTGACGCAGATGCCGCCAGGCTGCGGCAGGAAGCAGCGGGTGGCCAGCTTGTTGTCGATATAGCCCGCGTCGCGCTGGTAGAAGCCGACCACGCGCAGCGCGGCAGTGGCCGACAGCGGCGCGTTGATCATGCCTTCGAGCTTGCCGCCCTGACCGCCGCTTTCGACAGTGTTCACTTCGGCGTCGACGCGGCCGTAGAAGGCCTTCGTATCAGGCTTGTTGGTGATGATGCGGATCGTGCCAGCTTCGGACGAGGCGCCATAGAGCGTGCCCTGCGGGCCGGACAGGCTTTCGATGCGGGCGACGTCATAGACGTGCACGTCAAGGTTGCCGCCGATGGTGGTGACAGGCTGTTCATCGAGATAGACGCCGACCGAAGGCAGCGAGCCCGAGTGGTTGCCATCGCCGCCCGAGGCGACGCCGCGCATGTAGATCACGTTGGTGCCGGGGGTGCCCGACGATTGCGCGACCACCGAGGGCAGCTGCTGCGCGTAGCTGTTGAAGTTCGAAACGTTCAGCTGATCCAGCTTGGCCGTGCCGAGCGCCTGGATCGAGATCGGCACGTTCTGGAGGTTTTCACTGCGCTTTTGCGCGGTGACGATGATGACGTTGCTATCCTCGGCCGGGGCCTGTGGCGCAGCCTGCGCCATGGCGGCCGGCGCAGCGAGCGCGCTGGTTGCGAGAAACGCGAGCCGCGAAAGGCGATTGAGCCCCCTGGTCATCTTTTGTGCCTACCCTGTTGCAACTGTTATGCTGCGGTTTGATCCGCATTGCCGCAAAACGTCAAGATGGTTCCGCGCGCAACTTTCGTGCGTTGCAGCAAGCGTGTCCTATTTACAACGATGCCAGCGACGCTTCGAACGCCGGCGCGGCAGGATAGGCGGCAAGAAGATCGGCGCCGAGCGCGGCCTTGAGGGGATCGAGCATGGGTTCGAACGCCTTCCAGCCTTCGGTGCCTTCGCGGAAGATCGGCTGGCGAACCTGCTCGGAACTGGGCGTGCGCACGGCGCGGGACGTCTGCCAGAAGGCGAGGCAGGCGTCCTCGAACGGCAGGCCGCAGGCGGCGAGCAGCGCGCGCACTTCGGCCTCGGTATCGTCGACCATGCGTTCGTAGATCACGCGGTGGACATGGCCGGGCAGCACGGCATCGACGTGGGCCATCAGGCGCACGTAATCGCGGTAGTACGCGCCAAGATCGGCAAGATCATAGGTGAAGCCCTGCCCGCGCGCGAAGTGCTGCTTGAAGTTGGAAAAGCAGCACGACAGCGGGTGGCGGCGCGCATCGATGATCTTTGCATTGGGCAGGATCAGGCGGATCAGCGGCACGTGGACCCAGTTGTTGGGCATCTTGTCGATGAACAGGGGCCGCGCGGTGTGCCGCTGGATGCGGGTGCGCGAAAGGTATTGTTCGCCAAGGCTGCGCAGGGTTTCGGGCGTCAGACCGGGCAACGCGGCGGGATAGCCTTCGATGCTGCGGACGATCTGCGCGATATCGGGCAGTTCGCTGGTGCCTTCGACCGCGCTGTGGCTCGACAGGATCTGTTCGACCAGCGTGGAGCCGGCGCGGGGCATGCCGAGGACGAAGATCGGATCGGGCGCGGGGCAGCCCGTTTCCTGTGCGAACAGCGCGGGCGTGGTGGCGGCGATGACGCGGGTCACCTGCGCGGTGGTGTCGGCCGCCTTGTAAGGCAGGCGTTCGCGGCGCAGCGCGTTGCCAGCGGTGTAGCGGGCAAAGGCGGGGCCGGGTTCGGCGCGGTCCTCGAACGCCTTGCCCAGCGCGAAATCAAGGTGCCAGCGGTCTTCATCAGCGATGGTTTCGTCGGCCAGCGCGGCCTGCATCGCGGCGATGTCTTCATCGGTGAAGCGCACGGTTTTCAGGTTGGCGAGGCTCCACCAGACTTCGCCGAGCGTGGGCGTGAGCGCGATGGCCTTGCGATAGGCGGCCACGCCTTCGTCCAGCCGGCCGACCGTTTTCAGCATGTGGCCATAGCTCATCCAGACCTTGGGCTGGTTGGGCGCGTCCTTCAGCACGTGCGCATAAAGCGCCAGCGCCTCGTCGAATTCACCGATGCGGCCATAGGCGGCAGCCTGGAGGTTGGCGGCGCCGAGGTTGTCCGGGTCCTCCGCGCTGACGCGGGCGAGTTCGTCCAGCGCCTCGGCCGCGCGGTTGGTGCGATAGAGCACGAGCGCGAGGTTGGCGCGCGCCTGCGTGAACTGCGGCGCAAGTTCGATGGCGCGGCGCAGCAGGTTTTCGGCATCGCCATAGCGCCCGATGCGGCCCGCGAGTTCGGCGAACAGGCGGATGGCGCGCACGTCGAACGGATCGTCCTTCAGCAGCGCGCGCAGCAGCGGCTCGGCCACGTGCAGTTCGTTGTCGTTCATCGCCAGCGCGGCGCGGACGAGGCGGGGATCGTATTGTGGGGCCGGTTCCATTGCCCACGCAACAAACACGGTGACGGCGCGCGATCAAGCGTTACTGTGCCTGCCTTCGGGAGAACACGATGACGCAGAAGGCGCGCGGGCTGAATTTCTGGATGACGCTGGCGCTCGTCGTCGGGAACCTGATCGGATCGGGGATATACCTGCTGCCGGCCACGCTGGCGCCGCTGGGGGCGAACCAGCTGATCGGATGGCTGGTGACCATCGGCGGGGCGCTGTGCCTGGCGGTGGTGTTTGCGCGAATGGGGGCAAAGCTGCCGCTGGCAGGCGGGCCCTATGCCTATGCGCAGGCCGCGTTCGGGCCGCTGGCAGGGTTTGCCACGGCGTGGTCGTACTGGACGATGATCTGGGCAGGGAACGGCGCGATTGCGGTGGCGGTGGTCAGCAACCTGAGCCTGATCGCGCCCGCGATCCGCACGACGGCGGGCGCGCCGGCGCTGCTATCCGTGGCGTGCGTGTGGGTGCTGACCGCGGTGAACATTCGCGGGGTGCGCACCGCGGGCGAGGTTTCGCTGGTGACGGCCGCGCTGAAGCTGATCCCGCTGGTGGGGCTGATCGGCCTTGCGCTGTGGCTGTGGTTGAGCGGCGCGCCGCATGTGGCGCAACCCGACGTGCCGATTGCCGGCGGGGCGATTGCCAGCGCGGCGGGGCTGACGTTCTGGGGGTTTCTGGGGCTGGAATCCGCGACCGTACCGGCCGACAAGGTGGAGAACGCGCGCACCGTGGTGCCGCGCGCAACGCTGATCGGCACGGTGCTGACAGGCGTGGTCTATGTGGGGATCAGCGTGGCGTTCTTCGCCTATATGCCGACCGGACAGGCGGCGGCCTCGCCCGCCCCGGTCGCGGCGTTTCTGGGGCAGCACTTTGGCGCGGGCGTGGCGGGCGTGGTGGCGGTGTTTGCCGCGATCAGCGCGTTCGGGACACTGAACGGGTTCATCCTGTTGCAGGGCGAAGTGCCATGGGCAATGGCGCGCGGCGGCGTGTTTCCGATGTGGTTCGGCAAGGAAAGCACGGGCGGCACGCCGGCGCGGGCGCATCTGGTTTCGTCGATACTGCTGACGGGCGTGGTGCTGCTGAACTTTTCGCGCGGGGCGGGCGAGCTGTTCCAGTTCATCGCATCGGTCAGCCTTGCGGCGGGGATGCTGAGCTATCTGATGGCGATGCTGGCGGGCATGAAACTGCTGCCGGGCGAGCGCATGATTCAGGCCGTGGCCGTGGTGGCGGCGGCGTTCATCGTGTGGGCGGCATGGGGACTGGGCGAAAAGGCGCTGGCCTATGGCGCGCTGTCCGTGGTGGCGGGAGTGCCGGTTTACTGGGCGGTGCGGCGGAGGACTGCTTCGCCCTTATCCAATTTCGGCTAGGCCTGCGCTACCCCTCCCCCCTGCGAGGGGGAAGGATAGCGTCGCGCCTTACCGCTTCCGGTGCAGCGCCTTCCACAGGAGCGAGCGGTCGCTGAGGATTTCGTGCGCGGCGTTGTGGCCGGGAGCGCCGGTTACGCCGCCGCCCGGGTGGGTGCCGCTGCCGCACATGTAGAGGCCCTTGATCGGCGCGCGGTAATCGCCGTGGCCGAGGACGGGGCGCGCGGCCCAAAGCTGGTCCAGCCCCATCGTGCCGTGGAAGATATCGCCGCCGATCAGGCCGAACTTGCGTTCGAGATCGAGCGGGGAATGGATCTGGCGGGCGATGACGCTGGCCTTGAAGTTGGGCGCATGGTCATTGACGGTATCGATGATGAGATCGGCCACCGTTTCGCGGTGCTGGTCCCAATCGACGTTCGGATCGAACTGCTGGCAGAACAGGCTGGCGACATGCTGGCCCGGAGGAGCGAGGCTGTCGTCGACGGTCGAGGGAATCTTGATCTCGACGATGGGTTTCTTCGACCAGCCCTGCTGCTGCGCGTCGATGAAGGCCTGGTCCATGTAGTCCATGCCCGGTGCGATGATGATGCCGGCGGTGTGGTGTTCGGCCAGCGCCTTGCCCGGAAGCACGGTGAAATCGGGCAGTTCGGACAGCGCCACGTTCATGCGGAACGTGCCCGAGCCAGTCTTGAAGGTCTTCATCCGGCGGTTGAAGTCTTCGTCCAGATCGCTGGAATCGACCATCTGGCGATAGAGCAGCGCGGGGCCGACGTTGGCGGCGACGATGGGAGCATAAAGCTCCTCGCCGCTTTCCAGCTTCACGCCCTGCGCCTTGCCGTTGTTCACCAGCACCTTTGACACAGGCGCTTCAAGGCTGATTTCCACGCCGACGCTGGCGCAGGCCTTCGCCATCGCCTGCGTGATCGCGCCCATGCCGCCCACCGAGTGGCCCCATGCGCCAAGCTTGCCGTTCACTTCGCCAAACACGTGGTGAAGCAGGACGTAAGCCGAACCGGGGGTGGAGACGCCCGCGAAGTTGCCGACCACCGCATCGAAAGCGAAGGCGGACTTCACGTGATCGTCTTCGAACCAGCCATCAAGGAAATCGCGTGCGGACTTGGTGAAGATATCGAGCAGGTCGCGCTGCGTCGAAATGTCCATACGGGCGAGCGGCCAGCCCTGCTTGGCGGCAGAGGCCAGCGCGGCAAGGCCGCCGCCGACGTTGGGCGGGGTTTGCAGCGAAATGTCGCGCAGCACGTTGGCGACCTTTTCCAGCGCGGCGTCGTACTTCGGGTACGCCTCGGCATCCTTTTTCGAGAAGCGGGCGAATTCCGCCTCGGTCCGGCCGGGCCCGCCGCCGAGCTTCAGATAGGTATCGGGGAACGGGAAGAAGTTGCTGATCGTGCGCTCGATCACGCGATAGCCGTAATCGTGCAGGCGCATGTCGGCGATGACCTGCGGGCGCAGCAGGCTGACCGTATAGCTGGCGGTGGAATTGCGGAAGCCGGGGTGGAATTCCTCGGTCACCGCCGCGCCGCCGACGATGTGGCGCCGTTCGAGCACGCGCACCTTCATGCCGGCGCGGGCGAGATAGAAGGCGCAGGTCAGGCCATTGTGGCCGCCGCCGATGATGAGCGCGTCGTAGCGGTTGGTCATGGATACTCCCCGTTCTTGGTCTGCTTGTCTGGCCCTGTTGGTGCGACCCGAAGGACCTCGTTTATGCGGTTCAGCGCTTGCTCCACCCCGGAGGCGGTGCCTTGTGCAGGCGGGCTTCGGGCGTGATGGCGCGGATCTTGCGGGCGAAGCTGCGCAGGCACACTTCGCTGCGGCCGATGGGACCGGCGCCATAGCTGGCCGATGCCATGCCCTGCTGCACGCGTTCGATCAGCCAGGTGTCTTCCTTGTTGACCACGCGGTTGATGCGCCAGTTGGCATAGCGGGCGAGCTTCATTTCGCGGCGCCGGTCTTCAGGAATAAAGGCATCGGGCAGCGCGTGGCCCATCTCCCGCAAGCTGCAGGTGGTGGGGCCGGTGGGCAGCCATTGCATGAAATCGATCTGGTCGGCGTAGATGTCGAAGGCCATGTTGGGCCACAGCTTGTAATAGAGCCAGCGCCGCTGTGCGGTTTCCGGCAGGTGAGGAACCTGCGGCAAATGCTTGATGTAGAAGCTTTCCCAGAAATTGCTGGTGGGTTTTTCCACCAGGTCGCCCTTCATCCGGTCGGCCCAGCCGTGCGCGGAGATTTCATAGGAGCGGGCGAAAATTCGCGTCAGCCCATCGTGCGAAACGGGGATGTGGAGGTTGTCGGAATAGTTGTCGCCCACGTTCTTCCAGTTCACCGCGCGGCTGCGCAGGCGCACGTCGGAAATGCGGCGCATGTCCTCGAAGCGATAGGGTGCGACTTCCTCTTCGAACGGGGCCATCATTTCGGCCACCGAAGGAAAGCCCTTGTCTACCAGCCGCACAAAGATGAAGCCGCGCCAGATTTCGACGTCGACTTTGGCGAGGCCGTTTTCCTCAAGCCGCAGCGCCGGATAATCGCCCTTCATCGGCACGCCGGACAGGCGACCGTCGGTTTCGAACGCCCACGCGTGATAAGGGCAGATGAACTTTTTCGCGCAGCCGGAATCCCCTTCCACCAGCCGCATCGCGCGGTGGCGGCAGACATTGGCGAAGGCGCGGATCCGGCTGTCCTCGCCGCGCACGACGATGACGCTTTCGCCGATGTAATCGAGCGTGCGCCAGTCGCCCGCGTTCGGCACATCGCTTTCATGGCAGACGATCTGCCACGAAGGCCTGATGATCTCCTCCACTTCGCGCGCGTAGTATTCGGGGTCGGTGTAGAGCCAGCCGGGCAGGCTGAAATCCGCATCGGGATCATGCTCGGTGCCGGCTTCATAGGCGGCGATGCGTTCGAAGGTGGTGGGCATGTCGGCCATGGGCGAATCCGGACGGAAGATTGCTTGTTGAACGATCGTACAACAACTGGCAGGTTATGCAAGTGAACGCCTCCTCCCCTTCCTTTCGCCGCGCGGAACCCGATGCGCGGCGGCTCAGCCTGATCGAGGCGTGCGCGCGGGTGCTGGCGCGGGCCGGCGCCACGGGGGCGAGCGTGCGCGCCATTGCGCAGGAGGCGGGCGTCTCGCCCGGGTTGGTCAGCCACTATTTCGACGGCGTGGATGGGCTGGTGGCGGCGACCTATGCCCATGTTGACGGGCAAGTGAGCGACGCGCTGGATACGGCGGTGGCGGCGGCGGGCGACGATGCGCGCGCGCGGCTTGAGGCGTTCGTGACGGCAAGCTTTGCCGCGCCGATTGGAACCCCCGCCTTGCTGGCCACATGGATCGCGTTCTGGAGCCTCGTGACCGCGCGGGGCGACATCGCCGCGCAGCATGACGAGCAGTACGCCGGCTATCGCGCGCGGCTGGAGGGGCTGCTGGCCGATTGCGGCGTGCCGCAGGGCGCGCTGCGGCTGGCGGCTATTTCCACGACGGCGCTGGTCGACGGGCTGTGGCTGGAACTGTGCCTTTCGCCCGGGTGCTTCACCGTGGCGGAGGCGGGCGCGATGGCCCGCCGCCACCTCGATGCGATCACTTCGCCAGATCGGGGATCAGGCTGAGGTAATAGGTGATGCCGGGCGCGATGTTGGACAGGCGCGTGCGTTCGTTCAGGCCGTGGCTGAATTCCTCGGAGTCCTTGCTGAACACCGGGCTGGCGCCATAGCTGGGCACGCCGAGGGCGCGGAAGTACATGGAGTCCGAAGCGCCGGAGGATTGCGAGGGGATCACCGCCACGCCTTTGCCCCACGCGGCGCGGATCGCCTTGGTGGAGGCGGCGACGAAATCGGGGCGCATGGGCGAAGAGCCAGTTTCCAGCGAACCTTCGGAAACATCGGCAAACTTCACTTCGGGCTGGTTTACCACCTTTTCCAGCTCGGCCATGATCTCAAGCCGCTTGTGGCCGGGGAAAATGCGGCAGTTGATGTTGGCGGTAGCGCGCTGCGGCAGGGCGTTGAGCGCGTGGCCCGCATTGACCATGGTGGGCACGCAGGTGGTGCCGACCTTGCCGACGTAGTTGGGATTGGCGCGCAGCGTGGCGAGCGCGGCGGCGTCGCCCGGATTGGCGGCAAACGCGCGCATCGCAGCGGCCGTGGGGGCGTCGGTTTCGAACGCGGCAGCCTTTTCGAAATAGGCCCTGGTCAGCGCGCTCTGTTCGGGCGCGAAGTGATATGTCCCGATCTTTTCCAGCGCCTGCGCCAGTTGCACGATGGCATTGACCGGGCGCGGGGCGGAGCTGTGGCCGCCGGGGTTGGTGACTTCAAGGCGGATGTCGGCATAGGTCTTTTCCGCGCCGCTCCACGACCAATAGACCGGCTTGCCGGTGGCCTCGTCAAAGGTGCCGCCGCCGCCGTCTTCGTTGATGACCAGCTCGGCGTTCTTGAGCCGCTCGGCGATGAGGCCGCTGGTCTTCATCGTGGTTTCTTCATCGCCCGAATATTCGAGGACGATGGTGCGGCGCGGCTTGAAACCGGACTTGCGCAGTTCCACCAGTGAGGCGAGCGCGATGGCGCCCGACACCTTCATGTCGCTGGCGCCGCGGCCATAAAGCACGCCGTCCTCGAGCACGGGGACGAAGGGATCGCGTACCCAATCGGCGCGCCTGGCTTCCACCACGTCCATATGGCCGGAGAGGACCAGCGGCCCCAGCGAGGGATCGCTGCCCTGCCAGGTGGCGAGGAAATAGGCGGTGTCGTCGACCGGTACGATCTCGATATCGGCGGCCTTCCACCCGGCGGCGAGCAGCGCGTCACGGTAAAGGTTGGCAACGTCGATGGTGCGGTTGCCCTCGCCCCGCACCGAGCGGATGGCGATGGACTTCATCGAGAGATCGAGCGCCTGCGCCTCCGCCTTCGGATGGCCGGCGGGCGCTGCAATGGCGGAGGTGGAAAACAGCGTGGCGGCGGCAAGCGCTGCGGCGTTGCGGGCAAGGTGAATCATGGGTGGTTGCGACTCCTGTTGGGGCGCAACGTGGCGGGCGGCGATTTCACGCGCAACCGCTTTGATCAACAATGCCGCTGATTTGAAACGAAAGCGCCCCGGCCGCGCGAGGCGACCGGGGCGCTTTTCGGCAAGGCTGAAGGATCAGCGCTTGACCTTGCTGGCGTCGAATGTGCCGAGGCCGGGCTTGAAGCTCTTTTCGTCGAGGAACTGACGCGTGGCTTCCTTGCGCGCGGCGGCACCGCCGAAGCTGTGCAGCGCTTCCTGCGCGCGGATCTGGTATTCCAGCCCGTTGTCATAGGTCATGTCGACCATGCGGCGCATCGTCCACTTGGTGGCACGCAGCGCATGACCGTCCTTCTTGGCCAGCGCCTCGGCGATTTCGAGAACGCGGGCCTTGAGGCGCTCGGCGGGCACGGCTTCGGTGACAAGGCCCTGTTCCTCGGCCTGCTTGCCGGTGAGGTTTTCGCCCATCATCGCGTGG
>JBDLVU010000058.1:0-15790 GCA_039804665.1 Pseudomonadota bacterium | reverse complement strand
TGGCATCGCTGGGCCTGCTCTCGCAGCCCATGTCGAAGGGCTGGCACTACCAGCAGATCATCGAGTGGGTGCCCTCGCTCGGCATTCGCTACCACGTGGCGATCGACGGCGTGAGCATGTGGCTGATCCTGCTGTGCACGTTCAGCACGCCGATCGCGCTCTACGTCTCGTTCAACGCCATCACGACGCGCATCAGCCCGCTGCTGTCGCCGCCACGCGCTGCACGGGCTGTTTGCCGCTGGGGGATATCCGCGCGTGGCGACGACCACCAAGGCGCGCGACTTCGTGGAGTTCCCCTCGCAGTTCAACGAACACTGGGCGTGGGAGCCGAGCGTTCTGGCGCATTATGCGCGGCACTGGAAGACCGGCGCGCCGATGCCGAAGGCGCTGGCGGCAAAGATCGTGGCCGCGCAGAAATTCGACAAGGCGTTCGACACCAGCAGCGCGCTGGCCGCGATGGAAATGGACATGAAGGTGCACACCATCGCGCCGGGGTCCGATCTGGGCGACGTGGACGCGTTCGAGGCGAAGACGCTGAAGGATACCGGGCTGCCGGTGGACGTGGTGCCGGTGCGCTATCGCCTGTCCACCTTCCGGCACGTGTTCGGCGGGGGCTATTCGGCGTCGTACTATGCCTATGAATGGACCAAGATGCTGGAGGCGGACGCCTACCAGTGGTTCGTGGAGCATGGCGGGATGACCCGCGCCAACGGGCAGCGGATGCGTGATCTGGTGCTGTCGCGCGGGGACCGGGCGCCGCTGGACACGATCTGGCGCGATTTTCGCGGGCGCGATCCGCAAGTGGGGCCGTTGCTGAAGGAGCTGGGGCTGGATCAGTAGGCCAGGGCTTGTGCGCCGGGTTCTCCAAGCCAGCGCGCCTTCAGGCCCCAGACCATGTCGATCAGGCCGGGGGTGAGCACGGCAGCGGGCGGGCCGGAGGCCGCGACAGTGCCGTTTTGCAGGACGACGACGTGGGTGGCGTGGTTCATCGCCTGCGCCAGATCGTGAAGGACAAGCACGACGCCCGCGCCCGCGTCCGCCAGCGCGCGGAAGCGGGCAAGCAGCGCCTGCTGGTGCGCGAGATCGAGGCTGGCGAGCGGTTCGTCGGCGAGAATCCAGTCGGGCTGCCCCGCCAGCACGCGGGCAAGCAGCGCGCGCGCGCGTTCGCCGCCCGACAGCTTCGCCAGCGGGCGGTGACGCAAGGCGTTGAGGTCCAGCGCGGAGAGCGCGGCGTCGACGGCCTGCGCGTTTTCCGCAGGGCCGGTGCGATGCGGCAGGCGGCCGAGCGTGGCGAGCGTTTCGACATCGAGGTTCCACGCGACTTCGCCCGATTGCGGCAGGTAGCCGATGCGGCGGGCACGCATCTGCGGCGCGAGCGTGGCCAGCGGTGTGCCTTCAAGCGTGACCGCGCCGGGCAGCAGCCCCGCCAGCGCGGCGAGCAGCGTGGATTTGCCCGCGCCGTTGGGCCCGAGGATGGCGGTGACATGCCCGCGCCGGAACGCGGCGCTGGCCCCGGCGAGGCGGCCGGGAAAGTGAAGATCGTGCGCGGCGAGCGTCATGCGAGGCGGCTCCGCATCCTGAGCAGCAGGCGCAGGAAAAAGGGCGCGCCGGCAAGGCTGAGCGCGATGCCGAGGCGCAGTTCGCCGCCGGCAAGCGGAACCACGCGGCACAGGCAATCGGCCAGCAGGAGCAGGAGCGCCCCCGCCAGCGCGCTGGGCAGCAGCAGCGAGGAGGGGCGCTGGTCGGTGAACGGGCGGACCATGTGCGGCACCATCAGGCCGACGAAGCCGATGATCCCCGCAACCGCCACGCCCGACCCGACGATCAGCCCGGTAGAAATGACCATCAACGCCTGAAGCCGCGCGGGATCGACGCCCAGCGAACGGGCGGCGGCTTCGCCCAGCGTGAGCGCATCGAGCGAGGGGCCAGCGCGCGCGAGCAGGACCAGCCCGAGCAGCGTGGGCGGCGCGGCGATGGCGACTTCGTGCCAGCCGCGATCCGCCAGCGCACCCATCAGCCAGGTGACGATTTCGGACAGCGCGAACGGATTGGGCGAAAGCGAGATGGCAAGGCTGGTCAGCGCGCCGGCAAGGCTGGCGATCATCATCCCCGCCAGCGTGAACAGCGCGACCGAAGCCGCGCGACCGGCGATCAGCCCGAGCAGCAGCATCGCCCCGCCCGCCCCGACGAGCGCGAAGGCGGGCAGCGCAAAAGGCTGCACCGCAAAGCCGGTGTAGAACGACAGCACCGCGCCGAGCGCGGCCATCGGCGCGATGCCGAACAGGCCGGGATCGGCCAGCGGATTGCGCAAGTACCCCTGCATGGCAGCGCCCGATGCGCCAAGGCCAGCCCCCAGCACGAGCGCGAGCACGGCGCGCGGCAGGCGCAGCTGCATGAGAATGGGCACGGCGTTCTTTACCGGGGCGGCGAAGGGCGCGATCCACACCTGCCCGGCAAGGAGCGAAAGCGGGAGGGCGATGAGGAGGGCAAGTGCGAGCGGCACGATAGGGCGCTTCATCTTGCGGGCCTCCGCGATTGGGCAACGGGCCCTTCCCCCGCCCCTCGTGCAAGCGGGAGGGGCATTATTGCGCGATGCACTTGGGCAAGGCGCTGGGCGGCCCGGATCACGGTGGGGCCGGCGCAATAGAGCAAGCCCGGCGCGAACGGCGCGCGCGTGGTGCCGTGGAGGGCGGAGAGCGCGGGGTGCGAGAGCATGCGGTCGGCATCGGCATGCGCGCCATCGCCCACGCTGGTGGTGGTGAAGATCACGCGCGGCGGATTGGCGAGCAGGCGCTCCAGCGGCAGGAGATCGGCCTGCGCATAGCCCTGCGCGGCGGTGAAATTGGCAAAGCCGGTGCGGCGCATCAGGTCCGCGATCAGGGTCCGGTCGCCCGGAACCATGCCGCCTGCCTCCCACATCACCGCCGGGATCGGCGCGCTGCCGGGCGGCGGCGCGGCGGCGGCCAGCGCCGCATCGATGCGCGCGATCAGGCGCTCGCCGCGTTCGGGATGGCCGGCCAGCGCGGCCAGTTGGCGCACCTGCGCGCGGGCATCGTCGACCGTGTTCGCCATTCCCACGGTTTCCAGCCGCAAGCCCATCCGGGAATAGGCATCGGCCGTGGCGGGCGCGATGAAGGTGCCGTCTATCACGATGTCGGGATGGAGCGCGACGACCTCCTCGACCGTGCCGCGCGTGGTGCGGTAGCGGCGCGCCTGCCGTGGCGGCATGGAGGACGAACGCGGATCGGCGCTGTAGTGCGAGATGGCCAGAACCTGCGCGGGATCGGCCACTTCGGCAAGGATCGCATCGGCGCAGGGGTTCAGGCTGACGATGCCGGGATGCAGAGTGGGTGTCTCCGCCTGCGAGGGTGCGATGCAGGCGGAGAGCAGGAGGGGCAGCGCGGACGCAAGTCCCCTCCACCACCCGCGATACGGGCGGTCCCCCTCCCCCGGCGAGCCGGGAGAGGATTTGAGGCGATCAGTAGCGGACACGAATTCCGCCGAAGACCGAACGGCCGAGCGTGCCATAGCCGCCCGCGGTCTGGAGGTGCGCGTCGAACAGGTTTTCGACGCGGCCGAACAGCTCGACCTTGCCCGCAACCGGCAGGCTGGCGCGCAGCGTGGTGAGGCTGCCCCCTTCGAGCCGGGTGAAGTTGCCGGCGTCGTCATAGCTGGCGGACTGGACGCGCATGTCGGCACCAAGGGTGAGGCCATGCAGCGGGGTTGTCCAGTCGAGGCTGGTGGTCAGCGTGTTGCGCGGGCGGCGGGCAAGGTCCTTGCCGTAGTTCGCGCTGCCCGTGGTGAGGTTGCGCGCCTTGTCATAAGTGTAGGCGAAACGGACCTCGAACGCATCGACGGGCTTCAGCGTCAGTTCCGCCTCGACGCCTTCGGCGCGGGCGCGGCCGATGTTGTCATAAGTGCCATAGGGGCGGCCGGTGCAGATGCCGTCGGTCACGCCGAAGCACGAGACATAGGCGATCAGATCCCGGGAATCGCGGCGATAGACGGTGACGGCAGCGTGGACCTGCGGGAACAGCGCCCATTCGAGGCCGGCGTCGTAGCTCTTGCTGCGTTCGGGCACCAGTGCGGCGTTGCCGTAGTCCGAGAGCAGCTGGAACAGCGTAGGCGCCTTGAAGCCTTCGCCATAGCTGGCGCGCAGGCGCAGGCCGACGGGCAGCTTTACGCTGCCATTGGCACCGAAGGTCCATTCGCTGCCGAAGCGGCTGTGATCGTCAATGCGCGCCCCGGCGGCGAGGCTGGCGGCTTCGCCATACCAGCCTAGCAACGCATGGGCGCTGGAAAGACGTGCCTTTGCGCGCGCATCATACGTGCCTTCGTAGCGGGTGCGTTCGTTGTCCGCGCCGAAATCGAGCGCGAAGTGCGACGGCAGGGCGAGGCGGCCGGTCAGGTCCACGCGTTCGGAATGCGCGCGATAGCCATAGCTGGGCGCCGTGTCATACCTCGGATCGTAATAATCGCGCTTCGTTTCCGACAGCGCATAGCCCGCATCGAGAACCAGCGTGGCGGTATCGTAATGCGCGCCGACCCGGCCCGAGAGCTGGCGCGTCTTCTGGTATTCGGGCGTATCGATGAACGCGTAAGGATAGACTGACTGGAAGCCATCGATGTCGGTGTGGGTTTCGGCATAGCGCGCGACGGCGGTAAGCGAGAGCGCCTGCGTGAGGTTCACGCGGCCTTTGCCGCCGATGCGCCACTGGTGAAAGCCATCGGGCTCTGTGCCGGTGGCCGCAGCGGACACGCCATCGCTGGTGGCATAGCCGCCGTTGAGCGTGAGGGCGTAGGTTTGATTTGAAAGGCCAGCGCTGGCGTCGGCGGAATAGCTGTTGCGGCTGCCGGCTTCGGCCACGGCATCGACGCCGTTCAGTTCACGGCTTTGCACCGCCACGACGCCCCCGATCGCGGCGCTGCCCCAGACGACCGAGTTGGAGCCGCGCAGCACGTCGATCCGTTCGATGCCGCCGCTGGTCAGCGTGCCGAAATCGAACCCGCCCGAGGGGGCCGAAACGTCTTCCACGCGCACGCCGTCGATCAGCACAAGCACCTGTTCGGCCTCTGACCCGCGCAGGCGCAAGCCGGTGAAGGCGCCCTGCCCGCCGTTGCGGCTGAGCACCACGCCCGGCACGCGTTCCAGCGCGCGGGTGAGATCGGCGCCCTGGATGCTGGCGAGATCCTGCGCGGTGAGCACGGTGATCGGCTGGCCGGTCTGGTCGATGCGCAGCGGGCTGCCGGTGGCGATGACGGTGATCTGGTTGGGGTCGGCCTGTTCCTGCGCCAGCGCCGGGCTGGCGGCAACGGACGCAAGAAGGGTGACAAGATACAGAGATTTCACGCGTATTCCTCCCGGCCCATGGACGCAAATTGCCGTCCATGGCGGGAGCTTCGCGGGGCCAAAAGGCACGAAGACTCACCAGCTTGCGCCCGGTACACCCCGCCCGGCCGCGGAACGACCACACACCGGCAGGTTTCCTGGCTCGCCCGGGGTCATCGCCCCCCGCCCGCCTTCCCAGCTTTCGCCAGTGGCACATGGACGGGGCGCTATCCGGACACAGTTGCGGGGGCAGCTCCGGGTTTGATCCGGATTCCCTCTTAGCCCCCGTGAAGGGGCACCGGTGGCGTCGGGGCGGGCCGATACCGGGGTTTGCACCTTGGGGCAAGGGGCGATGGTGCAGGTGCGAAGGATTAACCGGTTGGCAGGAGGATGTACCGTATCGGGACGAGCGGATTTGCGAGAGTGCGCACAACCTTGGACGGGCGTAGCGCACCCTTGCATTCCTGCATCCGCGCGAGGAAAACGGTGCCGCTCGATATCCAGTACAGGCCGGTGATCCTGCCGCCGGGGGCCATTCCGCCCCCGCGCGTGACGATCGCTGCGCCCTTGCCGGAGGGCGAACGGCCCCGCGATTTCGAGGCGCGGCTGCGGCGGCCGATGGTGTGGCGCCAGCGGCTGGCGGGCGTGCTCGCCACCGGATTGCTGGCGGCGGTGCTGGGGCCGATCGGCTGGGCGACGCCCGGCGGGATCGAGACCGCGCGCGCGCAGGAACGCGTGGCCGGGCTCCAGCCGTTCGAGCAGGCCGGCGAAAGCTTTCCGGGTTCGGCATTCTATTACGTGGCGCCGAACGACAGCGGCCTGCTGACGCCCGACGAGGCAGCGAAGGCGTGGGCGGCCCGGCGGGACGATGAAGAACCGGCGGCGGGCGACCTGATCGGCCCGGCAGCGCGGCCGGTGATGGCGCGCGGCACCGCCGAGGACCAATGGCGCGCGCTGCAATGCCTGACCGCCGCGATCTATTACGAAGCGGCGAGCGAGCCCGACGGCGGCCAGCGCGCGGTGGCGCAGGTCGTGCTGAACCGCGTGGCGCATCCGGCGTTTCCCAAGACGGTGTGCGGCGTGGTCTATCAGGGGTCCGAGCGGCCGAGCTGCCAGTTCAGCTTTGCCTGCGACGGATCGATGGCGCGCGTGCCGGTGCGCCAGTTCTGGGACCGGGCGCGGCGCGTGGCGGCCGATGCGCTGGCCGGATACGTCTATGCCCCGGTGGGCCTGGCGACACATTACCACACCACCGCCGTGCATCCCTATTGGGCGGACAGCCTGAGCTTCATCGGCACGATTGGCGCGCACCGCTTCTATCGCTGGAGCGGCGCGGCGGGGCGGCCGGCGGCATTTGCGCAGGCCTATGCGGGCGGCGAGCCGGTGGCCGCGCCGCATCCGCGCAGCTGGACACCGGCGCCGGCCGACGTGGCCGACCCGGTGACGCTGGAGAAAGCCTTCGAGGCGGGGCGGATCGCCGCGTTGCAGGCCAGCCCGGCCCCGGCGGCAAGCGCCGCGTTCGGGCAGGTGCCGCTGCCCCATGCCGCGCCCGCCTTCGCGCCCGAGGTGCAGCAGCGCGGCGGCGATGCGGTCTATCGCGCAGGGTCGCTGCCGGGGGGATCCAGCGTCAATCCGGCATATGAAAACGCCGGAAAGTGGATCGCCCAGCCCGGCGCCTGACGAGCCGTGCCGCACCGGCGACCGACCGAACGGTTAACGCAAGTTACGGGCGGGACTGGCTTATTCTTTCCTTTACCGTACAATCTCACGGCGTGTTCATACGCACAGGGATAGGGATGCTACCTGCCTGACGCGGCGTTTGTTCGCGGACGGGCCAAAAGGAGGAATCGCCCCGATGCTGCGCTTTGCCCCCCGATACGGGCGGATCTCGCCGAGCCTTCTGCCGAACTGGCAGGTGCGGGCCAAGCGACGGAGCTTGCGCGCCACGAACGACAACCGCGCCCTGCCCGCCGCCGCGACCCCGTGGGCGACAAGTGACGGCGTGCTGGAAGCGGCGCTGCGCCTGTTTGCGCAACACGGCCTGTCCGCCGCACACCGCGCCGCGCACGAAGCAGACATCGCGCGTGAAGCCGGCGACATCGACAAGGCGCGCTGGTGGCTGGGCGTGTGCCGGATGCTGGACAAGGGCGTGGCGCGGCGGGTGAAGGTTTAACGACCCAGCCTGCAATTCGGCGCATCTGATCAAAGGCAGCCGATCCCGGCGTCCCGGCGTTGCCGCCCCCCGTATCCGTCATGACAGCGCAGGCTGGCATCGCTGGCAGGAAACGGACCAACGCATGGTCGTATCCGGACGATAGCGGTGCCAGCCTTCGCTGGCATGACGGGGTTGCGAGAGCAGGCCTGTCCATCGCCTCGCTCACGCGAATATATAATGCGAACCATTATCACAAAAAGGCGGAAATACGCCTTTTTTGCGGGTTGCTTTCCCCGAAACAGAGGCCTACGGCCCCGGCAACCGTCGGGTTCCTTCCCGTCATGCGGGGCGCGGAAAGGGCCTTTTCGGCGGCAGCTTGAACTCTTGTCCCGCAACTTACGGGAAAGGACCGTAAAGCATGGCTCGCAAGAAGATCGCGCTCATCGGCGCCGGCAATATCGGGGGCACGCTTGCCCACCTCGCCGCCCAGAAGGAACTGGGCGACATCGTGCTGTTCGACGTCGTCGAAGGCGTGCCGCAGGGCAAGGCGCTCGACCTGTCGCAGTGCGGCCCGGTCGAAGGCTTCGACGCGAAGATCACCGGCACCAACGATTACAAGGACATCGCAGGCGCGGACGTGATCATCGTCACCGCCGGCGTCGCTCGCAAGCCGGGCATGAGCCGCGATGACCTGCTGGGCATCAACCTCAAGGTCATGAAGGCCGTGGGCGAAGGCATCCGCGACAACGCGCCCGACGCGTTCGTGATCTGCATCACCAACCCGCTCGACGCGATGGTGTGGGCGCTGCGCGAATTCTCCGGCCTGCCGCACAACAAGGTCGTCGGCATGGCCGGCGTGCTCGACTCGGCGCGCTTCAGCCACTTCATCGCCGACGAATTCAACGTCTCGGTGAAGGACGTGAACACCTTCGTGCTCGGCGGCCACGGCGACACGATGGTTCCGGTGACGCGGTATTCGACCGTCAACGGCATCCCCGTTCCCGACCTCGTCAAGATGGGCCTGTCGACGCAGGATCGCATCGATGCGATCGTGCAGCGCACCCGTTCGGGCGGCGGCGAGATCGTGGCGCTGCTCAAGACCGGTTCGGCGTACTACGCCCCGGCGACCTCGGGCATCGCGATGGCCGAAGCCTATCTGCGCGACCAGAAGCGCATCCTGCCCTGCGCCGCCTATGTCGACGGCCAGTATGGCGTTGACGGCCTTTACGTGGGCGTGCCGGTGATGATCGGCGCGAACGGCGTCGAAAAGGTCATCGAGATCGAACTGGACGACGCCGACAAGGCCGGCCTCCAGGTCTCGGTGGACGCGGTCAAGGAACTGCTGGTGGCGTGCAAAGGCATCGATCCCTCGCTGGCCTGAGCCGGTTTGAAGGTCCGGGCGGTGCATTCATGCGCCGCCCGGTATCCTCTCTGGCCGGATCATCCGGCACAATACCTATCCCCGGCGGAGCGGGACATTGGCGGTTCATGGCTAAGGCCGCAGGACTGCAAGCTTCGCGATAGTTGACGAATTGGGCGGAAACGTTCCGCCACCAGGAAAGTACTTTCGCGAGGCGCGCGCCGCGCCGGCGATTTTTCCGAAGCCCCACCCTCCCCGGGGCGACAGGAGTTGGACGACCATGGGTCAGGAAGTGCACGAATTCGAGATCGATCCCGCGCAGGACGCGCCGCAGCAGGGGCCTTCGTGGGCCAGCAAGCGGTGGCCGATCATGGACGCGGCGGCGGGCGACGACCTGACCCGCGCGCTCGACCCGATGGCGCTGAAGCTCGAAATCGCCAAGGCTGCCAAGAAGCCCGGCGCGCCCGTGATCGACGAAGCCGCGCTGGAAGCGGCGGCGATGGATTCGATCCGCGCCATGCTGATCGTGCGCACCTATCGCGTGCGCGGACATCTGGCCGCCGATCTCGATCCGCTGGGCCTGTCGAAGCAGGACCTGCCGGCCGACCTTTCGCCCGAATACCACGGCTTCCTGCCCGGCGACCTTGACCGCAAGGTGTTCATGGGCGGCGTGCTGGGCCTGCAATGGGCCACCGTGCGCGAAATCGTGGCGATCCTGCGCAAGAACTATTGCGGCAAGGTCGGCCTCGAATACATGCACATCTCGGATGTGGAGGAGCGCAAGTTCCTGCAGGACCGCATCGAGGGCGGCGACAAGTCGATCGAC
The DNA here is from genome assembly GCA_039804665.1 of Pseudomonadota bacterium. Lineage (GTDB taxonomy): Bacteria > Pseudomonadota > Alphaproteobacteria > Sphingomonadales > Sphingomonadaceae > Novosphingobium. The sequence goes on along the minus strand of JBDLVU010000058.1, from coordinate 6,120 downwards.
TTCACCCCCAACGGCAAGAAGGCGATCCTCGCCGCCGTGATCCGCGGCGAACAGTACGAGAAGTTCCTCGGCAAGAAGTACGTCGGCACCAAGCGCTTCGGCCTTGATGGCGGGGAATCGATGATCCCGGCGCTGGAAGCCGTGATCAAGTACGGCGGCCAGAAGGGCGTGCGCGAGATCATCTATGGCATGGCCCACCGTGGCCGCCTGAACGTGCTCGCCAACGTGCTGGCCAAGCCCTATCGCGTGATCTTCCACGAATTTTCGGGCGGCACCGCCAATCCGGAAGACGTGGGCGGTTCGGGCGACGTGAAGTATCACCTGGGCACCAGCACCGACCGCGAATTCGACGGCATCAAGGTGCACATGAGCCTTCAACCGAACCCGTCGCACCTTGAAACGGTGGACCCGGTGGTGCTGGGCAAGGCGCGCGCGCAGCAGGTGTTCCGCGACGATATCGGACAGGGCAAGCACAAGCAGGTGCTGCCGATCCTGATCCACGGCGACGCCGCGTTTGCCGGGCAAGGCATCGTGTGGGAGTGCTTCGGCTTTTCGGGCGTGAAGGGCTACAACACCGGCGGTTGCATCCACTTCGTGATCAACAACCAGATCGGCTTCACCACTTCGCCCCAGTTCAGCCGCGGGTCTCCGTATCCGTCGGACGTGGCCAAGGGCGTGCAGGCGCCGATCATCCACGTGAACGGCGATGACCCGGAAGCGGTGACTTTCGCGTGCAAGCTGGCGATCGATTATCGCCAGCAGTTCGGCCGCGACATCGTGGTGGACATGTGGTGCTATCGCCGCTTTGGCCACAACGAAGGCGACGAGCCCGGCTTTACCCAGCCGCTGATGTACCAGCGCATTCGCCAGCATCCCGGCGTGGCGGCGATCTATTCGGACCGGCTGGTGGCCGAAGGCGTGATCGACAAGAACACCCGGGGCGAGATCGAGGACCACTTCGTTGCCGCGCTGGAAAACGAGTTCGAGGCGTCCAAGACCTACAAGGCGAACGAGGCCGACTGGTTCGGCGGGCGCTGGAGCGGGCTGAACAAGCCGGCCGACCCCGTCACCGCGCGCCGCAACGTGCCCACCGGCATCGACCAGAAGCTGTTCGACAGCCTTGGCCGCGTGCTGACCACGGTTCCGGAAAACCTGACCATCCACAAGACGCTGGGCCGCGTGATCGACGCCAAGCGCGAAATGTTCAACAGCGGCGCGGGCTTTGACTGGGCCACGGCCGAGGCGCTCGCCTATGGCAGCCTTGTGACCGAAGGCTTCAATGTGCGCCTTTCGGGGCAGGATTCGGGCCGCGGCACCTTCAGCCAGCGCCACGCGGTGTGGGTGGACCAGACCGACGAGCACAAGTACGTGCCGCTGACCACGCTGCCGCATGGCCGCTTCGAGGTGCACGACAGCCCCTTGAGCGAATACGGCGTGCTGGGCTTCGAATACGGCTATGCCAGCGCCGACCCCAAGACGCTGGTGCTGTGGGAAGCGCAGTTCGGCGACTTCGCCAACGGCGCGCAGATCGTGATCGACCAGTACATCGCCGCGTCCGAAGCCAAGTGGCTGCGCGCCAACGGCCTCGTGATGCTGCTGCCGCACGGCTATGAAGGACAGGGTCCGGAACACTCCTCGGCCCGTCTGGAGCGCTATCTCCAGCTGTGCGCCGAAGACAACCTGCAGGTGTGCAACATCACCAGCCCGGCCAACTACTTCCACGTGCTGCGCCGGCAGATGCACCGCCCGTTCCGCAAGCCGCTGATCATCATGACGCCCAAGAGCCTGCTGCGCCACCCGCTGGCGAAGTCGGTGATGAGCGACTTCGTGGGCGAAGGGCACTTCATGCGCATCCTGTCCGACACCAACGGCGCGCCCGACAAGGACACGCGCAAGGTGGTGCTGTGCAGCGGCAAGGTGGCGTACGACCTGATCGAGGCACGCGACAGCGCGGGTTCGACCGACGTGCAGATCATACGGCTCGAACAGCTTTACCCCTTCCCCGGCGAACCGCTGGCGCTGCGCCTGTCGAAGATGCCGAACCTGGAAGAGGTGGTGTGGTGCCAGGAAGAGCCGAAGAACAACGGTTCGTGGTTCTTTGTCGAACCGCTGATCGAGGACTCGCTCAAGGCCGCCAAGAGCAAGGTTGCCCGCGCGCGCTATGCCGGCCGTGCGGCCAGCGCCTCGCCCGCCACCGGCCTTGCCAAGCGCCACGCTGCCGAACAGGCCGCGCTGGTCGCCGATGCGCTTTCGCTTTCCGTCCGCGACGAAATCCGTCGCAAGCAGAAGGGTTGAGGCCGAGTCTGACACAGGCCCGCAACCCCTTACGGTAACCTATTCTCCCCCAAGGAAATCAAGTCATGTCCATCGAAGTCAAGGTTCCGACGCTGGGTGAAAGCGTCAGCGAAGCGACGGTCGGCCAGTGGCTCAAGAAGCCCGGCGATGCAGTGGCTCTGGACGAGCCCATTTGCAGCCTCGAAACCGACAAGGTTGCGGTTGACGTGCCGGCGCCCGCCGCCGGCGTGCTCGGGCAGCAGATGGTCAAGGAAGGCGACACGGTGAACGTGGGCGCGCTGATCGCGGTGATCGAAGACGGCGTGGTGGTTGCCGGCGCGCAAGTGCCGACCCCGCGTGAGGAAGCCGCGCCCGCCCCGGCTGCGGCACCTGTTGCCACCCCCACCGCCGCCCCTGCCGAAGCCAGCGGCGATGCCGCCGCGCTTTCGCCCGCCGTGCGTCGCGCGGTGCTGGAATACGGCATCGATCCTTCGACCGTGAAGGGCACCGGCAAGGACGGCCGCCTGACCAAGGAAGACGTGCTGGCCGCCGCGCAGGCCAAGGCCGCAGCGCCGGCCCCCGCCGCCGTGGCTGCGGCGCCGGTTGCCGCTGCCGCGCCGGTTGCGGGTCGCAACGAGGAACGCGTCAAGATGACGCGCCTGCGCCAGACCATCGCCAAGCGGCTCAAGAGCGCGCAGGAAAACGCCGCGCTGCTGACCACATTCAACGACGTGGACATGAGCGCGGTGATGGAAGCGCGCGCGAAGTACAAGGACGTGTTCGAAAAGAAGCACGGCGTGAAGCTGGGCCTCATGTCGTTCTTCGCCAAGGCTTCGGTGCTGGCGCTGAAGGACCTGCCCTCCGTCAACGCGCAGATCCAGGGCGATGAAATCGTCTATTTCGACTACGTGGACATCTCGGTGGCCGTCTCGGCGCCGAACGGGCTGGTCGTGCCGGTGGTGCGCGATGTCGACAAGATGAGCTTTGCCGACATCGAAAAGGCGATTGCCAACTATGGCAAGAAGGCCCGCGACGGCGCGCTGACCATGGCCGACATGGCCGGCGGCACCTTTACCATCAGCAACGGCGGCGTGTTCGGCGGGCTTATGTCCACCCCGATCATCAACCCGCCGCAGTCGGCCGTGCTGGGCCTGCACCGCATCGAGGACCGCCCGGTGGTGCGCGGTGGCGAGATCGTGATCCGCCCGATGATGTACATCGCGCTCAGCTACGACCATCGCATCATTGACGGACGCGAGGCGGTGACGGCACTGAAGACCATCAAGGAAGCGATCGAGGATCCGACCCGCCTGCTGATCGATCTTTGATCCGGCGCTTGCGCGCTTGCTTCGACAGGCTCAGCATGGGCGAAGCGGCGCGTGATGCCCTTTTTTCAGGTTCCGCTCGTCCCGAGCTTGTCGAAGGACGCGCGCGACGGAGGCCCAAATGGCTGAATACGATTACGACGTCCTTGTCATCGGTGCCGGTCCCGGCGGTTATGTCGCAGCGATCCGCGCGGCGCAGCTGGGGCTGAAGACGGCGTGCGCCGAAGGGCGCGAAACGCTGGGCGGCACCTGCCTCAACGTCGGCTGCATCCCCAGCAAGGCATTGCTGCATGGGTCCGAAAAGTTCGACGAGGCGGTGAACGGCACCTTCGACACCTATGGCATCAAGACCGGCAAGGTCGAGCTGGACCTCGGCAAGATGCAGGGACAAAAGCTGGATTCGGTCAAGCAGCTGACCGGGGGCATCGAGTTCCTGTTCAAGAAGAACAAGGTCAGCTGGCTGAAGGGCTATGCCACGTTCAAGGACGCGCACAGCGTCGAAGTGGCCGGCCAGACCGTGACCGCGAAGAACGTGGTGATCGCCACGGGTTCAAGCGTCACCCCGCTGCCGGGCGTGACGGTGGACAACGATGCCGGCGTCATCGTGGACAGCACCGGCGCGCTGGCGCTGGATCGCGTGCCCGCCAACATGGTGGTGATCGGCGGCGGCGTGATCGGGCTTGAGCTTGGCTCGGTGTGGCGCCGTCTGGGCGCCAAGGTCACCGTGGTGGAATTCCTTGACCAGCTGCTGCCCGGCATGGACGGCGACGTGCGCAAGGAAGCCGCGAAGATCTTCAAGAAGCAGGGCATGGAGCTGAAGCTTTCCACCAAGGTCACCGGCGCGGTGGTCAAGGGAGGAAAGGCCACGCTGACGCTGGAACCGGCCGCTGGCGGCGCGGCGGAAACGCTGGAAGCCGATTGCGTGCTGGTGGCCATCGGCCGCCGTCCGAACGTGGATGGCCTCGGCCTCGACAAGATCGGGCTGGAACTGAACAAGCGCGGGCAGATCGAGACCGACCACGACTTCGCCACTTCGGTGCCGGGCGTGTGGGCGGTTGGCGATGTGATTCCGGGCCCGATGCTGGCGCACAAGGCCGAGGACGAAGGCATCGCCGTGGCCGAGAACATCGCGGGGCTAACCGGCATCGTGAACCACGACGTGATCCCGGGCGTGGTCTATACCTTCCCCGAATTCGCCGGCGTGGGCCTGACGGAGGAAGCGGCAAAGGAACGCGGCGAGATCAAGGTCGGCAAGTTCCCGATGATGGCCAACAGCCGCGCCAAGACCAACCATGAGCCCGACGGCTTCGTAAAGATCATCTCAGACGCCAAGACCGACCGCGTGCTGGGCGTGTGGTGCATCGCCAGCGTCGCCGGCACGATGATCGCACAGGCCGCGCAGGCCATGGAATTCGGCGCGACCAGCGAAGACATCGCCTACACCTGCCACGCGCACCCGACCCATTCGGAAGCGATCAAGGAAGCGGCCATGGCCGTGACCGGCAAGCCGATCCATATGTGATTGCGGCTCCTTTCGGGGACGCGCAAAGGGCCGCTCGGGAAACCGGGCGGCCTTTTCGTTTCACCGCCAGGCGGGGGGAGTTTGAATGCTTCCCTTGTGCCTGATAGGGCCTCACCCATGCCCATCCCCCCGCCTGCCCTGCCCGCCATCCTTTCGCTGCTCGACCTTGCCGGGATCGCGGTGTTTGCGCTGACCGGCGCGCTGCTGGCGGCGCGGTTGCGACAGACGTTCGTGACAATGGCGTTCTTCGCGCTGGCAACGGGCGTGGGCGGCGGATCGGTGCGCGACCTGCTGATCGGCGCGCCGGTGTTCTGGGTGCGCGATCCGTGGGTGGCGCCGGTGTGCCTGGGCGTGGCGCTGGTCGCGTGGTTCACGCCGCGCCGCTGGTGGGAAGGCGCGACGCTGGAATGGCTCGATGCGGCGGGGCTTGGTGCCTACGCCGTGCTGGGAACGGCCAAGGCGCTCGGCTATGGCGTGGCGCCGGTGCCGGCAGCGATGATGGGCGTGATCACCGGGTGCGTCGGCGGTATCATCCGCGACATTCTGGCGGGGCGGCCGTCGATCCTGATGCGGCCGGAATTGTATGTCACCGCCGCCGCGCTGGCCTCTGCGCTGTGCGCGGCGGGCCATGCGGCGGGACTGGCGAACGGCGTGGTGTGGCCGGTAGCCGCGCTCGCCGGGTTTGGCCTGCGCGGCGCGGCAATCCGGTGGAAACTGGCGATCCCTGCCTATGGCGGGCGCGCCGACCAGACCTAAGGCATCGTCACCACGACCTTGCCCGTCGCCTGCCGGCTTTCCAGCAGGGCAATCGCCTCGCCCCCGCGCTCCAGCGGATAACGGGCGGAAATGCGCGGCGCGATCTTTCCGGCCTTTAGCATAGCGAACAGGTCGTCCACCTGAGACGCAAAGCGCGCAGGTTCACGCGCGATGAAACCGCCCCAGAACACGCCGCACACATCGCACGATTTCAGCAGCGTGAGGTTCAGCGGCAAACGCGCG
>JBDLVU010000057.1:0-15846 GCA_039804665.1 Pseudomonadota bacterium | reverse complement strand
CGTCAACCGCGTCGATCTTGCCCTGAAGATCGCCCATCTCGTCCATCAGCGCGTCGAAATCGACGTCTTCCGGCGGATCGGCCATGATGTTGCTGATCTCGTTGAAGCGATCGACCAGATCGGCGGTTTCGCGCGCCCCGTCCTTGACGTTCTCCAGAACGGTCTTGGTCGTATCGAGCTGGGGTTCCTGCTCAAGATAGCCGATGGTGATGTTTTCGCCGGCCCATGCTTCGCCGGTGTAGTCCTTGTCGATGCCGGCCATGATCTTGATCAGCGTCGATTTACCCGCGCCGTTCGGCCCCACGATGCCGATCTTGGCACCCTGGTAGAACTGCAGGCTGATGTCGTTGAGTACCGGCTTCTGCGCGCCGGGGAAGGTCTTCGTCATGCTCTTCATGACGTAGGCATATTGGGCGGCCATCGTGGATCCTTGAGCGTATGGCGAATTCTGTTGCCGCGCGCTCTACAGGCGCGCGGGGGCCGGGGCAAGCGGGAGCGGCGACGGGAAGGTGGTTCAGGTCATCGCGAATGATGATGTGGGATGCGGCAAGCGGTGCGACAAGGGGGTTGCAGGCGCCGCAAGGCACGTACAGTAGGAACGGATGAAACCGGTTCGTCTTTCGCTGGCGCTGCTCGCCGGCATCGCCCCCATCGCCGCCCACGCCGCTTCGCCAGAGCCGGTGGCGTGGACCATCGTTTCCGGCCTGACCACCGAAGTGGGGCAGCGGATGGCAGGCAGCGAGGCCGAGGCGCGGGCGCGGGCATGGGCTGTGGACCGGCTGACCAGGCTGGGCTTTCGCAATGTGCGGGCCGAGCCGTTCAGCATTCGCGGCTATGTGCGCGGTCATGACAGCGCGGAGATCATTGCACCCGTGCCGCAGCGGCTGGCGGTGGCGGCGCTAGGGTACAGCGGTGCGACGGCCGACAACGGGATTGAAGGCGAGCTGGTCTATTTCGCCTCGCTCGGCGCGCTCAATGCGGCGCCCGAGGGATCGCTCAAGGGGCGGATCGCGTTCATCGACCACGCGATGATGCCGGCGCAGGACGGTGCGGGCTATGGCCCTTATGGCAACGTGCGGCGACAGGGCCCGTCCATCGCTGCGAGCAAGGGCGCCATCGGCGTGCTGATCCGTTCGGCCGGGACGGATCACCATCGCAACCCGCACACCGGCGCGACGAACTGGGCCGAGGGCGTGGCGCCGATTCCGGCGGGCGCGGTGTCTGTGCCCGATGCGGAACTGGTGGCCCGGCTGGCCGCGCTGGGCAAGCCGCTGCGGGTGAAGCTGGTGCTGACGGGGAAGACTGTGGACGCCCTGCCATCGGGCAACGTCGTGGGCGAACTGCCGGGGCGTGACCCGTCGTTGCCCGCGGTGCTGGTAGGTTGCCATCTTGACAGCTGGGACCTTGGCACCGGGGCGATCGACGATGGCGCGGGCTGCGCGATCGTGACCGCCGCAGCGTTGCGGGCACAAGCGGCGGGCGTGACACTGCGCACCATCCGCGTGCTGTGGGCGGGCAGCGAGGAACTGGGCGGTTTTGGCGGTGCGGCCTATGCCAAGGCGCACGCCGGAGAACGCCATGCGCTGGCCATGGAAAGCGATTTCGGCGCGGACCGGGTGTGGCGCGTGACCAGCAAGCTGGCACCAGCCGTCAAGGCGCGGGTCGAGGCTGTGCTCAACCCTATGGGAATTGTGCCCGGCCGCGGCGATATCGAAGGCGGCACCGACGTGGAGCCGATCATCGCGGCGCAAGGTCTGGCGGTGGTCGATCTTAATCAGGACGGCACGCGCTATTTCGACCTGCATCACACGCCCGACGACACGCTGGACAAGATCGATCCGGTGCAACTGGAGCAGAACGTGGCGGCGTGGGCAGCCGTGCTGGGCGTCGTGGCCAACGAGCCCGGCCCGCTGGCGCCCTGACCAGCGCGACGGAACGCGCTATACGGCGGGAAAATCCACCACGGTCTTTACGCCCGCCGTGCCATCGACGTGCAGCGTGCCGCCGAGCTGTGCAACGAAGCCGCGGATGACCGCGGTGCCGAGGCCGGGGACAGGTGCCTCTGCCTGCGGCAGGCCGCAACCGTTGTCCGACACGACGAGGCGGTAGCGCCCGTTGGGCAGCGGGGCGAGCGCCACGGTAACCTGCGGATCCGGCTGGCTTTCGAAGGCGTGCTTGAAGCTGTTGGTGAGGGTCTCTGTGATCAGCAGGACGAGGGTCATCAGGCGGCCGGTGTCCAGCGTTACGCCTTCGACATGGACATCGCAGGGGACATGATCGGCCGATGCGACCTGGCGCGCCTGATCCACGGCGCGGCGGATCTGATCGGCCACGGGCATTTCACGCACGAGGGGATCGTAAAGCTGGCGGTGGATGCGGCCCATCAATTCGATGCGTTCGTCGGCGCGGTCGATCACGTCGAGCGCGGAAGCCGGATCGCGTTGGATTTGCCGGCGCTTGAGCCGGAGCATCGAGGCGACCGAGGCGAGGTTGTTGGCCACGCGGTGCTGCAATTCCTTGAACAGCAGCGACTGGTGGTCGGCCATCTGCGCCAGCCGGGCCTCGCTTTCCATCAGCTGGCGCTGGCGCTTCATCAGGCCATCGATCAGCAGCACGTCGACAATGACCACGAAGGCGAAGAAGCCGAGCGCGGTGGCCACCTGGCTGTCGATCTTGAACTGATCATAGGGCGGGATGAACCAGTACCACGCGGCAAGGCCGCTGAGCAGCCCGCACAGGAAGCCGGGACCGCGCCCGGTGAGGAACGTGGTGCCGATCACCACCGGAAAGAAGGTGAGGAACGGAAAGCCCGGCGGAAAGAATCCGTTGGTCGCCGCGCGCAGCCCGAGCCCGGTCAGGAACAGCGCCAATGTCACCGCATAGCGCAGAAAAGGGCCGCGAACGGGCAGGGTCAGGTTGCGCGGCAGGTCCAGCATCTCTGCCCCGACATTGCCCGGTTATGGTTGCAGTTGCAACCGTAGGCGCGGATCGGCCAGCGTTTGCCAGCCGATCCGGACCAATTTTTCAGACGCGTTCGATGATGATCGCCGGGGCCATGCCGCCCGCTGCGCACATGGTAACAAGGCCGTAGCGGCCGCCAGTGCGTTCGAGTTCGTCTAGCACGGTGCCGATGAGGATGGACCCCGTCGCACCGATCGGATGACCGAGCGCCATCGCGCCGCCGTTCACGTTGACTTTGTCACGATCGAGATCGAGATCGCGGATGAACTTTTCGGCGACCACGGCGAAGGCCTCGTTGATTTCCCACAAGTCGATGTCTTCGACGGCAAGGCCGGCCTTTTCCAGCACCTTGCGCGCGGCAGGGACGGGGGCATTGAGCATCAGCGTGGGATCATCGCCCTGGTTGGCATAGGCGACGATGCGCGCGCGGGGCTTCAGCCCGTGCTTTTCCGCATAGGCGGGCGAGACGATCAGCAGCGCGGCGGCGCCATCGACCACGCCCGATGAATTGCCGGCGTGGTGGACGCTCTTCCAGTCCAGTTCCGGGTAGCGGCGCTGAATCTGCTTGCGGAAGGTGGTTCCGCCAAGATCGAAATCGGCGATGCCATCGAAGCTGGCCTTGAGCGAGGCGAGGCCTTCGGCGGTGGTTTCGGGCCGGGGGAACTCTTCGCGGTCGAGCGCGACGGTGCCGTCCTCGTTGTAAACGGTGACCAGCGACTTGTCGAAGCGGCCTTCGCGGATGGCGCGGTCGGCGCGTTCCTGGCTGACGAGGGCCAGCGCATCGAGTTCCTGCCGGGTGATGCCTTCGCGCGCGGCGATGGCATCGCCGCAAACGCCCTGATGCGATTGCGGGTGGACGGCATCGAGCGCCGCGTTGCCCGATCCCATCATGAAGGGCTTGAGGCCGGCATTCGCCTGTTCGGCCGCGTGCGCGGCGGTAAAGCTCATCATCTCGGTTCCACCGGCGATCACGCAGTCTTCCATGCCGCTCATCACGCTGGCGCAGGCGAGATTGACCGAGGTGATGCCGCCGCCGCAGAAGCGGTCGAGCGTGACGCCGCTGGCGCTGGTGTCATAGCCCGCGGACAGTGCGGCCATGCGGCCGAGATCGCCCTGCTGCTTGCCCACCTGCGCCGAAGTAGACCAGATGATGTCGTCCACCGTCGAGGTGTCGAGGTTGTTGCGGTCCTTCAATGCCTTGAGCACGGTGGCGGCAAGCTGTTGCGGGTGAAGGTGTGAAAGCGCGCCCTTTCCGGGCTTGCCGATCCCGCGCGGGGTGCGGACGGCGTCGATGATCCAGGCTTCGGCCATGTCGTGTCTCCTCCTTGTTAATTGACCGATTAAATGGTGGCCGGTGGTTGTGCAAGGGGGAACTCGACAGCGGCGCGGGCGCGGGCATAATGGCGGGGCATCGGCAACGAAGGACGCACCATGCTGCACGCGGATCTGCTGGAACAGGCCAAGGGCTTTGGCGGGCGCATCGTGGCGCTGCGACGGGCGATCCATGCCGAACCGGAACTGGGACTGCACAACCCGTTGACCCGCGACAAGGTGCGCGCAGCGCTGGCACACCTGCCGCTGGAATGGCGCGAGGGCCCTTCGACGACCGGGCTGGTCGCGGTGCTGAAGGGTGGCGCGGGCGAGGGACGGCGCGTGCTGTTGCGCGGCGATACCGATGCGCTGCCCATGGACGAGGAAACCGGCCTGCCGTTTGCCTCGACCATTGCCGGACGGATGCACGCCTGCGGCCACGATACCCACACCGCGATGCTGGCCGGCGCTGCCGAGGTGCTGTGCGCACGCGCCGATTCGCTGGCGGGCGAAGTGCTGTTCATGTTCCAGCCGGGGGAGGAAGGCTTTCACGGCGCGCGGTACATGCTGGACGATGGCCTGATCGATCCGTTGCCGCAGGCAGCCTTTGCGCTGCATATCATGCCCAATAGCCCGCACGGAATGATCGCGGGGCGGGCGGGTGCGTTGATGGCGTCGGCCGATCAGTTCGACATCACCGTGAAGGGGCGGGGCGGGCATGCCTCCATGCCGCATTACGCGCTCGATCCGATGCCGGTCGCCTGCGAGATGGTCGGCGCGATTCAGGCCATGGTGACGCGCAAGTTCCCGGTGGCCGACCCGGTGGTGGCGACGGTGGCGAAGATCGAGGGTGGGACGGCGCACAACGTGATCCCCGACCGGGTGCAGATGCGGGGCACCCTTCGCGCGCTTTCGCCGGGAAACCGGGCACGGTTGCAGGAGGCGCTGCGCACGCTGGTGACGGGGATCGCGGCGGCGCACGAGGTGGAGGCCGAGATCGCGATCACGGCCGGCTTCCCGGTGACGGTGTGCGATCCGCGCGCGGTGGCGCTGGGGGAGGCGGTGGCGGCCGGGCTGGGGGCTGAAGGCCGGTTCCACCGGCTGGATCATCCGATCATGGGGGCGGAAGATTTCTCCTATGTGCTGGAAAAGATGCCCGGTGCTATGTTCTTTCTGGGCGTGGCGCACGAAGGGGGCGACTGGCGGCAATGCTGCGGCATCCATTCCACGCGCATGGTGGTGGACGAAAGCGTGCTGCCGCTGGGCAGCGCCTTGCTGGCAGGCTGCGCAACGCGCTTTCTGGAGCGCGGCTTCGACTGACCGCTGCGGCCTTACAGATAAGGCCAGGCCTATGGTAATGCACAAAATATTCCGGTGGCGGGAACACGCCATGCCCTTCGCGCATTGAGGCCCCCAGGGGACGTTTTTCGCGCAATTTGGCGAGTTTCGGGATTAGGTCGTTGTCAGTTCATCGGGAAGATCAGGCGCATCGGGCGTATGACGACAGCCCCGATCGCTTTCGTGCGGATCACCCGGGCGATGCCTTTTCAGAGGCTTCGGGTGTGCTCTTCGAACAGGCGATGGCGCAGACGCGCATGGCAATCTGCCTGTGCGATCCCCATCGGGACGACGCCCCGATCGTATTCGCCAACCGCGCCTTTCTGACGCTGAGCGGATACGAGGAGCACGAAATCATCGGCCGTAATTGCCGGTTCATGCAAGGGCCCGGGACCGACCCGGCGGCCGCCCGGCGTATCCGCGCGGCGCTGGCGCAGGAAGAGGTGATCGTTGTGGAACTGCTGAACTATCGCAAGGATGGATCGGCGTTCTGGAATGCGCTGCACCTCGGGCCGATCTATGACACGCACGGACGCCTGCTTTATTACTTTGGCAGCCAGTGGGACGTGTCCGAGGCGCGCGCGGCGCGCGCGGACGAACGGCATGCCCGCGAACTGGCACGCGAACTTTCGCATCGCATGAAGAACATGTTCGCGGTCATCGGCGGGATCGTGAACTTCACCGCCCGCACGCGCGGCATCGAAAGCGAGGCGCGCGAGATCAACGAACGCATCCAGGCGCTGGGCCGCGCCTATGAAACCACGCTGGACGAAGCCTCCAGCGGGTCGATCGAAGTGGGGCAGGCGATCCGGTCGGTGCTGGGGCCGTACGATCCCGAAGGCAATCGCATCGTGTTCGAGGGCAACGGGCTGCGAAGCGACTTTTCGGCTGTTTCGGTGCTGGGCCTGTCGCTGCATGAACTGGCCGCCAACGCGGTGAAGCACGGTGCCCTGAGCACGCGTGAGGGCCGCGTAACAATTCGCTGGGAACGCAATGGCGCGCCGGGCGCTCCCACGATCGTAATCAACTGGATCGAGCATGGTGGTCCGCCGCTCGACCCCCGCAGCGTGATGCCTGAAGAGGGCGCGCCGGGGATCGTGGACAGGATGCTGGGCATGGCAAGGGGTAACATCATGCGCGAATGGAGACCGGACGGCCTGCGGGCCACCTTGCGGCTTCCCTTGCGGGAAGGCAGCGCGTGAACGTGATGCAGCCGATTCCGGACGGCACGCGATGCCGCGTGCTGGTTCTGGACGACGAGCCGCTGATCCTGCTCGACCTTGAATTCGCGGTGGAGGACGCCGGGTGCGAGGCGTTGACCGCGCTGGCGCTGGCCGAGGCGCTGGAAATCGTGCGCAGCCAGACGATCACCGCAGCGATTCTCGATGTATCGCTGGGGCATGGGCAGACCTGTGAACCGGTGGCGCGCGAACTGGCGGCGCGGGGCGTGCCCTATGTGCTGCACACCGGCGACCTTGATCGTATGGACGAGGCCGTGCGCCAGTTGGGCGGGTTGCTGGTGCCAAAGCCGACGCCGGCTTCAGTGGTGGTGGCGCGTGCGCTTGAAGCGCTGGAGGCCCAACCTCGCGTGGCTTGACGGCCGGCATGGGACGCTGCACGGGGATGGACATGCAGGATCGCGTTCTCGCCTTGAGCGGCATTCACAATTTTCGTGACTATGGCGGCTATGCCGCACGCGGTGGCACGCTGCGCCGCGACACGTTGTGGCGATCCGGCCAGCATGGGCGGGCGACTGCGGAGGATCTCGACGCGGTGCACGCGCTCGGCATCGTTACGGTGATCGACCTGCGCGGAGATAGCGAGCGCGCGGCCAACCCCTGCCTGAGGCACGAGGACTTTGCCGGCGACGTGCTGTTCGCCCCCGGCGAGACGGCCACGGTCGGCGGCCGCGCGGTGCACGAAGAGTGGGCCGACCGCGTCCGCTCTACCGACGAGGCGCTTGCCGCGATGCTGCGGTTGTATGCGGAACTGCCGTTCCGACCGGCGCTGGCGGGCAGCTACCGGCTGTTTTTCCGCGCGCTGGCCGATCGTGAGGGGCCGAGCCTGCTGCACTGCGTGGCGGGCAAGGATCGCACCGGGCTGGGCGCGGCGCTGTTGCACACGCTGCTGGGCGTGCATCCGGACGATGTGATGGCCGATTACCTGCTGACCAACACCGCCGGCAACCAGGAGGCGCGCATTGCCGCGCTACGCGGGCTGATGGGCGGCGGTGGCATGAACGAGGATGCGCTGCGGGTGCTGATGTCGGTGAACCCGGCGGCGCTCGAATCTGCGCTGGCCTCCATCGCGGAGCGCCACGGCTCGGTGGAAGCCTATGCGGCCGAGGTGCTGGGCGTCGATGCCGCGACGATCGCGGCAATCGAGGCTCGGCTGATCGACTGAGGCGTCAGAATTCCATTTCAATCGCGAGGCGGAACTGGCCCTTGGTGTCGTCGCGCGCCTTGCCCAGCGCGAACAGGTAGCCGACTTCTACGCCGATTTCAGGCCCAATCCCTTCGATTTCTGTGCTGGCGACGGGGCCGATGAAGTGTTCGGCGTGCGGTGCGAAGTCGGAAAACGTGCCCAGTTCGCCAAATGCCTTGGCACCCACGCGGAAATCGCCGGCCACGGCATAGTCGGCAGAGGCGGCATAGCCGAGTTCGACCTTCTGCCCCTTTACCAGCGGCTTTTGCGCGATCAGGTTGAGCCGCGCGTCGAACTTTCCGGCGCGGCGTTCCAGCAGCAGCTTGGTTTCCAGCGCGTCGCTGTTGCCGTTGAGCCCCGCAGCGTATTCGCCATAGACCGCAACATCAATGCCGCCGACGTTGCCGAGGGCATAGATCGCCTCGATGCCCACTTCCTCGGCCTTGCGCGATCCGTGCGGTTCGCGTTCCAGTTCGGTGAACGCGGCGACCCGCAGGCGGCTGGTGGGGGAATAGGCGAGTTCGAACTTGGCGCCGTCTTCGCCGTGGTCAGCGCCGCCGCCGAGCCGGCCATAGATCGCCTCGGCCTCCACTTCACCCTTTTCCACGGTGGCGCCATAGACTTCCGAGCCCAGTCCGGGCGCGGCATGGGCGGCTGCGGGCAGCAGGATGGCGGCGATCGCCATGGCGGCGGCAAGGCTGGATTTCGACATGCGGATTATTCCCCCGGTTTCGAATGCCGCTAATGCGACGGACTTGCAATAGCAAGAGGGAAAAGTCCGCCTTTGCCATGATGCAGATCAAATTGCGGGAATAGAGCGTGCGGCAGACTCGTATTTGCAGCGTCGGCGCTCTATCTGGCGGGCCGACTGGAGGATTTCATGGCGACCACCCACACGACTCGGATGCTCATCATCGGTTCAGGCCCGGCGGGACTTTCTGCCGCGATCTATGGCGCGCGCGCCGGGATGCAGCCGATCGTGGTGCAGGGCCTGCAACCGGGCGGGCAGCTGACCATCACCACCGACGTGGAAAACTATCCCGGTTTCCGCGATGTGATTCAGGGCCCGTGGCTGATGCAGGAAATGCAGGCACAGGCTGAACACGTCGGCACGCGGATGTTGTGGGACACGATCACCGACATCAGCCTTGAAGGCCCGCCGTTCCGCGCCATCGGCGACAGCGGCGACGTGTATGAAGGCGACGTGCTGGTGATCGCCACGGGCGCGCAGGCCAAGTGGCTGGGCGTGCCGGGCGAAGTCGAATTTTCGGGCAAGGGCGTGTCGGCCTGCGCCACGTGCGACGGCTTCTTCTATCGCGGCAAGAAGGTGGTGGTGATTGGCGGCGGCAACACCGCCGTGGAAGAGGCGCTGTACCTCACCAACCATTCGCCCGACGTGACGCTGATCCACCGCCGCGATTCGCTGCGGTCTGAAAAGATCCTGCAGGAACGCCTGATGGCGCATCCCAACGTCAAGGTGCTGTGGAACAAGGCGGTCGAACGCTTCTCGGGCGACCTTTCCGGCGGCGGGCTGAAAGCGGTGGAACTGGTCGATACCGTGACCGGCGAAAAGAGCAGCGTGGAAACGGATGGCGCCTTCGTGGCCATCGGCCATGCGCCCGCGACCGAACTGTTCAAGGGCAAGCTGGAACTGGACGAAAGCGGCTACATCGTGGTGCAGCCGGGCACGCCCAAGACCGCGATTCCCGGCGTTTTCGCGTGCGGCGATGTGATGGACCACACCTATCGCCAGGCGGTGACGGCGGCGGGCACGGGCTGCATGGCGGCGCTGGATGCGGAACGCTTCCTTGCCGAACTGGACTTCAAGGTCGCGCAGAGCGTCGCGGCCGAATGACGACGCGCGCCGTCCGGTTCAATGCCGGACGGCGGTCGCTTCCATAAGGCGTTCGAACAACCAGTCCTGCGCATCTGCCTCGCTGAAACTGTGCGAGGCGCTGGCGTGGCGTTGCACGCGCGCATCGCCGGCGGGCCACTGCGCGGCAAAGACTTGCGCCACGCGGTCGCCGGTTGCCAGCAGGATCGTGACCGGACCGCCAAAACGCGCAAGCTGCGCAGCCATGTCGGTCGCCAGCGGGCTGGCAGCGACCTTGCCCGCCGAAGCCTTCAGCCCGCGCAGCAGCTTGCCGAAATTGACCTTCCCCGTCAGCAGGCGCAGCAGCGCGGCAGGATCGGACAGACGCGACAGATAGCGGCGGCGCAGCGCTTCTGGTGCGTGCGCGGTGGGGCCGTCGTTTTGTTCGACGGTCCACGGGTTGGCGAGGACCATCGCATCCACGGGCAGATCGGCGGCGAACAGCGCGAGCGCGCTGGCGGCATCGCAATTGCCGAACGCGACCACGCGGCGCAAATGTGGGGCGGCGGCGCGGAACGCGGCGAGCGCGGCGGCGATATCTGGCGCGGAGCCGCGGAAGCTGTGGTTTTCGCCCTCACTTTCGCCCACGCCGCGTCGGTCGTAGCGGAACACAGGCACGCCTTCGGCAGCCAGCCGCGCAGACAGGCGCGCCTGTCCACCCCACGCGCCGGCGCGAATTTCGTTGCCGCCCGAAACCAGCAGCAGGCCGGTGGAACCCGCCGCGCTGGCGCTGTCGAGCGTTGCGCACAGCGTGCGACCTTCGCACGTAAAAGTCAGGTGGCGCCGGTTCATGCGGCAATCCCGCCCGCGATCAGGGCCGCCAGCGCATCGGCTTGCGCGGCATCCTCGCCCGGTTCGCTGCGCAGCCACAGCGCGCCACCGCCAAGGTCGGATTGGCGAATCTCGCGCTGCCCTTCGTCAAGCGGGACCGCGGATTCCAGCCCGGCGACAAGGGATGCGCCAAGGTGGTAGCCGGCAAGTTCCAGCCCTTCGGTCCGGCCCTGTTCAAGCAGGTCGGCCATGACCTCGCTGTGGCCCGCTTCACGCGCGGCGATGGTGCGGGCGCGCAGCATCTGGCGCAACAGGCTGGCCCCTTTGACCGGTTCCAGCACCCAGCCGGGCAGCGCGTTGGGGAATATCAGCGCGCCGCCGCGCATGGCCAGGACATGCGTGGCGCGGAAATGCAGCGCGGCCTGCCCCATCGCCCGGCGCCAGCCATAAAGGCTTTGCGCTTCAAATGGTTGCAGGCTTTCGTTGCAGCCGGGCAGGTCTGGCAGGAAGCTGTCGATGCCGGACATGTCCAGCCGCCGCATCGTATCGACAAGAAAGCGCCGCGTGCGGTTCATTTCCTCGAACAGCGGGGGCACGATCAGCAGGCGATGCCGGCGCGGCGGGATGGCGGACCGTTCAAAGGCGACGGCCAGTTCCTCGGTCGGCCCATCCGGACCGGGGCAGGGCCAGCTGGCGTTCACGCGCCCCGTTTCTGGTCCACGAAGGCGAGCAGCGCGCCATAGGTTTCCAGCAGTTCGCCATCGACTTCGTCATCCTCGATCACGATGTCGAAACGATCCTCGATTTCGGTCAAAAGGCCGGCAACAGCCATCGAATCGAGTTCGGGCATCGCGCCGAACAGGCCGGTGTCCGCATCGATTCCGGCGGTGCGTTCGTCAGACAGGCCCAGCACGTCGCGCAGGATGGCGCGCAGGCTCAGGTCGGTTTCGCTTCCGGCGGGTTCGGTGGGCAAGGCAATCATCCCAGTGGCTGGCAGTCCGGCGGCGTCTAGCCAGCCACAGGGTGCGAAACAAGGGTTTGTGCGGAAGGGCGCAGCAGGCGGCGGGCGGTTAGCCGGGCGATGTGCTTCCAGTGCCGCACCGATCCGGGGCGATAGGCCTCGATCCTGTAGCGCGTGCGCACGCCGTCCATCCAGTCGCGCTTGTATGGATCGTCGCCCGTGCCGAAATCAACGAGCGCCACGCGGTCAGTGTCGATCACGTGCCGGAACAGCGCGGCCGAGAGCAGCGAGCCCGGCGAATGGGCCTTTGCCGCCTCATCGTGCGCCAGCTTGTGGATGAAGGCGGTGCCGCCCTCTACCGTCCAGAATTGTGCGGCAACCGGATGGCCGTCGATGCTGGCAAGGCCGAGGCGCAGCGTTCCGGCGGAGGATTCGGCCTGTGCGAAGCGGCGCAGGAACCGGGGAGAACCTTCGCCGGGTTTCCAGCTTTTGGCGTAGATCGTTTCGTAGGCGTCCCAGTCGGCAGCGGCGAAAGCGGTGGCGATGCGGATATCGACCACGCCCTTGCGGCCCTTGCGGCGAACGGTTTCGCGCAATTGGCCGGGGCGGGTAGCCCAATATTCCGCGAAACTGCGACCTTGCACTGTCAGGATGTGGTTCACGTCGCATGGCGTGGCGGCGGCGATCCAGCCGGTTTGGCGCAGCGCGTCTGCCAGCCGGGTCGCCTCGGCTTCGGGCAAGGGGGCGAGCGTGGCGGCGCCGGCGGGCGACAGGCTACTCGCGATGGCGGCAAACAGCGCCGGCGCCTGCGCCGGATCGGAACAGAGCGGACGCGCGGTGAAGCTGTACCAGTTGGCCAGCGAACGGAGCCCTGCGGCATCCTGCGTCAGAGGTAGCGCGGCGATGGCCGTTTCGCTGCGCGCGATGGCAAGGAAACAGTGGTGGCCGGCCAGGCATTCCTCGGCCAGCAGGCGCAGGGTGTCGATCCGGTCGAACGGGCTGGACGCGTCTGTACGGCCGAACAGCGCGGTTATCCGCGCGTCGGCTTGCACTTCGGCCAGTTCGGCGTGATAGACCGCGACCAGAACCTTTTTCCTTCCTGCGCGAGCGCCGCTTGTCCGAAACGCCCGATCCGACTGTCTTTCCGCTGGACCACCTGGCCGTGCGCGGCGCGCCGGAGGCTCCGGCGCTGCTGTTCAAGGACCGCAGCCTTAGCTTCGAGGCGTTAAATCGGCGTATAGGCCAGCTGGCGGCGTGGTTGGCGGGCGCGGTGCCTGAAAAAGGCGCCCGCGTGGCGACGTGGTTGCCCAAAAGCGAGCTGGCCTGCCTGATGCCGCTGGCGGCGGTGCGCGCGGGGTTGGTACACGTACCCGTCAATCCGCTGCTGAAGCGCGCGCAAGTAGCCTATGTCATGGCTGACAGCGGGGCGCGGCTGCTGATTGCCAACAGGGCGCGGCTGGATACGCTGGAGCCGGGCGATGCGCCGGCGCCCGTGCCGGAAGGCGATGTGTGGAGTGCGGCCGAAGCGCTTGATCCGCTTGGCCTTTCTTCGGGCGCGGCGGACGATCTGGCTGCGATCCTTTATACCAGCGGATCGACCGGACGGCCCAAGGGGGTGATGCTGAGCAACGCCAACCTGTGGCTGGGCGCGGTCAGCGTGGCGCACTACCTGAAGCTGTCAGCGCAGGACCGCGTGCTGGGCGTGCTGCCGTTGGCGTTCGATTACGGGCAGAACCAGTTGTTATCAACGTGGTATGCAGGCGCGGCGGTGGCGCCGCTGGATTACCTGACCCCGCGCGACGTGGTGAAGGCGGTGGAGCGGTTCGGCATCACTACCATTGCGGCAGTGCCGCCGTTGTGGGTGCAACTGGTGGAGCAGGCATGGCCCGAGGCGGTGGCGGGGCAATTGCGGCGATTGACCAATTCGGGCGGCGCTTTGACCCCGGGGTTGGTCAAATCGTTGCGCAAGTTGTTCCCGCAGGCCGATATTTTTGCGATGTACGGACTGACCGAGGCGTTTCGGTCGACGTTTCTTGAACCCCGGTTGATCGACACCGAACCCACCTCTATCGGGACCGAGATCCCCTTTGCCGAGGTCAAGGTGGTGGCAGACGACGGCAACGAAGCCCTGCCGGATCAGGAAGGCGAACTGGTCCACGCCGGCCCGCTGGTGGCGCAAGGGTACTGGCAGGACGCCGAACGAACAGCCGAACGCTTTCGCCCGGCACCGTCCTTTTCGCGCTATGGCGGGATCGCGGTATGGTCTGGCGACCGGGTGCGGCGCGATGCCCGGGGATTGCTGCATTTCGTTGGACGCCGCGATGCGATGATCAAGACCAGCGGCAATCGCGTCAGCCCGCAGGAAGTGGAGGACGCCGCCGTGGCGACCGGGCTGGTGGCGGAGGCGGTGGCGCTGGGCCTGCCCGATGCGGCGCTGGGGCAGGCGATTCATCTGGTGGTACGCGGGGATCAGGCGAACGCCGAGGAATTGCGCGCGCGGCTGGTGCGGGAACTGCCCAATTTCATGGTGCCCAAGGTGGTGCACTGGCGCGAAAGCCTGCCGGTGAGCCCGAATGGAAAGCTGGACCGGGTGGCGCTGGCGGCGCAATTGCGAGAGGGGTTGGAGGCATGAAGCCGCTGGGGCCGATACCGGACGGGTTTGCCGCAATAGATGGCGAACTGGCGATTGCCGGGCACAAGGCGAGCGCGCTGGTGGCGCAGGCCGGGCGGACGCCATTGTTCGTCTATGATGCCGGGCTGCTGCGGGGCCGGGTGGCGCGTTTGCGCGCCGCAATGCCGGCGCGGTTGCGGCTGCATTACGCGGTGAAGGCCAATCCCTATGGGCCGCTGCTGGCGGTGATGGCCGGGCTTGTCGATGGTTTCGACATTGCATCGGGCGGGGAACTTTCGCTGGCCGAGGCAGTGGGAATCGATCCCCTGCGCATCAGCTTTGCCGGACCGGGCAAGCGGGATGCGGAGCTGGAAGCCGCGTTGGCGCGGGGCGTGACGCTGAATCTGGAATCCGCGCGAGAGGCGGAGCGGGCGATGGACATTGCCGCGCGGCTGGGGGTGACGCCACGGCTGGCGATCCGGGTGAATCCGGCATTCACCTTGCAGGGATCGGGCATGAAGATGGGCGGCGGGGCGAAGCCGTTTGGCGTGGATGCCGACCAGGTGCCGGCGCTGGCGCGCAGGCTGGTGGAGGCCGGGTGCGACTGGCGCGGTTTCCACATCTTTGCGGGCAGCCAGGCGCTGGACGCCGGTGCGATTGCCGAGACGCAGGGGCAGGCGCTGGAACTGGCGGCGCGGCTGGCGGAAGAAGCGGGCGTGCCGCTGCCGAAGTGCAATCTGGGCGGCGGCTTTGGCATTCCCTATTTCCCGGGCGACAAGCCGGTGGACGTGGAAGCCGTGGGGGCGGCGCTGGGCGATCGGTTCGAGAGCTTGCCGCCGGTGCTGCGCGAAACCGAGTTCTGCATTGAACTGGGACGCTATCTGGTGGGCGAGGCGGGGGTTTACCTGACGCGGATCGTTGACCGCAAGGAAAGCCATGGCGAGACCTACCTTGTGACCGATGGCGGGCTGCATCACCAGCTGGCGGCCAGCGGCAACTTTGGCACCGTGGTGCGGCGCAACTATCCGGTGGCGATTGCCAGCCGGTTTGGTGCCGAGGTGGAGGAGGAAGCCAGCGTGGTCGGGTGCCTGTGCACGCCGCTGGACCGGCTGGCCGACAAGGCCGGATTCCCGCATGCGGACGAGGGCGATCTGGTGGCGGTGTTCTGCGCCGGAGCCTATGGCGCGACGGCCAGCCCGATGATGTTCCTGGGGCAGGGGCCTGCTGCGGAAATCCTAGTCGATCCAGAGCGTTAACGGCTACTTTTGGGGCTGTCCCGTAACGGGACCGGTCCGGAATGGCGCTTTGCTTCAAGGCATCTTGGCATCAAGGCTAACGGTATCTTCACCCTTTCTGGCGATAGCGCAGGGTGAAGCCGCGTGTCTCTCCGGTCCCGCCACGGGACAGGTGGGGACGCAATTCCGGTCCGCCGTGAAGGATTGCCAATGCCTATCGATTGCCGCCTTGCCCGCTTTTTCGCTGGCACCGCGCTTGCCAGCCTTGCGCTGACCGGATGCGCCGGTGGTGGCGGGGGCGCGCAATTGCCGCCCGCCAGCTTTGTGGCGTTGCAGGAAGGGCCGGGCGAGGAATACGTGA
>JBDLVU010000056.1:0-16507 GCA_039804665.1 Pseudomonadota bacterium | reverse complement strand
CCAGCCTCGTCCAGCTTTACAGCGCGCTGGTCTATCACGGGCCGGGCCTTGCCGGGCGGATCGTCAGCGGCCTTGCCAAAAAGGTGCGGGAGCATGGGCTTACCAGCATTGCCGAGGCGGTCGGCACGGAATAGCCTTGGGGCCATGCCCCGCCTGACCGCCCCTTTCGCCGCGCTGGCCCTGCTGCTGCCCGCCGCCTGTGTTCCACCGCCGCAAATGGGGGCATCGCCGCCGCCGCCCGCGCTGCATGATGAAGGCGCGGGCGTTGTTTCCGCCGCAGATCCGCGCGCGGCCGATGCCGGGGCGCAGATGCTGCGGCTGGGCGGTTCGGCCACCGACGCCGCGATCGCCACGATGCTGGCGCTGGGCGTGGTCGAGCCGCAAAGTTCCGGCATCGGCGGTGGGGGCTTCCTCGTCACCGGCGATTCGGCGGGCGTCGTGGACAGCATCGACGGACGCGAAACGGCACCCGCCGCCGCCACGCCAACGTGGTTCTATCGCGATGGGCAGCCGATGGCGGTGCGCGATGCCATCCCCGGCGGACGCAGCGTGGGCGTGCCGGGCAACCTCCGCCTTGCCGCGCTGGCGCATGGCAAGCACGGCAAGCTGGCGTGGCGCACGCTGTTCGAACCCGCGATCCGCCTTGCGCGCGACGGCTTTGCCATCACCCCGCGCCTTGCCGCATCGCTGGCCTTGTACAAGGAAACCGCGGCGCTCGATCCGGCGGGCCGTGCGCTGTTCTTCGATGCGACGGGCAATCCGCTGCCGGTGGGAACCGTGGTGCGCAACCCGGCGCTGGCCGCGATCCTTGCGCGCGTTGCCGCACGCGGGGCGGACGCGTTCTATGACGGCGACAACGCAACGACCATCGCCGCGAAAGTGGGCACCGCCCCGCGCAATCCGGCGCCGATGACCACGGCCGACATCGCCGCCTATCGCGCGATCGAGCGCCCGCCGGTGTGCGGCCACTACCGCGCATGGCGAATCTGCTCGATGGGGCCGCCTTCGGCCGGCGGCATCATCGTGCTGCAGGCGCTGGGCCAGCTCGAACGTTTCGATCTGAAGGCAATGGGCCCGGCCTCGCCCGTCGCCTGGCACCTGATCGCCGAAAGCGAGCGGCTGGCCTTTGCCGACCGGGACCGGTTCGTTGCCGATCCCGATCACGTATCCGTGCCCACGGCTGGCCTGATCGATCCCACGTACATCGCAGGCCGCTCAGCCCTCATCTCGGAAAAAGGCACGCTGCCCGCCGCGCTGCCGGGCGCGCCCGCCGGTGCCGTCACGACTTACGCCATGGCCGCGCCGATCGAAGAGCACGGCACGACCCATTTCGTGGCGGTGGACCGCGCCGGCAATGTCGCCAGCTATACCTCCACGGTGGAAAGCGGATTCGGTTCGGGCCTCGTGGCCAACGGCTATTACCTCAACAACGAGCTGACCGATTTCAGCATCGTGCCCGAACGCGATGGCAAACCCTTTGCCAACCGGGTCGAAGGCGGCAAGCGGCCACGCAGTTCGATGAGCCCGGTGGTGGTCTATGGCCCGGACGGGCACCTGCGGCTCGCCGCCGGGGGTGCAGGTGGGGTGACCATCCCCGCGCAGGTCATCCGCGTGATCGTCGGCACGCTCGACTGGGGCCTTTCCGCGCGTGAGGCGCTGGGCCTTGGCGTGGTTATGCCGATGGGCGACGGGCTGGCCGTGGAGGCAGGAACCCCGCTCGAGGCGATGATACCGGCGCTGACCGCACTGGGCCACACCGATGTGCGCGCGCTGCCGCTGCGGCTTAAGGCCAACGCGGTGGAGCGTGTTGGCACCGGCTGGCGCGGCGCGGCCGATCCGCGCAGCGAAGGCGCCAGTGTGACGCCATGAACCCGCGCTTGCCGTAAAGGAATCACCGCCCTAGTCTTGCCCGCAAACGATCTGCCGGCGTCTTTTTCGCACGTCGGATGGATGGGGGAACAAAGGGTGCAGCTTTCCGATTTTGCCGCGTTTCCGAACCTCGTGGCCATGTTTCTGGCGCGTGCGAAGGAACGCGGGAATGCCCCGTTCCTTTCGGCGAGGCACGATGGCCAGTGGCACGCCCGGTCTTGGGCGCAGGTGGCCGATGAAGTCTGCCTGCTGGCGCAATCGTTGCGCGCGCTGGGGCTGAACCCCGGCGACCGGGTGGCGCTGGTATCGGAAAACCGGCCGGAATGGTGCATCGCAGACCTTGGAATCATGGCGGCCGGGCTGGTGACCGTGCCGACCTACACCACCAATACCGAACGCGATCACCTGCACATCCTTGAAAATTCCGGCGCGCGCGCGGTCATCGTCTCCACGCCGAAGCTGGCACAACCGCTGCTCGCCGCCGCGCTCCACGCGCCCTGCGCGGAATTCATCATCGGCATGGAACCGCTGCGCCGGATGCAATCGGGCACGCTTTCGTTCCACGACTGGCGCGACATGGTGAGCGGCGATGCCGCCCTGGCGCGCGCCGAAGTGGACAAGCGCATTGCCGGGATCGGCCGCGACGATCTGGCTTGCATCATCTACACCAGCGGCACCGGCGGCGCGCCGCGCGGCGTGCGCCAGCACCACGGCGCGATCCTATGCAACGTGGACGGCGCAGCGCACATCCTGGCCGACGATTTCGGCTGGGATGACGAAGTGTTCCTGTCGTTCCTGCCGCTGAGCCACGCCTATGAACACACCGGCGGCCAGTTCCTGCCAATCGGCATGGGGGCGCAGATCTTCTATTCCGAAGGGCTCGACAAGCTGGCCAGCAACATCGAGGAAACGCGCCCCACGATTATGGTGGTGGTGCCGCGCCTGTTCGAAGTGCTGCGCACGCGCATCATCAAGCAGGTGGAAAAGCAGGGCAAGCTGGCGGGCTACCTGATGGACCGCGCGCTGGCCATCGGCGCGCGCAAGTCCGGGGGCAAGGGGCGGATCATCGACATGCCGATGGACGCGATCCTGGAACGCACGCTGCGGCCCAAGATCCGCGCCCGCTTTGGCGGCCGGATCAAGGCGATGGTTTCGGGCGGGGCGCCGCTCAACCCGGATGTCGGTGTGTTCTTCGATGCGATGGGCCTGACCATGCTGCAAGGCTATGGCCAGACCGAATCGGGGCCGGTCATTTCGTGCAACCGGCCTTCGGTGGGCCTGAAGATGGACACGGTCGGCCCGCCGATGAAGGGCGTTGAGGTTCAGATCGCGCCGGATGGCGAAATTCTGGTGCGCGGCGAGCTGGTGACTCACGGCTATTGGCAGAACGAGGCAGAGACCGCGCGTGCCATTCCGCGCACCGGGCCGCAGGCCGGCTGGCTGCACACCGGCGATATCGGGCATCTCGACGCCAGGGGCCGGATCGTCATCACCGATCGCAAGAAGGACATGATCGTCAACGACAAGGGCGACAATGTTTCCCCCCAGAAGATCGAGGGAATGCTGACGCTTCAGCCCGAAATCGCGCAGGCGATGGTCAGCGGCGACAAGCGGCCCTACATCGTGGGGCTGATCGTGCCCGATCCCGACTGGGCGCTGGAATGGGCGCGCGCGCAGCACGAACACTTTGATTTCAAGGAATTGCAGGACCTGCCCGCCTTCCGCAACGCCATCCGCGCGGCGGTAGACCGGGTGAACAAGGATCTTTCGGTCACTGAAAAGGTCCGTCAGTTCACCTTCGCCGACGAAGCCTTCTCCATCGACAACGAGGAGATGACGCCGAGCCTCAAGATTCGTCGCCACAAGATCCGCGAACGCTATGGCGCGCGGATCGACGCGCTTTACAAGGCGTAACCGGCCCCAGCGCCATTCACGCGTAGCGATCGTTACCGGCCGCTTCACCAGTTTTCGCCAAAATGGCATCAACTGGAGGAGCTACGACGTGGACGGTGCCGCCTATGCGAACATTCGCGCCGACAGCGTGCGAGGTCGCCTGGAACCCGTCAGCGACGATTTCCGGCATATGCCACGCGCGCTGCTGGGCGGTTTTCCCGCGATCCTGTTTTACGCAGTGCTGCTCTGGCCGTTTTCGTCGCACGCTTTCATCCTCGTGTGGATGGCGCTGCTGCTGGGGCCGATGGCCGGTTTTTGCCTGCTGTACCGCCAGTGGCGATGGAACCGGCTCGATACAGGTTGGCTGCAAAAGGCCAGAACACCGCTGGTCCTGCTGTCGCTGCTGAGCGGCATCGGCTGGGGCATGCCGGTGGTTGCAGCAGCGCTGACCCACGACGCCGTTCTGTTTTGCGTGACGATGGTCATCGGCGCCGGGGTGATCGGTGCGATCAATTCGTCCAAGGGCGCCTGCGCCACGGCCACCCTTGCCGTGGTCATCCCCGGCATCGCCTGCGGCATGATCGCGTGGACGATCTTCATGGGGCCGGCTCACACGCTGGTGATCGGCATTCTCACGGCGATCTACGCGGCTCTGATCATCCTTGCCACGCTCGACCGGGAAAAGCAGTTCATCGCCGAATTCGAAGCGCGCGAGGGCCAGCGCCTGTCGATCGAGATGGTCCGGCTGGTGCTCAACGACTTTCAGGAGCAGGCGGCGGACTGGCTATGGCGCGTCGATGCGCAAGGGCGGGTGTTCTTGCCGGGCCCGCGTTTCCGCGAAGCGGCGGGGCTGCAAGCGGAGGGTCTCGCCGGCTGTCCGTTCGCTAGCCTGTTCGAACGCGGGCCGGAGCGCGCGCAGCTCGAAGATCACCTGGCCACGCACCGTTCGTTTCGCAACCTGACGCTGGCATTGTCCATCGACGGCGAGGAACGCTGGTGGACACTGTCCGGCCGGGCGCTCGACAATGGCGAGATGCATGGCGTCGCCTCAGACGTGACCGCGCAAAAACGGGCCGAGGCGCGCATCAACTACATGGCCCACTATGACGGGCTGACCGACCTGGCCAACCGCTTCCAGTTCAACGAATGCCTGCAACGCGCGCTCGGTCGCCGCGTTGCGACGGGCGAGGACGTGGCGGTGCTGTGCCTTGACCTGGACCGGTTCAAGGCGGTGAACGACACGCTGGGCCACCCGGCCGGCGATCTGCTGTTGCGACAGGTCGCCCGGCGGATCGAGCAGGCGGTGGGTGCCGATGGGCTGGTCGCCCGGCTGGGCGGCGACGAATTTGCCGTGCTGGTTTGCACAGGCACGCCCCGCGCCCGCGCCGAAACCATCGCCGCCCGGGTAATTGCCATGCTGACCGAGCCGTTCCTGCTGGAACAGCACCGCGTGCTGACATCGGCCAGCGTGGGCATCGCACTGGCGCCGCCCGATTGCCTGGAAGCGAGCGAGGTGATGAAGATGGCCGACCTCGCGCTCTATGGCGCGAAAGGGCAGGGCCGCAGCCGCATGGTCCACTACACGGCGGACATGGAATCCGATGCACGCGACCGGCGCGAGCTGGAAATCGACATGCGCGAAGGTCTGGCACGCGGCGAGTTCGAGCTGTTCTACCAGCCGCAAGTGGATATCGAGACCGGCGAGGCCGAATGTTATGAAGCGCTGATCCGCTGGAACCATCCGACGCGGGGCATGATGCTGCCCGGTGCCTTCATCGACATGGCCGAAGACACCGGCCTGATCGTGGCGCTGGGGCAATGGGTGCTCCAGGCCGCCACCCGCGCCGCCGCGCGGTGGCCCGCGCCGGTGCGCGTGGCCGTCAACCTGTCGCCCGCGCAGTTGCGCGATTCCGGCCTGTTGCCGTGCGTGGTGCGCGCGCTTGCCGGGGCGGGCATTGCGGCCGACCGGCTGGAGCTGGAAATCACCGAAAACGTGCTGTTGCAGGACACCGAGGAGAACATCGCCACGCTGCACCGCCTGCGCAATCTGGGCGTGCGGATTTCGCTGGACGATTTCGGCACCGGCTATTCATCACTGAACTACCTGCGCACCTTCCCCTTCGACAAGATCAAGATCGACCGCTGCTTCATCGAAGGCATCGAGGAACGCGAGGACTGCCAGGCGATCGTCAGCGCGATGGTCACGCTGGCCGGCGATCTGGGCATGGTCATCACGGCAGAGGGCGTGGAGACGATCGAGCAGCTCGAACGTCTGCGCCTGCACGGCTGCACGCAGATCCAGGGCTACCTGATCGCGCGCCCACAGGCGGCGGAATCACTGGCCGCATCGGACGAAACGCGACGCCGCGCGGCCGGTTGAAACCCCGGTCGCCGCCCCTTCAGGCGACTTCCAGCTCAACGAATTCGGGATAGAACACCGGTTCGCGCGTGGACCAGCCCGGCGCGGTCGCGGCGGCTTCGCTGATCGATTGCAGCAGGTGCTTGCGCTGTTCCGGGCGGATTTGCGGCAGGGCCGCCGCGCCGCAGAACGCCCCCGGCAGCCATGGCCGCACTTCAGCGCCCAGCAGCCGTTCGTACAGAAAGCGATAGGCGCAGAAGCTGGTCAACCGTTCCTGCGCCAGATCGAAGGTGGTCATGCGCAGCAACGGCCCCATGGCACGCTCCACGCTGTCCAGCCCGAGCGCCTCGGGGATATCGCGCCGCAGCACCTTGAGGTCCTGATAAACGACGTACTGCGCGCGGATCGAGGCGGTTTCCACGCCATCGCGCGCCCACAACTGAAAGGCATCCGCCCGCCCCAGCCCGACATCGAGGCTGCGCCGGATATAGCGCTGCTCGCACGGGGTGAAGCCGGCAAACTCGCGCAGTTCGGCGAGCATCACTTGCGCGGTACGGCAATTCGACATGACGCGACTCCAGCGACGGGTCGGACATCGCCGGAACCCACGCCAGGCACGCTAGGCCCCGTTGGTTAGCATCGCGTTAAATGGTTAATGCGCGTATCGCGCAAGCATTGCCGCGCGCGGGGGGCGGCAGGCTCGCTAACCATTTCGTTGCCGGCACGCGGCAATCGGTTCACGAATCGGTGCGGCGATAGCGGAAGTACCAGACTTCGTGGCCATAGACATTGCGCGCCTTCGCCTCATAGCGCGTTTCCGGCCACCCTGCGGGGCGTTTCTGGAAATCCTCCGCCTTCTGCGCCAGCCATTCGAACTGGTGGCCGTGCCGACGCATGACCATCAGCGCGTGGCGCAGGTAGACGGCATGGTCGGTGCCGAAGCGGAACTCGCCGCCCGGCTTCAACTTGCGCGCAATCAGGTCCACCGGTCCGTCGTTCATCATGCGCCGCTTGGCATGGCGCGCCTTGGGCCAGGGATCGGGGTGGAGCAGATAGAGGAACGAAAGCGCCCCGTCCGGAATGCGCGCCAGCACTTCCAGCGCATCGCCGTGATGGATGCGCACGTTGCGCAAGGGCGCGTGCGTGCCGCCGTCCCCGTCCACGTGGGTCAGCGCCTGCGCCACGCCGTTGAGGAACGGTTCGGCGCCGATGAAGCCGTGGTCAGGCAACATGTCGGCGCGGAAGGCCATGTGTTCGCCGCCGCCGAAGCCGATCTCGAAGTGCAGCGGGCAATCGTGGCCGAACAGGCCCTCTGCCGTCACCGGGCCTTCGGCCGGCACCGCGATCTGGGGCAGCAGGTTGTCCACCAGCGCCTGCTGGCCCTGCCGCAACGGCTTGCCCTTGGCGCGGCCATAAAGGCGGTTGAGCGTGGTCGGATCGCCGGATTTGTAGGCTGTCATGGCGGGCACCGATGGCAGCGCGGCGCCGGCTTGGCAAGCGGCGGCGGCATGTGCCCGATGCCGCGGCGCAGTACCGCCACATTGGCACGAGCATCCGCTTGTCACCGTTCAGAGCGTGATCTAGGTTTTGCAATTGGTTCAATTTACGGCGAAAATTCCGATGACTTCGATCCCGATCATCGTGCTTGCCGGCCAATCGAACGCGGCGATGGCGGGAGTCGACAACCGTCTGTTCGAACTGGCGAGCGCGCAGGGACCGGCCTTCGAACTGGTCAAGGTCGCGGTAGGCGGCACATCGCTCTTCGCAAAGAACGGGCTGGATTGGGATCCGGCCTCGTCCGGCGAACTTTATGACGCGCTGGTCAAGGCGGTCCTCGATGCAGAGGCGAGGGTGGTCGCATCGGGCAACAGGCCAGTAGTCGTGACGCTGTGGATACAGGGCGAAAGCGACGCGTCGGAACCCAACGCATCGCGCTATGACACGCAGCTGGCGACATTCATCGCCGATTATCGCGCCGTGATCGGCCAGTCGCAGTCGCTGTTTGCGGTGAGCCTGCTGATGGATTCCGGCACGGTGCGCAACGCGCAGCTGGCGGTGGTGGCCGCAGGGGACCACCTGATCTCCATCGACACCGTCGGCGGCGCGCGCTGGGACCAGTTTCACTACGACAAACCCACGCGTGAGGGGATCGCCAACGCCTTTTTCGCGCGCGCCGGCGTCTCGGTGCCGGAAATTGCCTACGACAATCACCTCGGGCCGACCTATGTCGGCAGCGACGATACGCGGGTGATCTTTCACGGTCCTCCCTACGCCGATGTCAGCTGGGTCCACCCGGAGACCACCAAGGACGCGGGCATCGTCACGCAGAGCGGCGACGACATTGTGGTCACGGGCAGCGGCAACGATACGATCACCACCAACGGCAACGACGATCGGGTCTTGTCCGGCGCCGGCAACGACCGGATCGATCTGGGCCAGCACAACGATTTTGCCGATGCGGGGCCCGGCGACGACATCGTGCTGGGCTGGGAAGGCAACGACACCATCCTTGGCGGACCGGGCAACGACATCATCGGCGGCGGGTCCCAGGACGACGTTTTGATCGGCGGGCTGGGCGATGACCGGCTCGATGGCGGATCGGGTG
The DNA here is from genome assembly GCA_039804665.1 of Pseudomonadota bacterium. GTDB lineage: Bacteria > Pseudomonadota > Alphaproteobacteria > Sphingomonadales > Sphingomonadaceae > Novosphingobium. The sequence continues at coordinate 7,781 of JBDLVU010000056.1, read as the reverse complement.
CCGACCGGATGACCGGCGGCAACGGCGACGACACGTTCGTGGTCGACAACCCCGGCGATGCGGTGATCGAACGGACCCTGGGCGGCAACGACACGGTCTACACCTCGGTCAGCTTCACGGTGCCCGCGCATGTTGAAACGCTGGTGCAGACGGGCACGGCCGCGATCGACGCAACAGGCACTTCGGGCAACAACACGATTGTCGGAAACGCCGGCGCCAATCGGCTGAGCGGCGGGCGCGGCGATGATGTGCTCTCGGGCATGGACGGCAACGACCGCCTGCTCGGCGGGGTCGGAGCCGACCGCATGAATGGCGGTGCGGGCGACGACACGTTCGTGGTCGACAATCCGCTGGATCAGGTGATCGAGATCGCCGGGGGCGGCCGCGACACTGTCATGGCCACGGTGAGCAGGACCATGCCGCTGAATGTCGAGGTGCTGAAACTGGCCGGAACCGCAGACCTTTGGGCACGCGGTACGGTGGCCGACGAGACGATGGTCGGCAATTCCGGGGCCAATGTCCTTTATGGTGGGGGCGGCGTGGATACCGTGACCGGCGGTCAGGGTGCCGACACGTTTTCGTTGACGCGCCGCGCCAACGGCGTGATGCACATCACCGATTTCACGAGCGGACAGGACCGGATCCAACTGCCTTACGCGCTTTTCCCGGCACTCGCCGGCAGCGCGTCAGGCCTTGCCCCGGGCCTTTTGGGAGAGGGCACTTCCGCCACCTCTGCGGCGCAGCGCGTGATCTACGATGCCGCGAGCGGCGCCCTGTGGTATGATCCCGACGGCACCGGCGATCATGCGCAAGTGCTGGTTGCCATGATCGAAAACCATGCGGCGCTCGCCCCGACGGACTTCCTGATCTGAAACCGCGCGCGGGCGAAAACCCGCCGCGGTCGCACCGGATTCAGGCCGCCTCGATCGCGCTCATGTCGTCCGGATCGCGCAGCACATAGCCACGGCCCCAAACGGTCTCGATGTAGTTTTCACCACCGCAGGCATGTGCCAGCTTCTTGCGCAGCTTGCAGATGAACACGTCGATGATCTTGAGTTCGGGTTCGTCCATGCCGCCATAAAGGTGGTTCAGGAACATTTCCTTGGTCAGCGTGGTGCCCTTGCGCAGCGAAAGCAGCTCGAGCATCGCGTATTCCTTGCCGGTCAGATGCACGCGGGCACCATCGACCTCGACCGTCTTGGCATCGAGGTTGACCGAAAGCTTACCCGTGCGGATGACCGACTGCGAATGGCCCTTGGACCGACGCACCACGGCGTGGATGCGGGCGATCAGTTCCTCGCGGTGGAAAGGCTTGGTCACATAATCGTCGGCACCAAAACCGAACGAGCGGACCTTGCTGTCCATTTCGGAAATGCCCGAAAGGATCAGCACCGGCGTCTGCACCTTGGCGACGCGCAGCTTCTTGAGAACGTCGTACCCGTGCATGTCGGGCAGGTTCAGGTCCAGCAGAATGATGTCGTAATCGTACAGCTTACCGAGATCGAGGCCTTCCTCGCCCAGATCGGTCGAGTAGACATTGAAGCCCTCGGTGGTGAGCATGAGCTCGATCGCTTTCGCGGTGGTCGGCTCGTCCTCGATCAACAGAACGCGCATGGAGTGCCCCTTCTTGCCATTCCCCGGCTGGCATTAACCCCCCTTCAAGGGGTCTTGCTCGCCATTAACCATAGGACCAATGAACATGAAAGGTTAATTTAGCGTAAGCATCGAGTGGAGAGCCATCCGACCTTAAGGACATCAGTAGTATCCGTCAGGCCCCCGGCACGCCGATGCTTGCAGCCGCCTCGCGCAGCTTTCGCGCAGTGCCCTGATCGTTGCGGAACGCGGCCAGCGCATCGCTCAGCGCCAGTGCCGCCTTCTTCGGTTCGCCCAGTTGCATACGGCTGCGCATCAGCATGATCCACCCGTCGGAATTGGCGGGATTCTGCCGTAATTTGGCGTCCAGCCCGTCCACCATCGACCGGATCATCGCTTCCTGCTGGCCCTTCGGCAAGCCTTGCGCGGCCTTCAACTGTTCGCTGGTGGGCCCGGGAATTCCGGCGGTGGCAACCTTGGCCCCATCGGTGGCCATGCCATTCTGCGGCGCTGCGAACTGTGCCTCGGCCAGCCGCTTTTCCACCTCGATCTTGTGTTTCGCGCCAACGGTGCGAATCACTTTACGGATGTCGTCGGCATAAGGCGCGTCGGACGGCGTGTCCTTCAGCAGCGCAAACCACGAATCGATGGCACGCCGATGCTGGCCCGAAAGATCCATCGCCACCGCGCGGAAATAGCGCGCCCGCGCATCCTTGGGGTCCAGCTTGATCGCCTTGTCGAACGCCGCGCGCGCATCAGGCGGAATGCGTCCTTCCTTGTCGCTAGCCAGAACCAGCGCCTCGCCCAGGAACGAGAACGTCTCGGCATGGGTGGGATCGAGCTTCGTCGCCTTTTTCAGCGCGGTTGCCGCCTCGGCATAACGTTCGGTCTGGAAATAGGACCAGCCAAGCATGCGCCAGCCCTCGGCATCGTCGGGCTTGTCCTTCAGCCGGGTTTCCAGCTTGGCGATCACATCGTCGACCGAGGGCGCCTGGCTTTCGCTGGGCACGGGCGGAGCGACTGTGGCCACGGCAGCCACTTCTTCCTTTTGCCCGCGATAGATGGCGAGGCCCCCTGCCCCCAGCGCGAGCACGCCCGCCGCCGCCAGCAGAACCTTGCCCGCCACGCCGGTACGCTGCGGCGTTGCACCCGCACCGGTCGCATCCGGCGCGCCGGATTGCGTGGTTGCGGATTGGGCCTCGTTCATTGCAAACTCCTCAGGCCCCGCGTGCATGGCGGCGCCCATCTGTTGCGCGCGGCATATCCCGCCGCGCCCGCCCATGGCAAGCGCCGCGCGCACCCACGACCATTCGTAGAAATTGCGGCTAGAATTGCGCCCGCCATCGGCTAAGGTCGCCGCGTCTATAAGAGGTCGCGCAAAAGAAAGTCTTTGGGGGAAACAGGGGGCCGTACAAGAGCCGCCATCCTTCGTGATGCTAGGGGCACGCGGCGGTGAGCGAAGTCTACAAGGTGGTGATCATCGGTTCAGGCCCGGCGGGCATGAGCGCGGCGAGCCGTGCGGCGGCGCGCGGGCTTTCCCACGTGTTGCTGGAAAAGACCGACCACCTTTCCGACACGATCTACAAATACCAGAAGGGCAAGCATGTGATGGCCACGCCATCGCAGCTGGTCCTGCGGTCCGATCAGGAATTCGACGCGGGCAAGCGCGAGGACATCCTTGCCAAATGGAACGGCCGCACCGCCGATCTTGGCATCAACGTGCTTTACAACGCCGAGGTCAAGGCCATCCGCGGCACGGGCGAGGCGATCCCCGGATCTGTCCAGACCATCGTTACCCGCGCGCGCGATGGCTCCACCACCAAGACCGAGATCCAGCGCCACGCTCCGCCTTATGCGCTGCAACTGACCAACGGCGAGACGATCCTTGCCGAAAACGTGATCCTGGCCATCGGCACGCAGGGCAACCCCAACCTGATGCGCTGCCCCGGCGGCGACCTGCCCCACGTGACCTACCAGCTGGACGATCCGACCGCGATCCTTGACGAGCACATTATCGTGATCGGCACGGGCGACGCCGGCATCGAGAACGCGCGCGGCCTTGCCGAAGACCCGGCGCAGGGCAACGTCGTCACCATCCTCAACCGCAATCCGAAGTCCGCCAACGTCCGCGAATCCTTCGCCAACGCCAAGGAGCCCAACGCCAAGGCACTGGTGGAGGACGACGCGGCGGGCAAGCTGTCCATCCGCTATGAAACCGAGACAAAGGCGGTTGAGCCCGGCTGGATCACGCTCAACACCCGCGATGGCGAGGAACGCATCCGCTGCGACCGGATCATCGCGCGCATGGGCTCGGCCCCGCCCCGCGCCTTTGTGGAAAACTGCGGCATCGAATTCGCCAGCAACGACCGCCTCGCCTTCCCCACTCTGTCGCCGCAGTTCGAATCGACCGCGCCCGGCATTTTCGTAATCGGCGCGCTGGCCGGCTATCCGCTGATCAAGCACTGCATGAACCAGGGCTACGACGTGGTCGAGTTCATCGCCGGCAACCGCGATCTGAAGCCGGCCGACGAACCCCTGCTCGAAGCGAAGTTCGCCGGCCTGCCGGGCAAGCGTTCGGTCAACGAATGGCTGGAATTCCTGCGCACGCGGGTGAGCATCCTTGAAGGCATGACCACGCTGCAGCTGCGCGAATTCATGCTCGATTCCGATGCGCGCTTTTATGCAAAGGGCGCCGCGGTGTTCGAAAAGAACGATCCCGGCTCATCGCTGTTCGCCATTGCCGATGGCTCTGTCCACGTGCGCATCGACCCGAACGACGCCAGCAAGGTGGTGTCCATTCCCACCGGTTCGATCTTCGGCGAAGTGGGCCTCATCTCCGGCCGCCGGCGCGGGGCGACCATCGTCGCGGCCGAGGACTGCGTGTGCGTGGAAATCAGCCGCAACGCCGCTCTGAAGCTGCAAAGCCAGGTGCCCAGCGCCCGCCGCGCGATCGAGCGCATCTCTACCGAACGCCAGCTGTTGCAGATGTTCGGATCGGGCCTGACCCCGGCCGACGTTACCGAAGTGGTCGATACGGCCAAGATCATGCAGGTCCGTGCGGGCGAAGCGATCATCAAGGAAGGCGCCGACGACAAGGAGGTCTTCGTCATCCGCGTCGGCTCCATGATCGTGGAAAAGGAAATCGGCGGAAAGCCGGTGTTCCTCTCCTACCTGCCCGCCGGCTCCTATGTGGGTGAAATGGCGCTGATCGACGGCGGCCAGCGCACCGCCACCGTGCGCGCCGCGATCAAGAGCGAGGTCATCCGCATCGATGGCGATGCCTTTGCCCGGGTGCTCGCGGCCAAACCGGCACTGCTCGAACGCGCGCGCAAGGACATGGAAGGCCGCCGCCAGGTCAACGCCTTCATCGAATCGCGCAAGGACAGCTTCTCGGGCGTGGTCGATCTCTACTCCGAACAGGCCAAGTTCCTTGTGGCGCAAGGCCTTGGCGAAGCGACCGACGTGCTGCTGATCGACGAACGGCTGTGCGTGGGCTGCGACAACTGCGAAAAGGCGTGCGCCGACAGCCACGACGGCCTTTCCCGGCTGGACCGCGAAGCCGGCAAGAGCTTTGCCCACCTGCATGTGCCCACCAGCTGCCGCCACTGCGAACACCCGCACTGCATGGCCGATTGCCCGCCCACCGCGATCAAGCGTGGCCCGGACGGCGAAGTGCGCATCGACGATACCTGCATCGGCTGCGGCAACTGCCAGAGGAATTGCCCGTATGGCGTGATCCGCATGGACAAGGTACCGCCGAAAAAGCCATCGCTTCTGCAATGGTTGCTCTTTGGCAAGGGGCCGGGGCCGGGCGAGCCGCCCTACAAATGGTCAAAGAAGAACACGAAATATACCGGCAATCCTGCCATCGACGAGGCGCTGGACCGCAAGAAGGCGATCAAATGCGACATGTGCGCCGGGATCGAGGGCGGGCCGAGCTGCGTGCGCGCATGCCCCACCGGGGCGGCGATCCGCGTGTCGCCGGATGAATTCCTGACTGTGTCGCGGCTCGAAAACGAAGGGGCCTGAGGGGGATGGCTAGCACCGCACCGGCGAAGCGGGCGCGCACCGGCGCCAGCCGCGAACGCACCAGCACGCACGAAGGCTTCCTTGTCCATCGGGGCAGCCGATGGATGAAGATTTCCGCCGCGTTCGCGCTGGCGCTGATCGTGCTCTACATTTTCGTGCCGCTGCCGTCCGGGCACTTCGGCTCCACGTGGCTGGGCTACACGCTTGGCACCGTGGGCGCGCTGCTGATCCTGTGGCTGACCATGCTGGGCATGCGCAAGCGCGCGATCACGCCCGGCCGCTGGAGCCTGAAGGCATGGACCAGCGCGCATGTCTGGCTGGGGCTGCTGCTGATCGTGGTCGGCACGCTGCATTCGGGGTTCGACTTCGGCTGGAACGTGCACACGCTGGCGTGGGCGCTGATGATGCTGGTCATCCTCTCCGGCCTGTTCGGCGTGTTCGTCTATGCCACGCTGCCCGCCGCGCTTTCGGAAAACCGCTATGACGCCGAAGGCGCGATCACCGAAAAGCAGATGGTGGAGGCGATCCGCTCATTGGACCGCCAGATCCACGATGCCGCGCAGCCGCTCGATCCGGAAAGCGCCGCGCTGGTGGGCCGCAGCCTTGAGGAAGACCCGTTCGCGGGCACGTTCTGGAACCGCATCACGGGCCGCTACCCGCGCGATGCCACGCGCTTCGCCGCTTCGGAACTGCGCCGGATGCGCGCCTACAAGCCGCGGCTGGCCGATGATCCAGCGGACAAAGTCGATGCCCTGCTGACGCGCAAGGAAGCCATGCTCGGCCGCATGCGCCGGCACCTGAAGCTGAAAACGTGGCTGCAAGCCTGGCTCTATGTCCACGTTCCCGTCACCTTCGCGCTGATCGCCGCGCTTTCTGCGCATGTCGTCAGCGTCTTCTTCTACTGGTAAGGGCCACCCGATGACTTTCCTGGTCCGCCAGATTGCGCTCAAGAGCAGCGGCGAAGAGATCATCCGCCCCACCACGGTGGACGGCAGCGAGATCGTAATCGGCCGCGATGCATCCTCGGGCATCCATCTGCCCGATCTTGCCGTCGACCCGCGCCACGCCCGTATCCGGCAGCTGGACGGCGGCATGCTGGTTGTCGAATCGATCGGCGACCAGCCGTTCGACGTGGACGGCCGCAGCACCAACCGGCGCGAGCTGGACCCGGCCACCGGCGCCGAACTCGGCTTTGGCGGGCACCGCATCGCCCTGTCGCGCGATGGCGAAAGCGGCGTGCCGGTGCTCACCGTGCGCCGCGTCGAAGCCGTTTCGGAAAGCGCTGAAGACGTCGACCTTTCCACCGCCTTCACACTGAAGGGCCTGCTGCCGGGCAAGCGCATGTCGGCGTGGACCTTTGCGCTGCTGATGCTGGTGGCGTTCCTGGCCGTGCCGATCTGGTCATGGGCCACCTATCAGCCGCTCGCGCTCCACAAGGATGCGCGCCGTCCCGCCGGCATCCACGGCGACACGGCGTGGTCGTCCGGCCACCTTTCCCTCGCGCACAAGAACCTCAACCACGATTGCCAGGCCTGCCACGTGCAGCCCTTCGTGGCCGTGCGCGATAACGCCTGCCTCACCTGCCACACGCAGGATGCGCACCAGCACATTGCGGATTCCGCCCGCCTGCTGCGCGCGCGCGGCGAACCGGCAGGCTTCGCCGCGTTCCAGCGTGCCGTGGCCACCGCTTTCAATCGTCCCGCGGGCAGGTGTGTCGATTGTCACACCGAGCATACCGGCGCGGGTGCTATGCCTGCCACCCGGCAGCAATTCTGCACCGATTGCCACGATGGACTGAAAGGCCGCTTGCCCGACACACAGATCTCTGACGCCGCCGATTTCGGCACGGCCCATCCGCAGTTCCGGCCCATGCTGGTGTCGGGCTTCGATGGCGACAAGGCCGTGCTGCGCCGCGCCACGTGGACGCCCGGCTTGCGTGAGGATGACGGGCTGAAGTTCACCCACGCCCAGCACCTGTCAAAGACCAACGGCGTTGCCCAGATGGTCCACCGCCGCCCCGGCCAGTTCACCGCCGCCGACGGCCTAGGTTGCCAGGATTGCCACAAGACCGAAGCCGGCGGCGCCCGCTTCAAACCGGTGGAAATGGAACAGGCCTGCCAGACCTGCCACAGCCTCACCTTCGATCAGGTGGGCGGCAC